>WLGJ01000001.1 GCA_009703275.1 Actinomycetota bacterium
CAACCACTCGTGCATCGCGACACGGCTGCCACTGAAGCGCTCCGGCACCTCATCTGGGATCCCGAGTCCATCACGCCTCTTCTCGACGAGGTTCTCTTTCCCGATCCGCTCGCGGCCACGGCCTATCGGGCGCTGCTAGCTACGGCGTCTGTCGCCGATGCCATTGAGATGGCCGCTGCCGATGATCCTGTCGCAGGCAATCTCCTGCAACGTCTCGCTGTCGAAGAACCCGAGTCAACAGTGCAGAGCGTGATGATCCGACTCGTTGACGACGCTGCGAATGCATCCATGGCTGCGCTTCAGGCCGAAGCCCGAGTTGCAGCCGATCCCTTCGCCGTAGGCGAAGCCATTCGCTGGCTCAACCTCCGAATCATGGATCTTCGTGAGCAAGAAGGTTCGCTCAACGAAGACATGGAAGCCATGTACGACCTGCTGGCTTGGCTCACTGAATCCGAGAACGATTCAGTCGACCATGATGAGGTCCGTCATGTCTGAGGTAACTGAGGTATCGGATTCGTCAACCGAGTCATCGTCTCGTGGTAATCCCCCCGATGACGCTGCGTTCAAACGGCTGGTCAAGCGTGGCTTGGCCCGACCCGATCTTGTTGTCTCCGGCGATGAAGCCATCGAAGCACTTATCGATGTCGATCCAACGCCGGAAGCAATTGAACAACTTCGTCTGCGTCTTGCTGAACACGGCGTCACCCTTGACGATGCAGTTCCTGTTGCTGAAGAGATCGACGCGCTCGATGATGCCGACACTGTTGGTGATGTCGAAGAAGTCGTCATCATCGCTCACGACCCACTGCTCGATGACCTTGAAGACGACGACCTTGTTGAGCGTCGGATGCGGGCCCGATTCCGACCATCGACCAAAGGCACGATGCGACTGAATTCTCAATCGGGCGGCACTTCTGATCCTGTCCGCATGTACATGCGCGAGATTGGGCGCGTTTCGTTGTTGACGGGGCCCGAAGAAGTTGTACTGGCCAAGCAGATCGAACGAGGAACAGCGGCGTCGGAGCGGCTGGCTGACCTCGCTGCCGAAGGTTTGCTCGATGCCCTCGAACCGGCCGAACGTACGCAACTGAAGCGACTTGCTCGCAAAGGTGAAGACGCAAAGGCAGAACTCACCCAGGCCAATCTGCGCCTGGTCGTCTCGATTGCTAAGCGTTACGCGGGCGGCGGAGCAATGCAGCTTCTTGATCTCATTCAAGAAGGAAACCTTGGGCTTATGCGAGCAGTCGAGAAGTTTGACTGGACGAAGGGGTTCAAGTTCTCGACCTATGCCACGTGGTGGATTCGCCAAGCCATCACTCGGGCAATTGCTGACCAAGCTCGAACAATTCGCATTCCTGTCCACATGATGGAAGCGATCAACAAACAGATTCGAGTCTCGCGCGAGATGACTCAGCAGCTTGAGCGTGAGCCAACCGACGAAGAACTTGCTTCCCGGCTGGAGTATCCGGTCGAGAAAGTGCGCGAGCTGAAGCGCTTTGCGATTGATCCACTGTCGCTTGATTCGCCGCTACGTGAAGGGGAGGATTCAAGCCTCTCCGACATCATCGAAGACCACCGCCTTGAGACTCCCGCCGATGCTGCGACTCGGCACATGCTCAACGAAGCGATCGAGGAAGCGCTCGACGAACTCAATGATCGTGAACGTGAACTTCTCCGCATGCGATTTGGGCTCGACGACGGTCAGCCCCGCACGCTTGAGGAAGTCGGACGCCAATTCGGTGTCACTCGCGAGCGAATTCGTCAGATCGAGACGAAAACGTTGGCGAAGCTGCGCAATCCTCAGCACAGTCAGCGTTTGCGCGACTACTTCGAGGTCGACTGATGAAGCAGTTTCTTGTGGTGGGGCTGATTGCTGCCGTCGCCTCGGCTTTGGCGCTGGTGATAGCGGCACGCCGGCGCCAGCCGGAACCGTCCTGGGAACCAGGCTTGGAGTTCAACCCTGATTTCGATCTAACCCCCGAGGAAATCATGGCCGACATCAGGGGAGAGTCGCCCACTGTCTAATCGGCTCGACTCGGAGCCTGCCAAGCCGGCTGGTAGTGCTCTGGACGAGGGGTCTCGGGGCCGCTGCTATCCTCACCTTTCCTTTCCGGGGTAGCTCAGCTGGCAGAGCATCTGACTGTTAATCAGAGGGTCGTGGGTTCGAGCCCCACCCCCGGAGCAAGATTGGCCAACGGGGCGGTAGCTCAGTGGTCAGAGCGCGGGACTCATAATCCCTTGGTCGTGGGTTCGATCCCCACCCGCCCCACCACCTGTTTGTTCGTGAGCGTTTGTGTTTGGAGGACCAGTGGTGAACCCAGTGTTCGCAGAGACATGGTCTGAAACGTGGAACTCCCACGATCCAAACGCAATCGTTCGTCTGTATGCCGATGACGGGATTCATCGGATGGCTGCTGGCTCGACCTACGTGGGTGCCGCGCAATTGCGCCAGATGGTCGATCGCTCATTGCGCGGGTACCCGGATCTCCATTTTTTGATTCGGGATCATCAAGTGCTCAACGTCGATGAATCGTCGGCGAAACGCTTTGTTGTTGAATACACGATGACCGGAACTCAACGTGAAGCGATCGGCGATCGTATTGGTACGGGCAAATCGATCACGATCGATGGCGCGATGATTGGAGAATTGGACGCAACTCAACGAATCCAACGGTGTACGGACTACCTCGATCACCATTCCATTCGTCAGCAACTTGGTCTGATCGATTGAAGGCGCCGCTCACCTAGTATCGGGGCCATGGAGCTCACCGTTGTTCTCCCATGCCTCAACGAGGCAGAAACGCTGGCGGTGTGTATCCGTAAAGCCAAGGCCTCGATCGCAGGTCTGGGTATCGACGGCGAGGTTGTGGTCGCTGACAACGGCAGTACTGACGGTTCGCAGGACATCGCCAGGGCCGAAGGAGCTCGCGTCGTCGATGTCCCGATTCGTGGTTACGGCGCTGCTCTCACGGCCGGCATAGTCGATGCCAGGGGCGAGTTCGTCATTATGGGCGATGCCGACGACAGCTACGACCTCTCCAACCTTGGACCGTTCGTCGAGGCGCTTCGTGGTGGAGCCGACCTTGTTATGGGGAACAGGTTTGCTGGTGGCATCGAATCCGGAGCAATGCCTGCTCTCCACCGATACCTCGGAAACCCTGTGCTCACTGCAATTGGTCGAGTTCTCTTTCGGAGCCCCGTAAAAGATTTCCATTGCGGATTGCGTGGTTTTCGCCGCCAAGTAATCCTCGACCTTGATTTGCGAACAACTGGCATGGAGTTCGCAAGTGAAATGGTCGTGAAGGCGACTCTCAACAAACTCAACATCGTTGAAGTTCCGACCACGTTGTCGCCTGATGGGCGCAGCCGACGTCCGCATCTGCGCACGTGGAGCGACGGTTGGCGGCATTTTCGTTTCCTTCTTCTCTACAGCCCCCGTTGGCTCTTTCTCTATCCGGGGATGGTCCTCTTTCTCGTCGGTCTCGTTCTGGGTGGAGCTCTGCTTGCCGGTCCAATTCAGATTGGCGAGCATGCGCTCGATGTTTCGGCGCTTGTGTATGCCATGGCTGCAGTTCTCATTGGTTTTCAGGCAATTCTTTTTGCTGCATTCTCCAGAGCCTTCGTTACGAACGAAGGACTGATGCCGGCTTCTCCCGGCATGCAACAAGCGTTCAAAGTTCTGAATTTAGAGCGCGGCCTCGTTATCGGAGTCCTACTCCTGGTCGTTGGCATTGCACTTGCGATTTACGGTTTCATTAACTGGGGTTCATCGGACTTCGGCGCACTGAATGCCCGCGACGCAGTCCGACTTGCCGTGCCCGCCGCAACGCTTTCGGTGCTCGGCGTCGAAACGATCATGGGCAGTTTCTTTCTAAGCATGCTGGGGTTGTCGCGTCGATGACGCCGCGAGTCAGCGCAGTCGTTCTTTCGTATCAAGACGAACCGTGGCTTGAGCGTGGCATTCACGCGCTTCTCGCATCTGAGGGCGTCGAGATCGACGTTGTCCTTGTTGACAACGGCTGCACCGACGGCGCCGTTGAGCGCTTGCGGGGTACTCCAGGGCTCACCGTCGTGGGCGACGGCGAGAACCTGGGTTTCTCTCCCGGCTGTAACTTCGGAGCCACCTTCACAAAGGGCGATTACCTCGTAATGGCCAATGGCGATCTTGTCGTCGAACCCGATGCACTTCTTCGTTTAGTCGAAGTTGCGAGTGACCCAACCGTGGGCATAGCCGGCGGAAGCATCCGGCTCAACGACGACATCACCATGTTGAACTCTGCCGGCAACGACATTCATTTTCTCGGCTTCAGTTGGGTCGGTGGCTTCGGTGAGCCGGCGGCGACCCATGCGATCGCCAAAGACGTCGCGAGCGCAATGGCCGCACTCGTGATGTTGCGCCGCGATGTGTGGGAATCACTCGACGGTTACGAATCGCATTACTTCGCGTTTCACGAAGACGCAGACATGAGCTGGCGCTGCTGGCAGCGAGGGCTTCGGGTTCATTACGTTCCCGATGCAATTGGTCGTCACCGTTACGAATTCGGTCGCGTCGGCAACAAGATGTACCTCGTTGAACGCAATCGTTTGATTTTTATGCTGACGTGTTGGGATTCTCGGACGCTCGTACTCCTCGCCCCGCTCATCGCTGCCACTGAGGTTGCAATGGCGCTCATCGGTGCAAAAAGCGGATGGTTCGGCGAAAAAGTCCACGGATGGGGCTGGCTGCTCTCACACCGGAAGTGGTTGCGTGAACGTCGTCGTGCAGTGCAGTCCGAACGAACGGTGGGGGATAAGGAACTCTCGGCCCTGATGTCGGACCGACTTGATGCCAAGAACTTTCCGATTCCTAAGTCACTTTTGTTTCTCGATGCAGCTGCAGCGGGCTACTGGCGCACCGCACGTCGATTCTTGCGCTGACATTCTCACGAAACTCTTACCCTGAAGAGGCCTCTACTCATCGAGGGCTCTCGTACACTTCGCCTATGGCAGACGAGAACTCTCCGGCGGAAATGCATTCTGATTCGCTGTATCGGCGAGCGATCTCCCGCCGATCCGTTCTGGCTGGAGCAGCGGCATTTGGCGCAGTTCTCGCAGTGCCGGCGCTGGCCTGTGGTGGAAAGAGCGACAAGGACGTCTTCAGTTCCACAACGCAAGTGCCAGGAACAACAGCGCCATCGGGGGGCAGCTCTACCTCGGCGAAGGCCTCAGGATCTGGAGTTCCCATTCCTGCAAGCGGTCAGGTTGCGATCGACTTCACCTATGCGGCGACCGAAGGCGGAAGAGCAAAGAATCCCTACATCGCGGTGTGGGTAGAAACGGCAGCGGGTGAATTCGTCGACACAATTTCGCTTTGGTATTCATCTGGTGAGAACGAGCGCTACTTGAGTGACATGCGATCATGGATGTCGTCGAGTGGCGGAACCGACAAGTCAATGTCGAGTGCGACGCGTAACGCTGGCTCGTATTCGGTGGCATGGGACGGAAAAGATGCGTCGGGTCAGAAGATGCCGCAGGGCGACTATCTCTTCTTCATCGAATGCGCCCGTGAGAAGGGCCCCTACGAAGTCATTTCTCAGCCGTTGACGATTGCCGCAGTTCCATCATCGGCGAGCCCTGCTGACAAGGGCGAAATCTCCAAGGTCTTGATGACCTACATCCCCTGATCATGGCCGACATGACCGACGCCAAGCGGGCGACGAACAAGTGGTCGCGACTCATTCACGTCTACACCTCGATGGCGGCGTTGCTGTTGGTGTTGTTTTTTGGCATCACGGGAATCACCTTGAACCATCCGACATGGTCGATCGGTGATTCCTCGACCACGGCGACGGAAACTGGTGTGCTTCCGATGTCACCAAAGGCCAACGGTGCGGTCGACTACCTCACGGTTTCGGAATTCGCACGAAACGAACTTGGCGTGAGGGGACAAGTTGAAGGATTTGATTCGACGGGCACCTCCGCCTCGATCCGCTATCGGCAGCCCGGATATGCGGCCGATCTCACGTTCTCGACAACCAGCGGCCAGTACGAATTAGTTACCGAACAACAAGGAATGTTCTGGGGTGTGATGAACGACCTCCACAAGGGTCGTAGTGCAGGGTCGTCCTGGAAGTGGCTGATCGATATTGCTGGACTTCTGCTCGTGGTGATCTCGATCAGTGGGTTGGTGATGCAGTTGTTCCTGCGCAAGCGACGCACCGCTGCCCTCATCGTTTCTGGTGTGGGCGTCGTCGTGGTGCTGATCCTGATCTGGATCACGCTTAGCTGAGGTCGACCTCGATCTGTTTCCAAGGATCAGATCGGTGCTGGCGGCCATCGGAATCGACGATGAATATCGGGATCCCATTTTCGTTTGCTTCGGCAATCGCATCAGTCGGCTGCTGAACGCCGAGGATCGTCGCAAGGGCATCTGCGGTTGCTGCAGTGTCAGCCACGACGGACAGTGAAACGGTCGCTTCGACGGGCCATCCACTGCGAGGGTCAATGACATGACCGAATTTCTTGTCCCCGATGCGGAACCCCTTTCGGGCTGATCCGCTTGTAGCAACGGCTGCGTTGGAAATTGAGATCGCAGCGATCGGCGGTTCATTGTCGAAAGGACGAAACGGGTTCTCAATTCCGACGATGAGGGGGTCCGCACCTGAACGGCGGAGATCACCGCCGGCATTCACGGTGACCGTTCGGACACTGTGATGCTTGAGCAGATGCTCCACGGCTCGATCCACGATCCACCCCTTTGCGAAGGCGTTGAGGGTGCATCTCGAGCAATCACCGAGTTGTTCGACCGCTCCACTGCGACTCGTTTGCCAGCGAGGTGAAGCAATCGCATCGGCGATGCGTTGGGCTGATGCAGTATCGGGCATGGTCTCGGCGCTCTGAGCGCTGTTCCAGAACTCGGTGAGTTCGGCCACTGCCGGGTTGAATCGGCCGCTAGACGAGTGTTGCCAATGCGCAGATTCACAAAGGACTTGTGTGAGTTCAGTGCTGATCTCGGCGATGTCGTTGCGCGCCCACCGAGAAAACTCACTCGTTGGATCCACTGACGAGAAGATGTTCTGCAGTCGAACCATTTCTTCGACTGCAGCAGAGATGTACGACCGACCCTCGGCGTCAGCGTCTGTGCCAGCAAGTACGAGTTGTACTTCCACGGCAGTACCCATGACAGGCTCATGCCATTCAGTGATTCGAGTTGTTGACTCGTCTTGAGTGGAACTCATTTAGCGAACGTTGACGCGGATGACCTCACGCCGCTTCGGGTAGTAGTCCGCGACAGCAAAGTGATGCGTGGGGCGTTCATCCCAGAGAACAAGATCGCCAACGGTCCACTTCCAACGCACCTCGAAGTTGGGGTTCGCGCAATGGACATAAAGGAAACTGAGGATCGCCTGGCTTTCCGCCTTCGTCATCTCATTGATATGAGAGGTGAACTCTGAATTCACATTGATGAACTTCTTTGCCGTCACGGGGTGAACTCCGATGACGGGATGATTTGCTCCGGGAACAAGTTTGAGGGTGGCATCGACGATTTCGTCGCCAGCTTTGGAACGGAATGCGACTTCATCGCCGAGGTTGTGCCAAGCCGTTAGCCCGTCGAGTGCGGACTTCATTGGGTCGCTCAACGCGTCGTAGGACGCGTACATCGATGCAAAGACGGTGTCGCCGCCTCGGTCAGGGAGTTCCACCATCCGAAGACTTCCGAATGTTGGGGGCTCTGGATCCCAACTGACATCGGTGTGCCATTTGTCTTGATAGGGCGGGTGGTCGATGTCATCGACAATGTGTCCCGCTTTGAATTCTGTTGCACCAAGAGCTCGGGCGATCGGGTGGAAGTAGGGGCCGCCGAAATTGAGGGTGAAGGTGACTTGCTGCTCGTCAGTCATCGCGCCCTGACCGGGAAAGAAGAGGACGAGGTATTCCTCAATTGCCGCTTTGATCGCAACGACGTCGTCGGGCGTGGCAAATGCAAGATCGATGCCTTCAACGATTGCCCCGAGATGGCCGGCAACAGGTGTGATATTCATGATTTGAGAGTAATGAACATCACGGTATTGGGTACTGAATTCAGGGTGACTATTCGTTCAATCGTCCATCCGCGCTGTTCGTAAAACTTGGTCTTGTGCTCGGTGACAAGTCGCAGTCGCTGAAAGCCGAGTAATCGGGCCTGTTCGGTAACGAAGTCCAGTAGGGCAGCACCAAC
The DNA here is from genome assembly GCA_009703275.1 of Actinomycetota bacterium. Classification (GTDB taxonomy): domain Bacteria; phylum Actinomycetota; class Acidimicrobiia; order Acidimicrobiales; family Acidimicrobilacustridaceae; genus Acidimicrobilacustris. The sequence continues at coordinate 8,198 of WLGJ01000001.1, forward strand.
GCCTTGGCGCCGAAACGCTGGGTCGACCACGAGCCCGGCAAACCACGGGCCCTCAAGGTCACGCTCGTCGCGGGGTTCGACCTCGCCGTCGCCGACGAGCATTGCGACGCCAAGCGGTTCTCCCTCTTCATTGCAGGCGAACCACGCCAACCGAAGTGTTGTGATGTCCCACTCGTCGTATCGGTTGTTGAGAAGGTCAAACTGCGAACGATCGACGGTTGCGGCGGGATAGAGGTGACCCCACTCATCGTTCTGGAGTTGGGCAAAGTGGGTCGCGGCTTCGGGAATTGATGAGGTAGGTGCGTAGTTCATCGTTCTGAATTGCGGCAGGTGGTCTGAGATAGTTTATGTACTCCCCTTATGACTCGCCTTCGTGTTCTCATCGTCGCATCCGAAGCGCCGCCACTCGTTTCTGGCGTCGCGAAATCAATTGGTGAGATAGCGGATGGTCTGATTGCCCGAGGTCATGAAGTTGTAGTCCTTTCCTCAGCGGAAGCTCGAGGAGTTCGGTGGGACCGGATTCGCTTCTCCACCCTCATGGCACAGGTCGGCGCAGTCATTGAGAACGACGGTCCGTTCGACATCATCAACATTCACGGACCAGCACCATCGATTAGCGATCTCGCACTGTTGCGATTCACGAAACGGAATCGGGGAGCGAAGATCGTTTACACACACCACTTTTCGCTGCACTTTGGAAAGTGGTCCGCCGATGTTCTCGGCCGTCTTTACGAGATGTTCTTTCGACGTGTGGCAAAGAAATGCGACGGCATCGTCACGACGACGAAGGACTATGCGGTCCCGTTTGAACGTCATGGAATGACAGTTGCAGTCATTCCCTGGGGCTTTGATGAGGCCCGGTTTTTTCCCGGCGAGCGCGAGTACTCCGGTGAGGGCCCCCTTCGGGTCCTCGCAGTCGGGCAGTTTCGTCGCTACAAGGGCATGGCAGTGGCCGTTCGAGCGGTTGTGGGCCACCCGGACCTTGACCTGACGTTGGTGGGACAAGGACCTGTTCTCTCAAGCGTCCTGCAGCAAATCCCAGTTACATCGACCAATGTGCGTCACTACGGTCGTGTAGCTGACGACGGCCTCGGCCAAATGATGCGCGAGCACGATGTCATCCTTTTGCCATCGCGAACAAGAGCCGAGGCATTCGGAATTGTGCTGCTCGAGGGGATGGCGAGTGGATGTGTGCCGGTCGCGTCCAGTCTTCCAGGAGTCCGAGAGGTCGTCGGATCAGTCGGGCTTACGACGAGGCCGGGTGACGAGCTGTCGCTTCGGAAGGCTCTTCAATCACTCGCGCGTAATCCCGAGGAAGTCGCGCGGCTCCGAAAGGATGCAGTCGAACGAGCCTCTTCCTATACCTGGGAGAGAACTGTCGACGCCTACGAAGCGTTGTTTCAACGGTTGGTTCGATGAATCAACGAACGATGACCACCCGGTTAAAGACGCTCGCCGGGCCGTTACTCATCGTTGTAATCGCGGTCACCACCATGGCCGCATTTCACAGAGGAATTGTTGTTCGCGACGCGAGATTCGAGCACATCGCAGCGCCATGGCAGTTCCTCACGCGGCACCTCCAACTTTGGGATGACACTCGGGGTTCTGGCGTGCCTCTGCAATACTTTTCCCCAGTAGTCGGACTCATTCAGTCGTTGTTGGCATGGATCGGCGCTCCCGTATGGCTAATCGGCAGGCTCACCCTTTCGATCTATTTATCCATTGCTGGGATTGGCGCCTGGTATCTCTGGCGGCGGATCTGGCCTGAACGGTCGAACTGGGCGCTTCTTGCGGGCCTGCTTTACGCATTCAACCCGTATTCGGTGCAGGCGATCATGCCCTCCGGGCTGTTTCTGCCTGTGGCGCTGCTTCCATGGCTCATCGCATTCGCGTATGAAGGCATTCAATGCGCAAGTAGAGGCGAGTTGCGTCGAACACTCAAGTTCTCGGCCGCAAGTGCGCTCGCTGTGTTCTCAGTGGGGATGCTCAACACCGCATCACTCCTGTTTGTCATCGTCCCTGTCGCTCTGTTTGGAGTCTTCATCGTCCTGGAAGGGAAAGGCACGTGGCGCGGGCTCCTGAAGTTCGGGACTCCAGCCGGGATCCTGACTGTGTTGGTGAGTGCTCCGATGCTTGTTGTGCTTGCTCTGTCGAGTCCCATCGTGAGTCGAAACCTCGGTACGACTGAATTGCCGGAGACGGTTGCCCAAACGTCTTCGTCATTTGAATCGTGGCGAGGGCTGGGGAAATGGCTTACCTACTACGGCTGGGGTGCGCAGACGGAGGCGCCTAGCGCCTCGTTCTATGTGACTCATCCGGCAGTCATCGTGGCAACGTTTGTCGCGCTGGCACTCGCGATTATTGCGTTGGGTTGGAAACTGACACCGCTTCGACGGACGTGGGGAATTCTTCTGGTCGGTTCTGTCGTCGTCATGGTTGGCGCTCACAGCCCGCAGCAATCTCCGATCGCAGGCGCTTTTGATTGGATCTTCAACAACGTCGGTGGATCTGCGGCGTTTCGTACCACCTATAAGGGCGGTCCAATCGCGGTACTCGCAATCGCGTTCCTTGCGACGTGCGGAACGATTGCTGCGCTTGCATGGATTCGAACTGCCGTTGAAAGTAGCGAAAAGCGTCGGTTGGTCGTCGCAGGAACGCTCTTCGTTCTCTTTGGCTCGTTCGTACTGAGCGCCTTACCGTTATTACAGGGATCGCGTCTCTCCGACCGTCTTTCGCAAGCCGACATACCGGACTACTGGAATGAGGCATTCGATTGGTTCGAATCGGTGCCGGCAACTGACCGAGTTTTGGTTCTTCCAGCGACCTCGCAAGCGACCTATCAGTGGGGCTCGATCAACGACACCCTCTTCGATGCCTACATGTCTCCAATAGTCCTTACTGCATCGACCATTCCATCGACGACTGGTGAGTTGGCCGACGCGACGAATGCGTTTGACCATCTCATTACCAATTTTGAAATTGATCCAACTTCTGTGACACCGATTTTGAAGTGGTTGGGGGTTCGTTGGGTCCTCGTTCAGAACGATATTGATCCATTGGCGACTGGCATTCCGATGGATCCGCTCTCAGAACTTCGAACTGCGCCCGGTCTTTCTCTTGCCGCGCAGTTCGGCCGCGACAGCAATGGATATTCGATGGTCGATGTGTTTCAAGTCGAAAATCCGACGCCTGACGCCAGCTACTCAAGTGGTCCGCCGTCCATCGTGAGTGGAGGACCTGATTCTCTCTATGCTCTCAGCGCGAATGGGCTCCTTGATGGTCGTCCAACGACCTTTCTTCCTGATCTAAGTGACGCTCAAGCCAGCAGCCTTGTGGATCAGGGAGCTCCCATTTTCGTAACCGATGGATCAAGGCGCGTGGCGTCTGCTGTTGGAAATGGCTCGCGAATTGGAACCTCGCCGCTACTGACAGTCAATGAGGATTCAACGCGGCCGATCTTGGTGCTGGATCCGACAAACCCGTCGACGCAGACTGTGGCGCAGTTCGACAACGCGGACAGCATCACCGCAATTCGTGCGGGTTACGGATTCGATTCTTGGAGCTTCGACACGACCGCAGCTGCGGCATTTGACCGAGACCCTCTGACCTCGTGGTGGGTGAGCGACGCCGTGGGCCCTGTCGAGGGAACTTCAGTTTCTGTGGAACTGAATCAATCAACATTTGTTGATCACGTCGTGGTGACCCAAACATCGTTCGATGACGCCCGCATAGAAACTGCTCGAGTCGACATCGTCGGAAGTGATGGTTTCGTCGTTCAGTACCCGCTTGTCTTTGATGGGCTTGTTGGTCGCGCCGAAATTGGCCGCGCTGCGACAAATGTAAAGGTCCAGATTTCTGAAACGAATGGCGTGCATGGTCGCTTTGGGTTTGAAGAAGTGCAGTTATTCAGTAGTGACGGTCAACTAGATCTTGTGCAGTGGATTCGAGTGCCAGTCGATGTCGAACGACTCGGTGCTGCCGTACAGCCCTTCTACGCGTTCGCTCGTTCTGAATCTGAGCCCGATTCATCGTTGCTCCGTCGCGAGTTTGTTGTGCCGACAACGTCCGCCTATCGGTTCACTGGAAACATCGAAGTACCCAATTCAGTCGATGAAGGCACCCTGGACGTTTCATGTCGGCAGTGGTTCACGATGGATGGTGCTCCCGTGAACTCTCGAATCGTTTCTTTCGATCCCAAAACGCGAGATGCGGGCCTCGAGAGTTGCGCCGACGTGACGTTGAGTGCGGGCGCTCATCGCTTAGTGGCGGTTGGAAGTAGTGATGCCCGGTTCATTTCGGTTCGACTGAGTCCGGTGGGAGTTGCAATTCCGAGCATCGTCGCCCCCTTGCCTTCGCAGCGGGTTTCGGCTTCCGAGCACACGGTGGTAATCCCTTCGGAAAAGGGATGGTTGTCAGTCCTTATTCCTGAACACCCGGGATGGCGACTGACCGCATCGGGTCGATCTGCCGATTTCCTTGAAATGAATGGCGAGATGGGTTGGTCGATCGACCAAGGTGAAGCAGGCACCGCAACGATTCGCTTCCGCCCGCAACAGATGTACCGGATAGCGATGGTCGTCTCTCTTGTTGCTTTGATCGCTTGCGTAGTGTTGCTGTTTTGGGGGCGTCGTGAGCGTTCGTGATGCGGTGAGGACACGTCTTCCCGACCTCGTGGTTGTGATTTCAGGGTTCTTGCTCGCGAAGTGGTGGGGCCTTGCCTTCGGTCTCGGGTGCGTTCTGGTTGCCCGTTTGGGTAGAAGAGCCCTGACGCTGAATGCCTTATGTGTTCTTGTTGTGATGGTTCTTGCCGTTCTTCTTGAGGGTCAGTTGAAACTCAACTTCGACTTCTCTTCGAGTCGTCCGATAGCGAATGAACTTGGCCTCTTACTGCTCGTTGCAGTTCTTGCCCTAGTGATTCCGCGACCGAATCAAGGCAAGTAGTTTCGAGGCATGAAGGTCCTCTATATCGGCGGAACAGGTCGAACCGGAAGCACGCTGTTGGACCGAATTCTGGGTAGCGCGCCGGGTTGGTTCTCCGGCGGCGAATTGGCGTTCATTTGGCGTCACGGTCTTGTGGCCGGTGGGCTCTGCGCGTGCGGGTCTGAGCTTGGAGCCTGTGAAGTCTGGGCTCCGGTCCTCGACGTCGTTGGTCGCGATGTTCCGATTGATGCCCAACGAATGGTTGATCTTCGTCGGAATTTCTGGTCGATCCACTTGCCGTTGATGGCAGTTCCAGGCGAGACAAATCGGCGGCTTGATTCACTCGAAGAGTTTCCTGAAGTTGTTGAGCGCCTCTACAGCGCTGTCGGCGAGGTCACCGGTTGTCGCGTTTTCGTCGACTCATCGAAGGAACCGCACTACAGCATGATCCTGCGGGAACGCACCGATCTTGATGTCAGATTCCTCCACCTCGTCCGTGACCCTCGTGCGATTGGACAGAGCTGGTCACGTCGACGTTCCGAGACCGGCCACCGTGATGCTGTCGAGATGGAACGACGTGGTCCACTCAAAGTGGCGGGCTACTTCAACGTGTCGAATCTCGCTGCCGAACGGTTCTGGCGCGACGAACCGGGACGTTATTTGCGAGTCCGTTACGAGGACTTTGTCGAGGACCCACAGAAGTGGTTGGCGGTTATCGCAAACTTCATGGAGGAAGATCTCGACCTCACGGGAGTTTTGGACGGGAAGATGTTTACTCCTGGGCCCACCCATACCGTGTGGGGAAACCCCAATCGCTTCGATTCAGAGCCTCGCCCAATTCGTAGCGACGATGCTTGGACAAAGGAGCAATCGAAACTGACGTCACTCTTTTTGTCGGTGAGTAATTTCCCGATTTCCTCGCATTACGGCTATCGAGTCATCGGCAAGGAACCGAAGCCTCTTTCTGCAGAGGTGAATGCGCCTGTTCATTCGCCCTATGACTGGGAAGAGACGTGGGAAGTTGTGAAGGGCTGGCAAGGGTGGATGCGTGAAGCTCAAGGCAAAGCTCTTTGGAACGCTGCCGAGCGAGTGAAACCCGGCGGACAGATCGTTGAGATAGGCAGCTTTCATGGCAAGTCGGCGGCGGTATTGGCTCGGTCCGCTGCTCCGTCCGTCACTGTTGTCGCAATTGATCCACATGCCGGAAATGATCGTGGTCCCGGTGAGTGGGACGGCGCAGTTGAAGATGGACAGGCAGACAACTCAGCGTTTCTCGCGAACCTTGCAAGCGCAGGAGTCGCCGATCGGGTTACTCACGTGCGCGAGTTCAGCAACCTGGCGTCTGAATTGGTCGAAGGGTCAATCGATGTTCTCTATATCGATGGCGCACATGGCTACGGACCGGCTTCCGACGACATCACGCGGTGGGGAAGCCGAGTTGTAGCTGGGGGAGAGATGTTCATTCATGACGTCTACAACTCGTTGTTTGTGACGCTTGCCGTTCTTCGCCATCTCTCGTTCTCACGTCGTTGGCGCTATGTGGGTCGATCACGTTCCCTTGCCATGTACGAACGCGTCGACCTCGGTCCTTTCGGGAGTTTGCGGAATCTCCTACTTCACTTAGCGTCGTTGCCGTGGTTCGTTCGCAATGCATTCGTGAGGCTCCTGCGAACGGTTGGCCTCGAGAAGCTTGCTCGTCCGCTCGGTCACGTTCCGGGCGAAGGGATGTATTGACGATGGCTTCAGCGTCGACCTCGGCTCCTTCCGCGATTGAGATTCTGCGACTCTTCTTCAAGGACAGAGGTCGGAGCATTGAATTTGGCGATGCACTAGCGCAACGTGCTGTCGCTCAGTTGCCTGGTTCGGTTGACGGACTCCGTGTGCTCGACTTGGGATGTGGTCCTGGCTCGTATTCGGCCGAACTGGAGCGTGCCGGAGCGAAGGTTGTTTCGGTCGAGATCGACCTCAACGAATTGTTGCGATCTACGGCGCAATTGCAGAGGCCAATCGTGTCCGATGGAACGTGCTTGGCATTTGCTGACGATTCGTTTGATGCGATTGTGTGTTCAAACGTGCTTGAGCACACACCGAGCCCCGAAGGTGTGTTGGCTGAGCTGCAGCGGGTGCTTGTTCCTGGCGGATGGGCGTATGTGAGTTGGACGAATTGGTATTCGCCATGGGGCGGCCATGCCGTTGCTCCGCTTCACTATCTCGGACCAGAACGAAGCATCCGCGTGTGGCGTCGTCTCTTCGGCGAACCGAAGGGTCGGAACCTCCCGCTTGTCACAGTGTTCCCGACAACGATCGGAGCAATGCTTCGTTGGGCTCGCGAACGTGACGGCCTTCAGCTCGTAAATGCATACCCGCGCTACTGGCCGTGGGCTCGCATCATCATGCACGTTCCAGGACTTCGTGAAGTTGCGTCGTGGAACTGTGTTCTTGAATTGCGAAAGAACTAATCAGCCCTCGCCGAGCCAGATTGCTGCTCGGTCGAGAAGCCAGATGCTCACGTTGTGGCAGGTATCGAGCACATCGCACATTTGCTCTTGACCGAGATAGATGCGATCGAGTCCAACCTCAATGCGCGAAACGATCGTCAGGCTGCGTTCCGGTGCATCGGTGACGGACGCGAATGAATCGATCGCCGACACCTCAAGCGGAAGTTCGATTCCGCCCATGCCGGCAAGTTCGGTGGCAAGCACTAACAGGTCGGGTGGGTATCGAAGCGGCGGGAGTGTCCACGTAAATACAAGTGGGAAGGAGAACCCTTCAATCGGGTCGTCGCCCTCGGGAATCGAGAGCATCTTGTCTTCGAACCCGATCATGATTCTGGGGTCGACCTCGAGCGAAAGATGAAGGTCGAGCGGACCGCCGCAGGCGTCTTCGGGGTGAAGATCGATTTCCCAGGCTTGGCGCATGGAATAGGTCTCAATGAAGTGCCGCTCGTCATGCACATGGAAGGCATGATCGACGGCGTGGTCCTTGAGATCAGCAATGAAGCCGGGAACGTCGATGATCGCCACAGAGGTCAGGCTACCGTCGACCCCATGGACGACAGAATCCTGCTTGAGGTCCTCGATGAAACGGCAAGCGCCATTCGTGCTGCGCTTGGGAATCTCGATGACTGGGGTCTGGCCGGAACCCGTGATGGGCAGTACCACAGCGACCTCGCCGCCGACGCTGCCGCCCTCGCAGTGCTCGAACGAGCCGGAGTCGGCGTTCTGTCAGAAGAGTCCGGCCGTCATCGTCCTGACGCCGAGATCACTGTCGTGCTCGATCCTCTCGATGGTTCAACGAACGCCAGTCGCGGCATTCCTTGGTACGCAACCAGTTTGTGTGCGGTCGATGCTGACGGAGCGCGCGCATCGCTTGTTATCAACTTGGCGACGGGCGATCGGTTCGAAGCAGTGCGCGGCGGCGGAGCGACCCGCAATGGCAAAACGATGACGACTTCGGGTGCAACGAAGATGCGCGAGTCACTCGTCGCGCTTTCTGGTTATCCCGACCACTGGCTCGGTTGGTATCAGTTCCGTTCACTCGGTGCGTGCGCGCTTGATTTGTGCGCTGTCGCGTGCGGTGTTGTCGATGGCTACATCGATTGTTCGTGGAATGCCCATGGGTCATGGGACTACCTCGGCGGGCTCCTTGTTTGTAAGGAAGCGGGTGCCGTGATCGTTGACGCCGAGGATCGTGACCTTGTGGTCCTTGAGCACGCCGATCGCCGTACCCCGGTTGCCGCCGCCACACCGGAACTCTTGGTTCAACTTGTCGATGCGCGTCGGAGCATTAAGCGCCCATAGGCTTCGATCATGGATCGATCGCCTGGAGCCCGACTGCATCGCGCAGCATTGCGCGTGTTTCGGTTGTTCCCGCGCTCGGTGCGACGCATCACTGTTCGGACCGTGTCGCCTTCGTACACCGTTGGCGCGATTTGTGTCATTGAACGACCCGACGGAGCGATCCTTCTCGTGCGTCAGGCGTACCGAAAGAAGTGGGGTATCCCCGGCGGCTTGTTGAAGCGCGGCGAAGCGCCTGAGGTTGGTGCGCGCCGCGAAGTGTTCGAAGAAGTTGGTATTGCCGTCGAGCTTGTCGGTCCGCCCGCAGTGGTTGTTGACGCTGATCCTCAACGCGTCGATGTCATCTACAGGGCCCGACCTGCAGCGCTATCGGAGATCAGCGAAGTCCGCCCGGCCTCGCCGGAAATTGTTGAAGTGAAATGGTTCGCTCCCGACGCATTGCCCGAGCTTCAGTTCGAAACTGCTGCAGCAATGGTGGCGCTGGCAAGGGTGAACGCCACGCACACGGTCGATCCGAGGGATGCGGAAAAACACCTCGACTGACCACGGCTACGCTGGCCTCCTTCGGGCGTTTGGCTCAGTTGGCTAGAGCATCTCCCTTACAAGGAGAGGGTCGGGGGTTCGAGTCCCTCAACGCCCACCCGGAAAAACGTAGAGAGGGACGGGCATTGCGCCGGTCCCTCCAGCGTTGCGATCGACGGAAAGTCGCTCGGTCACAGAACGGCTGCATACGAAAGCGCGTTCAGGCTCCGCGCTTCGGCCCGAACTCCAAAACGTTGCCGCCTTGTTCCTACCTTTTCCTATAAATTGCCGCGATCCCTATTAGCAGGGTGCTTTATCCGGGCTAAGGGTCTCGGACTTAGAAAGGCTTTTAGATGATGACCAGTAGTCAGTTCGCAGGTATTCGGTTCTTTCGCAACACTCTGGTCCTTGCAACATCGTTTGCCCTTCTCAGTGTGATGACGTTGTCTGGACTTGCCAGTGCAATCACACCTTCGACAACTGCCGTCACCTCAATCACGGTCGACACTGGCCCCTCCAGTGTGGCTGTGAGTCCTGACGGATCGAGTGTGTGGGTGACGAACTTCAACAGCGACACTGTCTCGCGTATTAACACCGCTACCAATGCCGTCACCTCAATCACGGTCGACACTGGCCCCTCCAGTGTGGCTGTGAGTCCTGACGGATCGAGTGTGTGGGTGGCGAACTTCAACAGCGACACTGTCTCGCGTATTAACACCGCTACCAATACCGTCACCTCAATCACTGTTGGCAATGGCCCCTCCAGTGTGGCTGTGAGTCCTGACGGATTGAGTATCTGGGTGGCGGTGAGAAACCAAAACGGCGTCGCCGTTGTCTCGCGGATCAACACAACCACCGAAGCGGTCACCTCAATCACTGTTGGCTTTTACCCATCAAGCGTTGTTGTGAGTCCTGACGGATCAAGTGTCTGGGTGACGAACCTCATCAATGTCTCGCGCATTGACACGACTACCGATGCCGTCACAGTAATCACGGTTGGTACTTACCCCTTCATCGTTGCTGTGAGTCCTGACGGATCGAGTGTGTGGGTGACGAACTATCAGAGCGGCACTGTCTCGCGTATTGACACTGCTACCAATGTCGTCACTTCAATCACTGTTGGCTCTAGCCCCTACGGCGTTGTTGTGAGTCCTGACGGATCGAGTGTGTGGGTGACGAACCAAATCAGCGGCACGATCTCGCGTATTGACACCGCCACCAATGCGGTCACCTCAATCGCGGTTGGCGCTAGCCCCTGGGACGTTGTTGTGAGTCCTGACGGATCGAGTGTGTGGGTGACGAACCAAGGCAGCGGCACCGTCTCGCGTATTGACACCGCCACCAATGCGGTCACCTCAATCGCGGTTGGCGCCAGCCCCTCCGGAGTTGTTGTGAGTCCTGACGGATCGAGTGTGTGGGTGACGAACCAAGGCAGCGGCACGGTCTCACGCATTACTTTCCCGCCACAACCTCCCGCCAACGTCACGGCCACGCCAGGTAATGCCCAGGCAACTATTTCGTGGACTGCACCAACCAACACTGGCGGAAGCCCCATCACTGGATACACCGCCACGGCTTCCGTGGGGGGCCAGAGCTGCACGACAACAACTGCCACTTCGTGCACTATTAGCGGCCTGACCAACGGAACGACCTATTACGTATCGGTCACCGCGACTAATGCTGTCGGCGTCTCTGACCCTTCAGTCGTTGCTGTCACCCCGACGTCGGATCCAGTCGCACCAGCATTCACCGGATAAGTAGTCGAGGGTCGGGGGTTCGAGTCCCTCAACGCCCACCAAGTTGTGCAGCGCACAACATTTATATTGACGGGTATGACAACAGTCGGCCTCGTCCTCTACCCGCAATTCACAGCGCTGGACATCGTTGGTCCATTCCAAACGCTGGTGGATGTTCCTGACCTCGATGTGTTTTTTGTTGCGGCAGAAAAGGGTCCGGTGGTTGATCACACCGGAAGGTTGACTATTGAAGCAACACACTCGTTCGATGAGATTGACGCACTCGATGTCATAGTGGTGCCGGGGGGCCTTGCTGACCGAGGCATCGATAGAACGAATGCAGTGGTTCAGTTTGTTGAAAAGATTCACCCGACGACGACGTGGACAACAAGCGTTTGCACCGGTTCGATCTACTTGGCCCACGCCGGCATTTTGAATGGACTCACGGCAACGACGCACTGGGCGTCTTACGACAGGCTTGAAGCACTCGGTGCAATGCCAACCGAGCAACGGGTGATCACACAGGGCAAGATCATTACGGCGGCCGGAGTTTCGTCGGGAATCGATATGGGCCTCGTTCTGGTCGCAGCGTTGCAGGGCGATGAGATGGCCAAGATGATTCAGCTGGCAATTGAGTATGACCCTCAGCCGCCATTTGATTCAGGTGCACCGTCAAAGGTGAGCCCGGAAATGAAGGACTTGGTAGCGACGATTTTTAGTAGCCCTGTCAGGTAGGGAGCGCTCAGCACTCTGGAATCTGTGAGACTGACCGATGTATTCGCGACTTCCAACCTTCAGCGGTTTGCGCTCGTTCCCTGAACAGCCGCTGCAATTCAAAATTACGTGGAGTGACTGACGTGCGTCATCTCGTCTTCAAAGGTCCTGGTGAATTGGAGTGGCAGGAAACAGCCGATCCACATTTGAGTGGACCGAGAGATGCTCTTGTTCGACCGATTGCTGTCGCGCGCTGCGATCTTGATCCCGCAATCGCACTTGGTCTCTATCCCATGAAACCTTCGTTCGCCATGGGACATGAAATGGTCGGAGAGATCGTCGAACTTGGCGACGAAGTTTTGGGTTTCGACATTGGGCAACGGGTGATCGTGCCGTTCCAGGCGAGTTGTGGAGAGTGTGCTTCGTGTCTGCGGGGTCACTCCAACGCGTGTTCGGCCGTTGCATCCGGAACAGCGTTTGGTCTTGGTCCGCATGGCGGACTGGATCTTGGGGGCGCGCTTGCCGATCTCGTACGCGTGCCTTTTGCCGATCACATGCTTTTGGCATTACCTGTTGGCCTTGACCCCATGGTCGCCGCAGGAATTCCCGACAACGTCAGCGATGGTTATCGCTGTGTTGCCGAACCACTGCGAGCAATTCCTGGTGCTCCAGTTCTCGTAGTAGGCGGACTTGCACCGTCGGTCGGGCTCTACGCCGTTTCCTGCGGTATCGCGCTCGGAAGTGAACGCGTGGTTTACATCGATCACGATCATGATCGACTCCAACTCGCAACAGCACTCGGCGCACATGTCATCGAAGCACCACTAGACCGACTGGTCGATGCCCTCGGTGACGAGCGGTTTCCCATAACCGTGGATGCTTGTGTCCTTGACCCCGGTCGTGATCTCGCACTCTTCGCCACTGCACCATGCGGAACCTGCACGAGTGTGTCCGGTGGTGTCTCGCCCCGATCCGCATTGCCACTCCAGTCGATGTATCTAAAGGGCATCCGTTACGAAGTGAGTCGCGTCCACGCAAGAGCAACTGCCCCGGCGGTTTTGGATCTTGTCAGCTCCGGGCGGCTCGATCCCGGGTCGATTATTACCAAGGTTGTGTCATTCGACGATGCACCAGAGGCCATGGTTGAGCCCGCGGTCAAGATCGTTTTTGTCCCTTAGAAGACAAAGGACTACTTCTCCCAGCCGAGTTCCTCGGCGAAGACAGGCATGTGTCTCAAGACGGCATCGAGGAGCACTGCTGTGTCATCGATTGAATTCGTCGAAATCAGTTCTCGTGACCATCGAGCTTGTCCCTGCATTTACGGGTTAGGTCGGTAGCGATCGGGCCAATGCGAGTGGGGTCGCTACGAGAGTCCCATTGCAAAGAAGTCGAGTTGCCAAAGTTCTTTGAACACGCTCCGGCATAATTGCGTGAGTCGCTCACGTGGTTCGCGAGGGAATGAACCGTTCTCAGCGGTGATGGAAATGATTTCGTCAATCGTGCGCTGACCATCGACAAGTTCAACAAACGCGAGTTGTGTCGAATCGAGATCAAGCACCCAGTTACTTCGAGAGAGTTGTTCGCCTACTAAGCGGCACCGATAACGGAACTCGGGGATAAACCGTGTGAAATCTTCCGCAGCAAAATCGATTACGTAGCTCTTCGTCGGTCGGTCGACGTGACACGCGGTGAAGAAATGGCATCCGTTGCGCGGGTTGATGCGTTCCATCGCTGACCATTGAGCCCGATCGGGGAGATCGGCGACGGTTGAAAGGAAACGGTTGTTGCGGCTCGGCGGCGCGTAGTACGGGGACTTCAGGAACCACTCCTGAAAGGTCAAACCTGCATCGCTCACGAGCTCGATGCATTCGTCGACGGTGTAGGTGCGATCGCGACCATGAAGAAATGTATCGACGAGTCCCGCGTCGAAGGAGAGGTCCGGAGCGATCTCGATGTAGCTCTGGATTGGATGTCCTTCAGGAAGTGAGCTGAGGGCTTCGCGGACCATCGCCACCGATGCTTGATCGCGTTGAAGACCAAGTTCGCGGAACACCGACTGCAGCATTTCAACGCCGAGGCGCCCATAGGTTGCGTACAACATGATGGCGACGACGCCGTCGGGGCGAAGCGCTCCAGCGAGCGACTTCAACCCGACAAGCGGGTCAGCGAGGTGATGCAACACGCCGCTCGAAACGATGAGATCAAAGCTTTGATTAAGGGTGTTCAGATTCTCGATGGGAAGACGATGAAGCTCGAGGTTCGTCAGGCTGTAGGTGTTCTTTAAACACTGGTGATGGTCAAGTGAGGACTGGCTGACATCAATCGCCACGACCTTCGCATCGGGGTTTGAATAGGCAAAGACTGCGGCCTGATTGGTTCCGCATCCGGCAATAAGGATGTCAAGGTCAGACGCCTCATTGCGGTCGGGCCAAAACATTCGGTGAGCGATGCTCGGGTCAAACCATTGCCAGTTGTTTGCCATCCAGCCGGGCAAATCCATGATGGGTTCGGGGTAGACCCATTCTTCGTACTGGCTTGAGACAACATCGCCTAGTGGATCGAACGTCATGGAGTCGCTTCCCGAGTGAGGGCGGACTTCGAAATCTATTCGTGTGGACTTTGTCGCGTCCATGTCCAAGAAGGCTGGTCTAGCGTTCCCTTCGGAAACGAGGGGGACGAATGGCAACGATGCGTGCATGGCGAGTTCACGAATACGGACAACCGACAGAGGTCTTGCGCCTCGATGAGGTTGAGATCCCCGAGCCCGGTCCCGGTGAGGTGCGGGTGAAGGCGCAAGCCATTCCGTTGAACCTCAACGACCTTGAGCGCATTACCGGCGGCAACATGATGGTGCGGCCCGAATTCCCCTATAGCCCGGGCATGGAAGCGTTCGGCGTTGTCGACGCATGCGGCGAAGGCGCTGAAGAGTGGATGGGCAAGCGTGTTGCTGCTGTCACGAAGCAGGCATTTGGCGGTTTTGCCGAGTACGCCATTTGTCCCACGATCGCGGCATTTGAAATTGATGAAGCGATCCCACTTCCCGATGCTGCTGCGTTGTTCTTTCCCTTCCACCTGGCGTGGCTTGGGCTCATTGATCGCGCTTCGCTGAAAGCAGGCGACACCGTCCTTATTCATGCCGGAGCGGGTGGTGCTGGTTCGGCTGCGATCCAGATTGCGAAAGCCTTTGGTGCTCGTGTGTATGCGACAGCCGGTGGGCCGGAGAAGGTCGCGCTGTGCCGCGAACTCGGCGCCGACGTTGCGATCGACTACTTGACCGAAGACTTCAAGGCGATCGTGCTCGCCGACACCGACAACATTGGCGTCGACATCGTGTTCGACAATGTGGGCGAAGCAGTGATGGCCGATTCGTTTGCGTGTACTGCGTACAACGGCACCTATCTCATGATGGGTTTCGCATCGAACAAGATTGTGGCTGACGAGAAGTTCATCGTTCCACGACAGGTCACCATGGGGAACTTCAAACTGTGCGGTGTGCTGCTCAACTATCAATCCGAGGACATGATCGGGCTGATTAAGCAGGGCATGGGCTGGAACGTTGCGCCGCGAGAACTGGGCGAACTGGCCACGGCTGACATCGTCGAACTCGTAAAGGCGGGAACCGTTCGCGCCGTAGTTGGTAGCGCACCGAGTTTCGAAGACCTTCCGACGGCAATGGAAGCGATGGGCTCACGCAACACCACCGGCCGCGTCATCGTGATGCTCTGATCTTTCAGAGCGCTGACGTCACTCCGGCGGCAAGTCGAAGTGATCGATGTACTCGCGGAATTCGCTGCGCACCGCCGCAGGATCAATGCCGTATTGATCGGGCTGGTAATCGTGAGTTCCGTGCACGCCAGGGGGGTTCGCTGCGATGAACGCCTGCATGCCGCGGGCGGCTTCGTCGGTCATTGGCAGATCAAGCGCGTCGTAGATCTGCGTGATGACGCCGAACTGATCGGTAATGAAATCGCGGAACATCATGTCGTAGAAGATTGCGTCTGGATAGTCCTGCGCTTTGCGCACGTTGACGCCATGCATCAAGACGTCTCGAAGTCGCGGAGTCCAGTCAGCAGCAACTGCACGAGGATCGACATTGTCGCTTCCAACACTTCGCACGATGGTGGTGAGTGAGGCATAGGACGTCATTGACTTCACTGGATCGCGATGAGTGAACACGATGCGCGCATCGGGGTACGTGGCCAGAAGGTGTTCGAGTCCCCAAAGGTGGGCGCCGGTCTTCAGTACCCAGCGGTCCTGCATGTTGAACGCCTGCATGTGCTGCAGTTGCTGCAAGTGGAAGTCGTAGACGTTTGACCAATCAGCATCGCGATCAGTCCAGTCTTGGTAGCTCGAAACATTGAATTGGTTATGAAAGAGCGGCGTACACATTGATTCGCCCATGAGCGTGACGCACTCTTGGGTGAGTTCAGCGCCGAGCGGATGAATTGCTTTGAGTTGCTGGTCTTCAATCGGAGGCATCGTTGCCGCACACATCGCGATGCGGGGATCGGTCGCAAATGTTTCTGCACGAGGCGGGGGAGACGGAAACATGCATTCCCATGTGAGTGGTGCACGGTTGGCCGGGTCCTGAGCGAGGATGTCGTGCAAAATCGTCGTACCGGTGCGGGGCATGCCGATGATGAAGACAGGCTTTTCGATCTTCTGTTGCGCGATTTCGGGAAACGCAATGCGGTCGGCGGTGTAGTTCAGCCGGTTCACGGTGTGGAGCAATGCTCGTTCGCTGGCGATGAATTCACCCGTGGGGTTGAGCTGCGCGTCGGCATTGAGCGAATCCATGAATCGGCCAAGACCTTCAAGGAAGAATTCACTGCCGTCACCGAGATCGGTTCGTCCTCCTGCGCGTTGAGAGGATTCAGCGAGAATGGCGTCAACGTTGAGATCAGTCATGGACCGACCGTATCGCTCCAGAGTTGATGAGGTGTCCGATTTCGTGGTCCGGAGAATGGGAGCGACACGCTTGAGCCGGGCTTGCGCGCAGCGGCATAGGCAGCGCTGAGTACGTCAAGAACTCGGCGGCCAAATCGTGCATCGATTGGCGATGGTGCTCCACCGACAACATCGCGCAGCGTCAACATTTGGTCGATGTATCCGTAATGCTCGAGATGTGGATCAGCAGCGCTAGCGAGGGCCGGAAGGGCGACAGGCTCACCGTTGTGCTCGATGCCCGGCTGGGGCATGAGTTCGGTGCGCACAACGCCGCTATCGCTCGAGACCTGGATATCCCACACCGCATGTGGGTTGGTCCAGTTCGTTTCAATGCGAGCGCGCATGCCCGAAGCGAAGGTGATCAACACCTCGGCCGCATCATCGACGTCGATGTCTGCAGAATGGCTCATCGTTGCTTCAACCGACACCGGTGCATCGGCCCCGGCAAGGAGCAATGCAAGCGCGACGGCGTGCGATCCGAGATCGAACAGGACGCCGCCGCCTCGGGCGGGGTCGAGGAACTCGCCCCACGAGGGCCGAGGGGAAAGCTGACGGATCTCGATGAAGTTTGGTGCGCCGATGCCTCTCACTAATTCATTCGTGGCCACAACAAGAGGGGAGAAGGCGAGGTTTTCGGCGTAGATGACCTGGCCACCGGCATCGACGATCGCGTCAGCTTCGGCAAGGGTGGTCGCAAGCGGCTTCTCAACGAGCACTACTGCCCGTGCTCGAAGGGCCTGCAAGGTGTCGGCAGTATGACGGTCTGGTGGCGTGCACACCACAACTGCGTCGGCGCCAGCTGGGAGGTCCTCAAATGCGACCACCGCTGCGCCCACTTGGCCGGCCCGCTCTGTTGCTCGCTCGCTGGTGCGGGATGCAACAGCCACAATCTCGGCCTCGACCGCAGCCGCTGCCATGGCGTGCACGACCGAGATGGTGCCGGCTCCGGCAAAGGCGAGTTTCACAGGGCCGACGGTACCGGCTCGTGGGCGGGCGAACTACGGTCAGAGGCTGATGGGGGAGATAGGGGAGCTCAAAGACGCCGTGGTCGTCGATCTCTCGACGAACCTGAGCGGCGCGTACTGCGCAAAGTTGTTTGCCGACTCCGGCGCCACAGTGACCCGAGTGGAACCACCCGAGGGCGACCCGCAGCGTCACGCGCAATGGTCGGGCGTGCCCACAAGCAGTGATGCGCCGCTGTTTCGCTATCTCCGACATGGTCAGCGGTCAGTTACGGCAGTCGCCGGTGAGCCCATCATCGATGAGCTTTGTGCTGCTGCCGACCTTGTCATCGTGAGTGGTCCACCACCTGGTGAATGGCCAGGCACGGTTGTGCTTGCCGCAACTCCCTACGGACTCACCGGGCCGTTCGCCGATAGGCCGGCAACGGAGTTCACGTTGCAGGCCGACAGTGGCGCAGTTGCCATCCGCGGCGTGCGCGAGTTTCCACCCATCCAAATGGGCGGGCGCATCGTTGAATGGGTCGGCGGTGCCTACGGAGCGGTTGCGTCGTTGGCTGCAGTTCGACGTGCGCGTGAAACCGGCACAGGTGAACTGATCGATCTCTCGGTGTTTGAAGTCGCGAATGTGACTGCAACGAATTACTCCGATCTGTTCAACTCGCTTGCCGGACGACCCGAGCCCGACCCCACAGTGCCGCCGCGCAATGTTGAGATTCCGTCGATTGAACCAACGCTCGATGGTTGGGTTGGTTTCAATACCAACACCCGTGATCAGTGGGACTCGTTCTGCATTCTGATTGAGCGTCCCGATCTGCTCGAATCAGCAGAGTTCGCCGCGCTTGCGACTCGCAACGCTCGTGCCGCCGAGTGGAACGCGATGGTTCGCGAGTACACCACCAAGCACACCACTGCAGAGATCGTTGAAGCTGCTGCAGCGTTGCGAATTCCCGTTGCGCCAGTTGCCGACGGAAAAATCATTCTCGAACTCGATCACCCACAGGAGCGCGGTGTGTTTCTGCGCGATCCATTGGACGAGTTCTCAATGCCGCGTCGGCCGTACCTGATCGACGGAGTGTCGGGCAGCGCGCCACAGCCTGCGCCTGCCGTAGGTGCCGAGAACGGCGAGGCCATCCCGGTTCGAACGCCGCGGCCGCAGGCAACTGCCGATTCGGTTGCACTTCCGCTTGCTGGCATCACCGTTCTTGATCTCACCGCATGGTGGGCAGGCCCTACGGCCGCAGGGATGCTTGCCACGCTTGGCGCCGAAGTCATCCACGTTGAATCAACCCGGCGTATTGATGGCATGCGAACAGCGGGCGGCATGTTCTACAGCCGTCCTCAGTGGTGGGAGTACAGCGCATTCTTCTTGTCGGCCAATACCAACAAGTACGACGTCACCCTTGACCTTGATCGTCCTGAAGGTCGAGCGCTTGCTCTTGAACTCGTCGCAAAGGCCGACATCGTCATCGAGAACTTCACTCCTCGCGTTGTTGAAGCATTCGATCTCGACTGGGATGTCATCAAGAGTGTGAACCCGCGAGCAGTGATGGTGCGTATGCCTGCGTTCGGCCTTGACGGCCCATGGCGCGACCGCCCCGGCTTTGCTCAAACCATGGAACAGATCACCGGCTTGGCATGGATGACTGGTCACCCCGAAGACCAGCCTCGAATTCAGCGTGGACCGTGTGACCCCAACGGCGGATTGCACGCTGCATTTGGTGCGCTCATCGGTTTGCAGCATCGCGACCGCACCGGTGAGGGTTGTCTCATTGAGGCTCCGATGTTTGAAGCGGCGATCAACGTCGCGGCCGAGCCTGTTATCGAATGGACTGCTCACAATCTCCGGGTTGAGCGAGAAGGCAACCGCAGTCCTTATGCGGCGCCACAGAACTTGTACGCATGTCAAGGCTTTGAGAATTGGTTGGCCGTTTCGTGTGCGACTGACGAGCAATGGAAGTCCCTTGCAGCAGTGATCGGTCATCCCGAACTTGCTGACGATCCATCGCTGGCAACTCTTGTCGACCGGCGACGTGAGCATGATCGACTCGATGTGTTGATTGGGGAGTGGGCCGCGCAGCAAGAGTTGAGCGCAGCGGTCGCAACGCTTGTGGCCGCTGGTGTTCCTGCAGCCGAAACCCGAGACAATCGACGGTCTTCGGGCCATCCGCAGAATGTCTTCCGTGGGTATTGCGAAGACGTCGATCATTCAGTCGTCGGAATCCATCCGACCCCGACGCTTCCGTTCCGATATGGGAGCGTTGATCACTGGGTGCGTCGTCCGGCTCCGACGCTTGGGCAGCACAACAAGGAAATTCTTGGCGGGATGCTTGGGCATTCCGATGCAGAACTTGCTGAACTGGAAGAAAAGGGCATCATCGGCGATTGGCCGATGGGCATAGAACGCTAAGTATCCATCGCTGGAAATTGTTTTAGGAGAACTCGACCATGACTGATCTTTTCGATACCTACAAGGTGATCGACGTCGATACGCATCTCACCGAACCGCCAGACACATGGACGCGTTCATTTCCGGCGTCGCTACACGACAAGGTTCCTCATATCGAGCGCGTCGATGGTGTGGATCAGTGGATGGTGAGCGGCGAACGAATCGGTGCTCCCGGTTACTACTCAATGGCCGGGTTTGACGGCATCATGCCGATCAGTACGCCGAAGACGTTCGACGACATTCATCCCGCAATGTTCGACGCAAAGGCACGTTTGGCGTTCCTTGATGAAGAAGGTGTCGACGCGCAGATCCTCTATCCCAACGTGGGTGGATTCGGCAACGGGTACTTCCTTCGTCTCGGCGATCGTGAACTCGTTGCACAGTGCGTGCGTGCCTACAACGATTTTCTCACCGACTGGTGCAGTGCCGACCCCGCTCGTTTGATTCCGATTTCCGCCGTTCCGTTTTGGGATCTCGATCTGGCAATTAGTGAAATCGAGCGTTGTCTCGACATGGGCCACAAGGCCATCAACTTCTGCAACCAGCCGCAGGACTACGGCCAGCCGCCGTTGGCGAGCAAGCACTGGGACCCGATTTGGAAGACGGTGCAGGACGCAGGTGTGCCGGTGAGTTTCCACGTTGGTGGCGGCTCGATGGGAACACTGTTCGAAGACACCGCCAACATGGGCTGGATGACGAACTTCGCCAAGGTGTCGTCGATGATTTTCATGGACAACATGCGTTGCATGGCTGATCTCATCTTCGGTGGCATGTGTCATCGATTCCCAGAACTCAAGTTCGTTTCGGTTGAGTCGGGTGTTGGCTGGTTGCCCGGAGCACTTGAAACTTTCGATTGGCAGTGGAACAACGGTGGGGTTCGTGATGAACACCCCGAATACGAACTCACTCCGAGCGAATACTTCCGTCGTCAGCTCTACGGTTGTTTCTGGTTTGAACAGAAGTCGGCCCTTGCGGCAATCGACGTGCTTCCCGACAACATCATGTTCGAGACCGACTATCCGCATCCCACGTGCATGCACCCTGGTCCGCGCACTGCGGCCACACGTCCACGCGAATATGCGCAAGAACTGCTCGGAGGACTTCCCGAAGATGTCATCCGCAAAGTTCTCTACGAGACTGCAGCCAAGGTCTACGGCATCTGATGGTCGCGTCGGTTGTGCCACCTGAGTTTGGTTCTGCGTTCATCATTTCTGAAGTACGCGGTCGAACACTTCATTTGCGTATTGACCGCATTGAACGTCGCAACGCGTTCACTCAGGACATGTATCGGGCGCTCAAGCGTGCAGCTATCTGGGCCGATGGGCAGCCCGAACTCGATTCGGTGTGCCTTACCGGAACCGACAAGTGGTTTGCCGCTGGCGGCGATATGGCTGGCAAGTCAGAAGATCCCGAGGGTCTTGCGAATGAATGGGACGCCACCGACAATTTCCCGTTCCGCCACATTGAACGTTGTCGCAAGATCTGGGTGGCTCGCATAAATGGCCTGTGTCACGCGGGCGGACTCGATCTCGCGTTGCATTGCGATGTGGTGATTGCTTCGGCAGATGCACGGTTCCGAATTCCAGAACTCCTGCGCGGGATTCCTGATCCGTTTATGTCGGCCCGAATCGCCGAAGCCATCGGGATCGCAAAGGCGAGGTACCTCTTCTTTACTGCTGCGGAGATTTCTGCAACCGAAGCCGACCAAATGGGACTCATCGGCAAAGTCGTCCCTCATGATGAACTTGAGGCCCAGACCGAATGGGTTCTCGAGCAGATTTCTCTCACGGGGCCTGAGGCGCGTGCAGCAATTAAACGGGATCTCAACGCCCGTTTGCCCATGTCTGACACCGGTCTCTTTCATCGAACGATGATGAGCCCGGAAATGGTCGAGGGAATGCGGGCATTTGTCGAGAAGCGTCCTGTCGATTGGCCGAGGGGCTGACAGAGAGACCCAGTCGGTCGCCGGTACTGTTGGGCTTGGCATGAAGAAGCTGATTCAGTTTGGGGCCGCGATTTTCAGCGGGGGCGTCATCGTCGCTGTGGCGATGGCAATTCTCATTCCCTCGGTTGCCCGAGTCGCTTCTGCCGTCGAGGGTGGCGATGGCGCCATCGACGTTTCCCAGTTTCAGGACTATGCGGTTCGTTCTCAGGTGTTTGCATCAGATGGCTCGCTAATCGCGACACTGCATGCCGCAGAAAATCGTGACCCAGTGCCCCTGTCGGCGATGCCCGACACCATCAAAGATGCTGTGCTCTCCGTCGAAGACGCACAGTTCTACGAACACATCGGCATCAACCTCCGCGGTCTGTTTCGCGCCTTGGTCGAAAACGTTCAATCGGGCGAAGTTGAGCAGGGCGGTTCAACAATCACTCAGCAGCTCGTGAAGAAAGCGTTGCTGAGCGATGAGCGCGTTCTCAACCGCAAGACCAAAGAAGCAGCGCTTGCGATTCGCCTCGAAGGTCAGGTGACAAAGGACGAGATCCTCGAGCTGTATCTCAACACTGTCTATTTCGGTAATGGCGCCTACGGAGTTCAGGCCGCTGCTGAAACCTATTGGGGCAAACCTGTTGCTGATCTGACGTTGGTCGATAGCGCTCTGTTGGCGTCGTTGATTTCAAACCCCGTGGGCAATGATCCAATCCTGCATCCAAAGAAGGCGAAGAGTGAGCGCAAACTTGCTCTCGACCGGATGGCGGACAACGGCGTGATCACCAGTGCGCAGGCTGCCGAGTTCGACGCAATGCCACTCCCCGTTGGTCGTTGCACTGGAGTTGTGGCGGGCTTCCGACCCACCGATTGCGGCGGGATTACACAACCTCCAGAAGAGAGTTACTTCGTTCAAGAGGTGCGTCAGCAACTTCTTGCCGATACTCGTCTTGGTGCCACTTACGAAGAGCGCTACGCCCAGGTGTTTGGTGGAGGTCTCAAGATCTACACAACGCTCGACCCGATTGCGCAGAATGCTGCCCAAGACGCGCACGACAACACGTTTCCGGCAAACGTTCGCGCCGAAGCTGATTCCAAAGGAATCACGACCGCAATGGTTTCGGTTGAGTCGGCAACTGGAGCAGTGCGCGCCCTCGTCGGCGGGCCCGGCTTCGCCGATTACAAGTACGACATCGCCACACATGAGCCGGGTCGTCAGACCGGTTCAACCTTTAAGACCTTTGTGCTCCTGACAGCGCTGGAACAGGGCGTGTTGCCTGATGACACCGTCGGCGGTGGCGGTTCATGGCCAAACCCCGGCAGTACGCCCAATCCCTATGTCATCACCGGTGGTGGCGGAACGCTCAATGGCGTGACGGCGTCGTCATCGAACGGAGCGTTCGTTCGTCTTGGTCAAACTGTTGGTCTCGAAAACGTGATGTACACCGCGCAGCGACTTGGTGTGAGCAGCCAGTTCGATCCACGTGCGAAGTCAATGCCGCTTGGCGTCTTCGATGTGACACCGCTCGAAATGGCCTCGGCGTATTCGGCGATTCCGAACGGTGGAGTTCGCGAGCCTTCGTATTTCATTGATCGTGTTGAAGACCGCACGGGCACGGTGTTGATTGAGCACGAAGCGAATCCGACTCGCGGAGTGAGTTGGCAGAGCGCATGCCTCGCCACACAGATTCTTGCCAACAATGTTCAATACGGCACCGGTACCAATGCTCAGCTGAATGGCCAGCCTGCTGCAGGGAAGACCGGAACCACTGAGAGCAACTCAAACACGTGGTTCGTGGGTTTCACCCCACAGCTCACAACGGCAGTCTGGATGGGTATTCCTTCCGAAGGTACCAAGCCCATGGGCAATCTTGGTGGTCGCGAGCAGTTTGGTGGTTTGTGGCCAGCAACGATCTGGCACAACTACAACCAGGCCTACATCGACGAGGCGAAGCCGAAGCGGGGCGAGTGGCCGAGGTGTGCTGCCCCCACAAGGGAACCCAAACCAGCATCGGGCGCGAGTGACCCCTATGGCATTCTGAACGGCGCTGAGCCGAAGGTTGAAGAGGCCACGACAACGACCACGAGGCCGTCTACAACGACCACCACGCGCCCTAGGTCGACTACCTCGAGTTCATCCACGACGTCAACCACTCAGCGCCCGAGGCCCACAACCACGACGACAACGGTGCCCCCTCCCGGTCCAAACTGATCGATGCGACAGCAAGGGCACCCACGCGTAAGGCTGTGCCCATGAGTGATCTTGAGCGGCTCCTGGATCTACAGGCCAATGACACCGCCGCCGACCAATTGCGTCATCGTCGCAAGGTCTTGCCGGAGCGTGAGACGTTGGTTGAACTCGATCGTAAAGAAAGTGCGCTGCGGGCAGAGGTGGCAGAACCACAGGCCGAGCGCGACGGTTTGGCTCGCGATCAGAAGCGGCTGGAAGACGAGATTGCAACCGTTGAAGGAAAAGCAGCACACGTCGAGAAGCAGCTCTACGACGGATCGATGACCTCGCCGAAGGAAGCTCAGGCCCTTCAGGCCGATCTCGAATCACTGAAGCGTCGGCAATCAACGCTTGAAGATGAAGTGATTGAACTTATGGAGCGAATCGAACCGCTCGATGAGCAACTTGCAGCATCGGTTGTAGCGCTTGGTGCGATCGATGCAGAGCGGGAGCAGGTCAAGGCCTCGCTTGCGTCATCTGAGAATGTTGTCGACAGCGAACTCGCGGAAACTTTGGCGGCACGGCAAGCTCTCGTCGATGCGGTGCCCGCAACGTTGATTACTGAATACGAGCGCATTCGTGGGGGAGAGGGCGGTATTGGTGTCGCCCGTCTTCAGGGAGCCACCTGTATGGGCTGCCATATCTCTATGGCCGCGGCCGAGGTCGACGTCATGAAGCGAATGCCCGCTGATGAACTCGCATACTGCCCCGATTGCGGGAGATTGCTCGTCCGATGATCCTCTGGTTCGCCGGAGTCAGTTTCGTTTTCGTGTGGTGGGTGTTCCGGAGCCCAGCACTCGATTACCGATTGGTGATGCTTGGAGCAGTTCTTCCCATGGGGGAGTTCTTCCTCGGTGGTCCGCGTGTGCTGCATTCGCTACTTGCTCCCGTTGCGCTTCTGGGCATCTTGATGCTGGCAACACAGAAGCGTCGCCTCGTGCGTCGCCGATGGATCGGTATCCCGATCGGCATGATGATGCATCTTGTCCTTGATGGCATCTGGGCCCGACCCGAAGTGTTCTGGTGGCCATTCTTTGGACTCGATTTTGGAACCGAAGGGCTGCCGGAACTTGGTCATCCGATTGCAGTCACGTTGTTGTTCGAGTTCGTCGGTCTTGGATGTCTCGTGTGGGCATGGCGTGCGTTTGATTTTTCGAATCCTCAAATTCGCGACCGATTCTTTCGCACAGGGCAGCTCTCTCGTTCGGTACCCAAACCTCCAACCTGTTAGGTCACGTCATGCTCCATATCGTTCGTCACGGTCGCACCGAACACAATGCGTCGGGTCTGTTGCTTGGCCGAATTGATCCGCCGCTCGACGACCTTGGTCGGGATCAGGCCGCCGCACTTGCTGCGACGATCGGTCCGGTGGATCGGTTGATCACGAGTCCGCTGTTACGCACGCGACAAACCGCCGAGGCATTTGGTATCGAGCCAGTCGTGGACGATCGATGGATCGAACTGGATTATGGCGACTTCGACGGAGTTCCGCTTTCTTCGGTCGAACCCGAGATCTGGAAACAGTGGCGCACCGACGCTGATTTCTCTCCTCCTGGCGGAGAATCGCTTCGGGAACTGGGACAGCGTGTCTCTGAAGCAATGGACGACTTAGCCCTTGCCGAAGATAGTGATCTGACCACGGTCGTGGTTACGCACGTGTCGCCGATCAAGGCGGCAGTGTGCTGGGCACTGGGTGTCGATGATCTTGTGTCTTGGCGTTTATGGGTGGCAACCGCATCGATCACGTCAGTTGCCGTCGGCGGCGGTCTCCGAGCAATGCACGGGTTCAACGACATCGCGCATCTTCGGGCAGCAGGGTTGGCTGACCGCTAGCGTCAGCGCAGCAAACACCCTCTGAAAGGACATCCAATGACCATCGTGATCCGGGGAACCCTTCCCGTCCGTGCCGACAAGCGTGACGAAGCAATTGCGGCATTTATTGCGGTGTCAGAGGGTTCGGAATCTGAAGCCGGTTGCCAGGTGTACCGGTTCTCTGAGGACGTTCGCGAGCCGAACACGTTCATCATCACCGAGCACTGGGATGACGAGGCTGCTCTGGGTGGTCATTTTCAGACTGCACACATGGCGGCATTCACTTCGATCGTTGGCGACCTTCTCGCTGGTGCACCCGACGTGGTGAAGTATCAGGTCAGCAGCTTTGGACCGCTCCACGGCTAGTCGAAATGCGTGGGACCATCGTGGGATGAAATCCACGACGGCGTCGTTCTGCGGGCTATTGGGAGTGGTCGCATGTGCAGCGCTGTTTGTCGCCAGTTGTGGAAGCAGTGATGCAGTCGGTGCAAACGAATCTGCAAGTGCTGTCGCCATTGAGTCGACAACAACAACCGCCCTGCCCATGACGACAACCTCGCTGAAGGTCTATGCGGCAACGGCATTCGATCAAACCGACGTACTGATGACCGAACGAGTGGCATCGGCGGGGCTTTCTGGCGGCATGGTGCGCATCGGGCGTGCCGATGGATCGGTGATCCATGAAAAATCGATTGGTGCGGTTCGTGGTTCAACGCCGTTGTCGGTGGCTTCATCGACAAAGTGGCTTACAGCCGCGACGTTTATGACGTTCGTTGACCAAGGTGTCGTTGGCCTTGATGACAACGTTGCGAAATGGCTCCCGGAGTTTTCGAACGACACGCCACCGTTGACACCTCGACAACTGTTGAGCCATACCTCCGGTGTTCGCGACAACAAGTGTCAGTCCGGAGGAATGTCGTTGAGCGCATGTGTGAAGGTGATTGCATCCTCTGCCCGCCAGTTTCCGGCGGGGTCGAAGTTTTCCTACGGCAACTCTGACTTCCTTGTCATCGGTCGTCTCGTTGAAGTGCTCGGCGGTGCCGACTTCGCAACGATTGTGAACCAACGGATCACTGGTCCACTGCAAATGAACGCGACCACATGGCCGGGAGCGCCGTCAATGGCGAATGCGGCATTTGGCGTGCGAGTGACGATCGACGACTACGGCAAATTTCTGCAGATGATTTTGAATCAGGGGATGGTCAACGGAACACGAGCACTAAGCGTGGAAGCCGTTGATGCGCTCATCTCGAATCAGGTTTCTGCCTACGACACCACGAATGACTTTTCAGTCGGGATAACAAAGATCCCGCGATATGGACTGGGCGGCTGGCCTGATGTGGTCAACGAATTCGGCGGCACTGTTGTTGTGAGCGGAAACGGCGGTATGGGTTTTTACCCGTGGGTCGATTACGCAACGAACACGTGGGGGATCATTGGGGTGCAGGATGCACGTGGCGCACAGGTGGCGGTTCCTGCATCGCAGAAGGTCGAAGTCGAAGCTCGAAACGCTCTCTCTCGCTGATGGGGTTCTGAATCTCGGCTGGTGAAGGGTGGTGGGATGAATCTGCGAGACTTGGGTCGTGAACCGTTGGGACTCAGTGCACGCCGATGCGCTCGCTGATGGCAAAGGTTGGTACTTCGATCCCGACACGAGACTGTTGGTGTTGACAGAGATCGCCCTCCTTGAGAGAGGTCACTGCTGTAGTTCTGGATGTCGCCATTGCCCGTACCGGGGCACAGCCACCGAATCAGATGGGCCCGAACCATCCGGCGAAGATCGGTCCTAGTTCGGCGAACTGTTCCTGGCTGCGGACAGATCGCGGACAAGGGCCCTCTTGGGCGGAGATCGTCTACCTGTTTTGGGTGCGATGGTGAGTCGGTCTGTAAGCGGGGTTTTGTCCAGCGCCTCCCGGCGCCTGTGTGACCATCCATCTGTGCGGCCTACCAGCGGGTGTTGCCTCTTTCGAAACAACTGACGGGCAGCCAATCCCGACGCTCGGCCTTGCTCCAGGTGGGGTTTACATAGCCATCCGAATCGCTTCGGATGCTGGTGCGCTCTTACCGCACCGTTTCACCCTTGCCTGTTCCCGGTTGCCCGGGCCATCGGCGGTTTGCTTTCTGTTGCACTTTCCTGCGGATCACTCCGACTGGTTGTAAGCCAGCACCTTGCCCTTTGGAGCCCCGACTTTCCTCGAACCGGTCAAGCCGGCCCGCGGTCACCCAACCGGCTCACCATCGCCCGGTCAGTCTGTCACGGTGCGGGGCGAACGACCACAGAGCCCTTCATGGAGTTATGGAAATCGCAGTAATAGTCGTAGTTTCCCGCCGAAGTGAAGGTTTGACTCCACGAACCCGACGGCTTGATGGCGCCGGAGTGGAGTTTGTTAGGTGCCACAAACTTCAAGTCGTGGGAGGCGACATCGTCGTTGATCCACATGACTGATCCACCCACTTCGATTTCAATTTCTCGTGGTTCAAACTTTCCGTCTGCGATGTGGATCGTCGCAGCGATCGCTGGTGGGTTCTCACCTGATGACGATGTTGAATTCGTTCCGCAGGATGTGGCGGCAAGCGCAACAAGTGCGAACAGGGCGATGCCGAAGAATTTGGCGACCGGTGTGCGGTTCATTGGTGCACCAACCTAGAAGTCGAATGTTGAAAGGTCGGCATGCCAACCACTTGCGCGTTCGATTGCTGATGCCCACCGTTCGCGGTTTGCATCACCCGCGGGTTCAACGACTCGCAAAGGTTTCCACGTTGCTGCGATGTCGTCGAGTCCACCCCACGTGCCGACCGAAAGTCCGGCGAGGAAGGCTGCACCGAGAGTCGTGGCCTCAAGTACTGGCGAGATTTCGACGGTGCGCTGCGTTGCATTGGCGAGCGCCTGAGTGAATGTCGGGTTTGCGCTCATTCCTCCGTCAATCCGAAGAGAAGGAATGGTGAGGCCAGTTGTGGCCTCGGCGGCGTCGACAAGGTCGGCGCCGCGTTGAGCGACTCCTTCAAGGACAGCTCGAACAATGTGCGGACGAGCAGTACCGCGCGTAATGCCGAGCAAGGTTCCGCGTGCGCCGTAATCCCAGTTAGGAGTTCCGAGGCCGAGAAGTGCGGGAACATAGACAACGCCTTCGGTATCGGCGCACTGCTGTGCAATGTCGTGTGATGCGGCCACTGAATCGATGATTCCAAGGTCGTCGCGCAGCCACTCAACGTTTGTTCCTGCCGAAAGCATGATTGCCTCAAGGCCCCACATGGTTTCGCTTCCACGTTTCCAGGCAACGATGGGGAAGGTTCCTGATGAGCTACGAACGGCAGATGCAGGGCGGTCAGGGCCCACAACGAGATCGAGCATGCCCCCGGTGCCGAATGTGATCTTTGCTGGGCCAGGACGCACACAACCTTGACCAATAAGCGAGGCTTGTTGGTCGCCAGCGACACCGCAGATCATCGGCGAACCATTCAGTGCTGTTGCGGGTGCAATCGGGCCGCTTGAATCGACGATCGTCGGCATTGCCGATCGGGAAATGTTGAGCTTCGCCAGCAGGGCGTCGTCCCAATCGAGCGTTTCAATCGAGAACAAGCCCGTTACTGCGGCGTTCGACGCATCGGTGACATTCACCGCACCTTCGGTGAGCGTCCAAATGATCCACGAATCAACGGTGCCGACGCACAGGTCTCGACGGCGATCAGGATCGGCGTTGTCGAGCAGATGCTTGATCTTGGTTGCTGATTGGTTCGGGGCGAAGCGCAGCCCTTCTGCCTGCAGCACAAGACAGTCGCCAAGAGTGCGGAGGTCCTGCCATCCGAGTGCGGGGGCCACTGGTTCACCAGTCGCTCGATCCCAAACGATGGTTGACGCGCGTTGTGTGGCGATGCCGACGCCGTCGACCTGACCAACCTCAGCGAGCGCAGCCCGAGCAGTGGCGAGGGCCGCTGCAGCCATGCGAGTTGCGTCGAACTCGACGAGTCCGGGCGCGGGCGTGTCGGGTAGAACCTCTTGGCGGTGCTCAACGGCGATGGTTGCGTCGGGACGAACAATTGCCGAACGAACTCCAGAGGTGCCGATGTCGACGACGAGAAGGCTCATCTTGTTCTTGCTCCACGTGAGACGGCGACCATCGCGCCGATTGTTCCGAGTGAGGCGAAGATCAGCGCAAACAGAATGATGCCGATCAACAGGCCTAGAGGTTCGGAAAAGTTTCGGGTTGCAATCAGGTACACAATTTCGGCGCCACAGAATGTGACAACGCCTGCGGCAGCACCGTGGGGGAGGGCGTGCGGCGGAAGCGGTCGAGCTGCCGCATAACCAGCAAGCGCACCGGCGAAGAACACGATTGCCAACATCACACCGGCGAGAGCGGTGCCTGAGAAAACGGTGCGTTGCAGAATCGCTGCGGGAAGCGCAAAGAACAATCCGTTGAATGCTCCGACGAGGATGCTCCGACGATCGAAGGCGCCCATCTAGTGCTCACTCCCAAATCGGTCGGGCAGATCACCGAATGCAGTCGGCATCCCGAGCTTGCCCGGATTGAGAATGCCGTTCGGGTCAAGCGCCTTCTTCATGGCGTGCAAGACCGAGGTCGCACCTTCACCCTGCGACGCGCTCATGAATCGGGCTCGATTGAGTCCAACCCCGTGATGGTGGCTAAGCGAACCGCCGTGTGCGAGGGCTGTGGTGGTTCCAGCGTTCCATGCGGACATGTACATCTCTTCGATTGCGTCGGGGCCTTCGGCCGCGGCCTTACCTGCGAAGGTGAAATACAAACAGGCTCCGTCGGAATAGGAATGCGAAAGATGTGCCGTCGAAGAGATGATGCCCGGAGTTGCTGCGATCGCATCTCGCACCGTGGTGTAGAGCACTGGCAGATCTGTCCATGAGACTGTGAGTTCCAATGTGTCGACCATGTAACCGCGTGAGATCAACGCTTCAAGAGCGCTCACGTCGTTGCGGTGGCCAAACCATTTCGTGACGAGTTCGGAATCGAGTGGCGCACTCTTCGCACACTCTTCTGCTGTGATGGTCGTTGTCGCGTCGACAGTTGCCTGGTCGCCTTCGTCAAAGGCCAGTAGTACAGCGATGTCGCCCGTTCCCCAGTTGCGGTCGGCCTCGGCAGCATCGTAGAGACGCAGGGCAGCTGGAGCGAGGCCGCGTTGAATGATCCTGCGGCACGCATCTGCACCGGCTTCGAACGAAGGAAACGCCCACGCGCTGCTGTGATTCGCAGTGGCCACCGAACGAGCCCGCAGTCGAGCGCCGGTGATGATGCCGAGGGTTCCTTCGGAACCCACAAAGAGTTGCGTGAGGTCGGGCCCGGCTGACTGCCGTGCGTGTCCGCCGGTGTGAACGATCGTCCCGTCGGCAAGAACAACATCAAGGCCGATGACGATGTCTTCGATCTTGCCGTAGCGGTTGGAAAGTTGACCGGCGCCGCGACAGGCAAGCCATCCGCCGACTGTTGAAAGTGCGATCGACTGAGGCCAATGGCCGACAGTGAGTCCGTATTCCGATTGCAGTTCATCTTCGAACACGTCGCCGAACATTCCGGCGCCAACGTCGACGATTCCGGAATTGGTGTCGACCGAATGAATGCCCGAGAGTCCACAAAGGTCAAGGAGAACTCCGCCGAAAAGCGGGATTGATCCACCGACAACTCCGCTTCGGCCAGCGGCGGCAGTGACGGGAATGCTGTTCTCGTTGCACAGGCGCAGAACGGCAGCGACCTGTTCGGTTGTAGTCGGCGAAACGACGACCGATGCGATTTGGCCGATCTGGGCGCTTGACGCCCGAGTCATGATGAGCGGCCACCAATCGCGACTGGCCTCAACACGATTTGAATGAGCCAGGTCAACCTCGGCGCCTGTGGCGCGTAACTGTGCGACCAATTCCTCGGTAACGGAGACGAGGTTGGTGTCGAAGTGGGCCTTCGTGTTCGCAGCGTCGAGATCGATGGGCGGTGTTGGGTGTGCTGGCATCAGTGGACGATCGCTTCAAGCTCTTCGTCGATACGTGCTCGGTAATCAGCTACCTGTCGAGCTTGTTCTGCCTCGTCCCAGCCAAGTTCGGGTGCAAGGAGCGCAGCGACCGCAGCAGCGGCATCGGCGGAAGCATCGCGAGTCTCAAGTCGGGCACGTGTACGTCGGCTGAGAATGTCGTCGACTGTCGTGGCCATTTCATAACGCACCGCAAAGATTGCTTCGGCGCGCAGATAGTGCAGTCCAGGTACAAGAGGTTCGGCCAGCAATTGGTCGGATTCGGCAATCGCAAGCACTGTCGTCGCATCTGAGCCGTATCGATCGGCGAGGCGACGCACCTGATCGCCGCCAAGAGGCGAGATCGTGTCAGCCGAATCAACAAGTTCCTCGTAGCCGTTAGCACCGTGGATCTTGATGTGCTTTGTCTTGCTACGGCGTCGGAATCGAGTGATGCGATCGGCATCAAGAACTTCGGAGAGAACTTCGTCGATCGTGTCGGCGGCCATTTCTCGGTACGTCGTGAGTTTCCCGCCGGTAATTGTGACAACGCCGGAATCGGAACGACGCACCTTGTGGCGACGGGAAAGGTCGGCGGTGCGGCCTGATGCTTCGGGATCGGCGACAAGAGGTCGAAGGCCTGCCCAGGTTCCGAGAATGTCGTCAGTCGTCACGGTTTCGGTGATCGAACCGTTGAGGGCTCGCAGCAAGTACTCGACGTCGTCCTCGTTGCACTGGGGATCGTCGACCGGTCCGGTGTAATCGGTGTCGGTTGTGCCGACGAAAGTGAACTGGCCCCAGGGCACGACGAACACTGATCGCTTATCGCCAGGAACAGGGATGACAGCAGCAACGGTATTGCGAACCTTCGACCACGCAACCGTGATGTGCACGCCCTTAGCCGGTCGAATCGAACGTGGGTGCTCGGCCTCATCAAGAGCACGAACATCGTCAGACCAAACGCCGGCGGCATTCACGACGGCTTTGGTCGAAACGGTGAAGGTTCGACCATCAGCCTTGACGACGACTCCATTGACGTTGCCGTTCGAGTCTTTCTGGAGATCAACAACCTCGGTTCGGTTGACCAGCGTCGCTCCGAATCGCAGTGCCGCGGTGCGGGCAACAGTCACAACCAAACGAGCATCGTCAGCCTCAGCGTCGTAGTAGAGATACGAAGGCATCAACTTGTCGGCCGGGAGGGTGGGGAACCACTCGAGTGCTTGCTTTTTTGAAACTCGCTTATGCATCTTCCCAATACGAAGACCGCCGGTGAGGTCGTACATCCACATAGCGGTGCCCATGGCCCGGGCGAGCTTGCGGTTCACGACGCCCTTGGACGAGAAGATCGGGATCAAGAACGGAAGCACCTTGACGAGATGGGGAGCGTTGCGGCGCAGAATCTGGCGCTCTGCGAGTGCTTCATAGACGAGGCGAACATCGCCCTGTTGGAGATAGCGGATTCCGCCGTGCACGAGCTTCGATGACTTCGACGATGTTCCAGAGGCGAAGTCATCGCGCTCGATGAGGGCGACCCGAAGCCCCCTCGATGCGGCATCAAGTGCGCATCCGACGCCGGTGATGCCGCCGCCGATGACGACGACATCAAAGTCGGTGGATTCCAAGCGGCGAAGGGCATCGGAACGGTTGAAGGCGTTAGAGATCATCGTTGCGAGCCTAGAACGGACCAACTCAGAACGCCTGATCGCCTGACCTGCGGAAACGGCGGCCGTGAGCCAGTCCGAATTCGGTTTGTGTCATCGGGCAGAGGGGGTCAATACTCCTCTTTCCCTATTCGCCCGCTCCGCAGGAGCCGTTCTGCACCTATGAACCACACTTGGCATTCCTTGGCCGCCTGCACGGGTATCGACCCCGAGATCTTCTTTCCTGACCCCGAAGACGATGACGACGCCATGCCGGCGAAGATCGTCTGCGGTCAGTGTGATGTCCGCGAAGCCTGCCTCGAGCACGCCTTGGCCGTTCGTGAGAAGGACGGCGTATGGGGCGGCGCTACTGAGCGCGAACGGCGTCGGATGATCCGTCAACGTCGTCGGACGGCCTGACCATGGAGTGGCCGGTAGTTCTTTCGACGCTTATCGCCGGCACTGATCTCTCTGCGGACCAAGCCTCGGAGGCTCTGCGCGAAATCCTCGCTGGCGAGGCCACCGATGCTCAGATCGCTGCGTTCCTGATTGCGCTTCGCATGAAGGGAGAATCGATCACCGAAGTGTCGGCCATGGTCGACGCGATGCTCGAATCTGCCGCACCCATCGAACTCCCGTCTGGGCCCGATGCCATTGACATCGTTGGAACCGGCGGAGCGCCAAGTCGACGCGCACATGCATTGAATGTCTCGACGATGGCGAGTTTCGTCGCGGCTGGCGCAGGTGCTCGCGTGGTGAAGCACGGCAACCGCAAGGCGTCGTCAACCTCGGGATCATTCGATCTGCTCGAGATGCTTGGTGTGCCGCTTGAACTCGATGGCCCCGGAGTCGCGCATTGTGTGGCCGAGGCGGGGATTGGTTTTTGTTTCGCTCGTTCATTCCATCCGGCGATGCGACACGCTGGCCCAGTGCGCACACAACTTGGCGTGCCGACGGTGTTCAACTTTCTTGGTCCGCTTTCACACCCCGCACGAGTGCAGCGCCAGGTCATCGGTGTGAGTGATGCGACTATCGCACCAATCGTTGTAGGCGTGCTTCAGAAACGGGGAGCTCCGCGCGCACTTGTGGTCACCGGTGACGATGGCATGGACGAGTTCACGACAACGACGACCACCACGGTGCATGAACTACGTGATGGCGACGTCACGACTTCCACCTTCGACCCACGCGAAGTTGGCATTGCGCTCGTGTCGGCTGATGCTCTCGCCGGTGGTAGCCCAGAAGTAAACGCTGCTATTGCCCGGCGGGTCTTCGCCGGCGAGCAGGGCGCATATCGCGACATCGTGTGTCTCAATGCTGCAGCCGGTCTCTTTGTTGCTGGTGTCGTTGATGACATCGCCACCGGTGTCGTCAATGCGCAAGCATCGATCGACTCGGGTGCCGCAGCGACTGTGCTTGATCGATTGATCAGCGCCGCGAACGACGCGACGAAGTAACGAAGTCGCTGTCGTCGACGGCCAAGCCCTTTCGCGGGCGAAACGAGCGAAGCGCGGGAAGAGTCGAGGCCAACACGCCATCGCAATGATCAAGGGTGAGATCGGGCGCGTTTTTGTCGAGCCATGAGGCGATGCAGCCGAGTTCATCGGCGAGTTCCCGATGGAGCGGAGCGATGGGGCCACTGTTATCGACGTTCTGTTCCGTTGTTGTTACGGGAAGACCTAGGTTCGGCAATTCCCCTTCGCCCCAAGCTGATTGCAGACGGCCATGGTCGAGTGCGACACCGCCGAGGGGGCCGAGATCAATGTGGATGTGGCCGGCCCGACGGAGTTGATCAAATCTGCGCTGACGGTTGATGGCCCCGGCTAATGCGCTTGCTCGGTCGCGAACGTCGGCCGCTTCTTCGAATCGCTCTTCCGTTGCGAGCGAAGTGATCTTTTCCGTGAGCGGTTGTAGGAGGAGGTCGGGTTCGATCGTTAACCCACGAACTGCTCGCTCAACGACGAGTTGGTACTCGTCGGGATCGACCCCGCCGGCACACGGACACATCGACACGCCAAGTTGTGCAGCCGTGCACGGAGCATCTCGAAGCG
Source organism: Actinomycetota bacterium (assembly GCA_009703275.1). Taxonomy (GTDB): domain Bacteria; phylum Actinomycetota; class Acidimicrobiia; order Acidimicrobiales; family Acidimicrobilacustridaceae; genus Acidimicrobilacustris. The sequence goes on from WLGJ01000001.1 coordinate 43,875, forward strand.
CTCGCTTGCCGATTCGACCTGAACATCGACGCAGTGGAACCGAGGTTTGAACGGCATCGACGACTCGCTGTGCTGATGACCGCGATGAAAGAGGTCCGAGATACAACGCGCCGTCGTCTTTCACGTCTTTCACAATCGACAATCGAGGGAATGTCTCTGCGAGCGTGAGTTTCACGTAGACGTAGCGGCCCCAGTCTTTGAGTTGGCGGTTGTAACCCGGCATGTACTGATGGATGAGACGAATCTCGTGCACTGCGGCTGACAACGGATGGGGATGAACGACGTGGTCGATATGCGCTGTCTCTCTGAGTAGTGAACCGATCTTTCGACGGTCGTCACCAGAGAAGTACGAGCGCACTCGGGCACGGAGATTGGTGGCCTTGCCGACGTAAAGCACATCGCCTCGAGCGTTGCGAAAGAGATAGACGCCGGGGGAGCGAGGCAGGGAATCGGTGAGACGAAGTTTCTGCGCGCTGGCGTGACCTGCCATCTTGGGCAATGAGAGAAGATCATCAAGACCGGTGACACCGAGACCACCGGCGCGCTCGATGAGCAGATGCAGTAGATCGCCGGTGGCTAGTGCGTCGTCAAGCGCGCGGTGCGATGGTTTGTGATTGAGCCGCAGGTGCTGAGCAAGAGTGCCGAGTTTGCAGTTCGGAACTTCGTTGCGGACGAGTCGTCGAGCAAGTGCGACGGTGTCGACGGCGCGATTGGTCAGTTTCGGTCGTTGGTCGCGTTCAAGAGCGGCTTGCACGAATGACAGATCGAATCGGATGTTGTGTCCGACGATGACTGCATCGCCGATGAATTCAAGCAACGAGGGCAGCACCGCTTCGATACGCGGGGCGGGCATCACCATCGAATGAGTAATGCCGGTGAGCACCGTGATCTCGGGAGGAATCGCGCAACCTGGATTCACAAGTGTCTGAAACGTTCCGATGCATTCACCGCCCCGGAGTTTCACTGCCCCAATCTCGGTGATGCCGCAAGATGCAGCTGATCCGCCAGTGGTTTCGAGATCGATGACACAGAACGTGACCTGCGAAAGGGGCGTTCCGAGATCATCGAGCGACAACTGCAACGGATCTGGGGCGGGGGAGCGCACCCGTGCAGTCTGATCGAACGTGCGTTCGTATGCAAGGAGGTCGTCTGAGCCTCGCTAGTCTCCCTGCGTGTCCACTACCCGTTATCGCTGCACCGCTTGCGGAAATCTCACTCGTTTCGACGTTGTCTCCACCAAACGCACCCGTGCGTTCCACCACTACACGGTGGGCGGAGATCTTGAGGTTGAGAACGAAGAGATTCTCTCCGAATCAATCGAAGAGGTGTCGTGTCACTGGTGTGGAAACGGTGGTTCGGTGGTTCAGACCCAGCCGCCGGCATAAGACACGTACTGGCCGGTTGTGAACGTGCTCGTTCCGTCGAGGAACGGCGCGCAGAACGCAGCGAACTCATCCATGCGACCGAGTCGGCGCATCGGTACCTGCTTTTCGAACATTTCGCGCACGGCGGGGTCTTTCGCTCCGGTGGCTTCGAGGAATTCGGGGAAGTCCATGAAGTTGGTGCCAACGGCATTGACCTGAACGTTCTTACGAGCAACTTCACCAGCGACATTGCGAGTGAGCATCGTTGCCCCGGCACGAACCGATGAATACAACGAGGCGCCGGGGGTTGGGCGTGCGCCCGCTGCACTCGTAATCACGAGGACCTGACCCGAACCTTGTGCGACCAGTGGCGGGATGACGGCCTTGAGGAAGTGATACGGCGCATAGAGACAGCCGTCGACGATTTTCTGGTACTGATCAATCGTGGATTCGAGGAACGAACCAGGAATGATTTGGCCGGACGCAGCGACGGCTGCATCGAAGTGCCCGAAGCTTGAGAGCGCTGCGTCGACGAGCTTCTGCGAGTTCTCAGGCTTGGCGATATTCGACACCTTCTCAACTGCGACAACTGTTGCGCCGAGACCCTCGAGTTCAACGACGAGTTCCGGATCAGGGTCGCCGAGGACGAGATCGTGGCCGCGACGAGCAAGCATGCGGGACATCTCTGGGCCCACGTAGTGGCGAGCATCGGCAACAAGCGCGACTCGGCGAGTGGTGGTGTCAGTCATGGCAGGCCTCCGGGATCTTCGGTAGCGTCAGTCGTGTCAATGTTATTGACACAACCATCTCCGCCAACATACCCGTTGGCGAACTTTGAGGGGCATGAACATGGAACTCCAAGGCAAAGTCGCAGTCGTTACCGGCGCTGCGTCGGGCATCGGCCTCGCCGCTGCAGAACGATTCATTGCCGAAGGCATGTCGGTTGTGATGGCCGATATCGAAGCCCCTCTTCTCAACGAACAGGTTGCGCGCTTACAAGCCGATGGCGCTGCAGTCGCTCCCTTTGTGTTGGATGTTTCCGACGCGGCGCAGGTTGCGGCCCTTCGTGATTTCGCAGTGGAGAGTTACGGCGCTGTGCATCTGCTCTTCAACAATGCCGGAGTCGGTGGAACTGGCAAGCCAACCTGGAAGACAAAGCCGGCGGCGTGGGAGTGGGTAATTGGTGTTGACCTTCTGGGTGTCGCCTATGGCGTTGAGGCATTCACGTCGCTGATGGTTGAACAAGGTGAAGGCCACATCGTCAACACGGCGTCTGAAGCTGGACTTTGCGCAACTCCGATGCTCGGCGCGTATCACGCAGCGAAATACGGGGTAGTTGGTCTGTCGGAAACGTTGGTGATGGAGCTGGCTGGAACAGGTGTTGGTGTCTCATGCCTTTGCCCCGAACTTGTCGATACGAAGATCTTTGAATCGACCCGCAATGCTCCTGCCCATCTCGGCCTTCCCAAGCCCGATCATGTCCCGATCGAAATGCTTGAATCGTTCATGAAGACGAAGGCGATTGATCCAGCGGTTGTCGCTGGCAATGTTGTCGATGCTGTCCGGAGTAATTCGTTCTGGATTCTCACCCACGAGGTGACCCATGCCCGGGCCCAGCACCGCAACGAGTCGCAACAGCGCGGCGATACTCCGTCGATGCTGCCATTGAACGGAGCCAAGTGATGTCATTGAATGCGAACTATGGCGGCGAGATTGGTCGCACTCACGCTGAGTCGACTCCGTGGTGGCCACCGGCCAAGCACCCTGGTGACGATGCTCCCAACGTTGTCGTCGTTCTTTTTGATGATCTCGGTTTCTCTCACCTCAACTGCTTTGGCTCCGACATGGTTACGCCGAACATCGACAAGTTGGCGGGCAATGGTCTGCGCTTTTCCAACTTCCATGTGACACCGCTGTGCTCGCCGACTCGAGCAGCACTACTGACAGGTCGCAACCACCACACCGTCGGAATGCGCAGTATCGCAAACTTCAACACGGGCTATCCGCACATGACCGGCCGCATTTCTGAAAATGCAACCACGATGGGCGAGGTTTTGCGTGAGGTTGGCTACACAACCTTTGCGCTCGGGAAGTGGCACTTGTGTCCCATGGACGAAGCCTCCGCTGCCGGTCCCTACGACGCATGGCCATTGCAACGCGGTTTCGATCGGTTCTACGGATTCCTCGATGGCGAAACCGATCAGTTCGCGCCTGATCTCGTCTACGACAACCACCGAGTCGACCCGCCAGCAACTGCGGCCGAGGGATATCACCTCAGTGAAGATCTGGTCGACAAGGCGATCGAGTTCATTCACGACACCGTCTCGATTCGACCAGATCGCCCCTTCTTCACCTATCTCGCTTTTGGCGCCACCCATGCTCCGCATCAGGCGCCCGATGAGTATCTCGCTCGCCATCGTGGCAAGTACGACGAAGGCTGGGATGTTGCGCGCGAGCGCTGGTTCGCAAAGCAGATTGAACTCGGTCTGGTTCCCGCTGACACCCAACTGGCACCGCGTAACCCGGGTGTTGAACCTTGGGACTCGCTCCCCGAGAACCAGAAGAAACTCGCACTTGCATTGCAAGAAGCATTCGGTGCATTCCTCGAACATACCGACGCGCAAATTGGCCGCTTGGTCGATGAACTCGATGCGCTCGGGAAGTTGGACAACACCGTCTTCGTAGTCATGGCCGACAACGGAGCAAGTCAAGAGGGCGGGCCGTTCGGCGTTCTGCATGAAATGAAGTTCTTCAACTTCATGATCGAAACTCCCGATGAAGCTGTCGATCGCATTCCAGAAATTGGTGGCCCCGATTCGCATGCGAACTATCCGTGGGGCTGGGCGCAAGCAGGAAATACGCCGTTTCGCTGGTACAAGCAAAACACTCACGAAGGTGGGGTGCATGTTCCGTTTGTGATGCATTGGCCTGCAGGTATTGCCGATGGCGGCGCGATTCGCGATCAGTTCCATTACGTCACCGATGTTGCGCCAACCATTTACGACATCATCGGCATCGAGGCACCTGCGGTCTACCGAGGTGTTGAACAGTTCCCAATTGCCGGTGAGTCAATGACCTATGCCTTCACGAATACCGACGCACCAACGAACCACGATGTCCAGTACTTCGAGATGTTCGGTCATCGTGCGATGTACGACGCAGGTTGGAAAGCCGTCACGCGACATACGCCTGGCCTTTCATTCGATGACGACGTGTGGGAGCTCTACAACCTGAACGTCGATGCTTCCGAGTGCAACGACTTGGCTGCGGTTGAGCCCGAACGTCTTGCCCAGATGATCGAACAGTGGTGGATCGAGGCCGAAACCTATGGAGTTCTTCCCCTCGATGATCGCGGGGTCGAACTGTTTGGTGCGCGCTTTGGCGAACATTCGCCCCACCGCCCCGACCGTCGCTATTCCTATTTCCCACCCATGGCTCCGCTGCCGTCACAGAGTTCCGCGGCGATTGGTGGTCGAGGGTGGACTCTCAGTGCGACCATCGACCGTGAAGCCGGCCAAGGCGGCGTCTTGTACGCACTCGGCAACGGCAATAGCGGCCTCACCCTGTTCGTTCAGAACGAACGCCTCGTGTTTGATTACAACGTCTTTGGTGACCACTTCGAAGTCGAATCAGACCGCGAGGTGCCAGTTGGTGCTTCGGTAGTGGGTGTTCGATTCGAACGCACGGGGAAGGGTGGTCACGCGTCAGTCGTGATCGATGATGTCGAATGTGGCACCGTCGAGTTCCCCTTTGTGATGCGCGTTATCTCGAGCATGGGATCAAGCATCGGCTTCGACCATGGTTTGCCAGTGAGTCGTCGCTATTCCGACGCGTTCGCGTTCGAGGGAACCCTTCACCGCGTCGATATCGAACTCGCAAAGTCTCGCAAACCTGAATCTGCTGATGATGCGGCGGCATCTCAACGTGCTGGTATGGCCCGTCAGTGAGTCAGGCGTTTCCCAGTTCCGGTTACTGGCCGAGTTCCTGGCCAGCAGAAGATGCGGGACCACTGCGTCAGCAGGTGGCTGCAGGTGCATTCGCTGGAGTTGAGACTGGCGATCCTCGTGTTGTTTCGCGCGATGCCCACGGAGCCACGATGGTGGTTCGTCGCGATTCGGGAGAGGTCTTTCTCCACGGCCACAGTGTGGGCGGCGAAAGTTTCATCCAGACAAGTTGGGTGGAACGCATCAACCCCACCACCTTGGAAACGCTGAGCCGAGTTGACGAACTGCCGGGTGGTTCGGCGTGGCCGGGAGGTATTGCTGCGCATGCCGATGGTTCGCTCATCGTTGTCTTTGGGAACCACGCACACCGACTGAACACGCGCCTCGAGGTTGAGGTTTCGGTGGAACTGCCGCGGGACCGTCCGTACAACTCGTTTGTTGTTCTTCCCGACGGCCATATCGTCACCAAAGATTTTGGCGGTCGACTTCCGGGCGCTGATGCATCGTTCGTGGCAGACAACTGCGAGGTTCTGGTTCTTTCCCCGACGACTCTTGAAATTGTTTCTCGTGTCCAACTCTCCGAGCCATCAATCGCTCGTCTATCGGCCGATGGCAACACGGTCTATGTCGTAGGCGATCATTCGCTGTTCCGAGTCGAGTGGAATGGCACTTCGCTTGAGCTTGATGCAACCTTCGCACCTCGGTATCGCACCATCGAAGGTCAAACCTACGGATGGGACGCAGTTCTTGCTCTTGGCGCAGGGTGGTTTCTCGATAACGGCGGCGGAAGTGAGAACTACGTCGGAACGTTTCGGGGTCAAGGAATCTCGCCGGCTCCGCTGCATCTGGTTCGCGTCGATCTCGAAACTGCTGCCGTTTCACTCACAGAAATTTGCGGGCTGCCGAATGGAATGGTTGCCAATCCGCCATTGATCGACGAGCGACGCATGATCGCCGTTGGTTTCGACAGCGCAAATGGTGTTCTCGCTGCGTTTGATATCGATTCCGATGGTTCGACATCGCCTCGGTGGAGTGTTGAACAAAACCATGGGTCGCACATGATTCTTGATCCAACCTCTGGGCTCTTCCTATCTGCCCATCACGACAACGAGCGTTGGATGGAACAGTTCGTCGTGCGCGAGATAGCAAGTGGACGCGAAGTCGTGCGGCTTGATTCAGGTAGCCCGTTGCAATCTGTTGTATTTCCTGCAGCCGGCGAAGATCGAACCGTGTATGCGTGTTCGTTCTCTACGGTGAGCGCGCTTAGTTGGTGATATCGGTGGCCGAGTGTGTGCCGCCCGTGAACTGATCGAGTCCGTCGGGCAGTGGTCGCAATTCATCGCATAGCGCCCGACTTGGCCTCGTTTCGCAATAGCCAAGAATGCGCATGCCAGTGAAGTGATGAACCCCAACAGGGTCGAGGGGGCTACGGCCGTACACCGGGCCCATATAGAACGGTCCTGGCGGGGGAGGAAGCTCGCTCGTTCGGAGCCCGACAATCTCGGTGGTTGTGGGAATCCACCAGAGGTGCCACGCAGCGTCGGGGTCGTCGGTTGAACGCCAACCGCGTCCGAGGTCGATTTCATTCTCGACACCGCGCATGCGCACGAAGTGTCCGGGTGTTGCGAGGTCAGTGCGCGGAGCGGGCGCTTTCCAGCCGCTGATCGAGAGTCCGTAGAAACCCAGCACGACGAAGGTCGCAAGAGCGAGAACGCCGAGAAAGATCCAGGTGGACACCTTGGTGAGGCTAGGCGGGAACGACCTCGACGGGAATGCCGTTCACTGCTTGATTGCCGGAAAGCTTGTCGACGAAGTGGCCGGGAGCAAGCAGGTTTGAATTTACGCCTGCATGTTCACGGGCAACTGAGAGACGCGTGCCTGCTTTGTCGTGGCCCCAGCCATGAGGAAGAGAGACGACACCGCGCATCATTTCGTCGCTGATTTCAACAGGAACTTCGATCGAACCAGCTTCGCTTGTGACGCGTGCACTTGCTCCGTCGGTGAGACCGAGTTCGGTCGCATCGTCGGGATGCACGATGAGCGTGCATCGATTTCCCGCCTTCACCAACACCTTGATGTTGTGCATCCAGGTGTTCTTCGACTTGATGTTGCGTCGACTCACCAGCACATAGGCATCGGGGTCACGGTCGAGCGCCTTCTTCAGCCGTGGAAGATCGCTGAGGATGTACTCGGGTGCCAGCTCAATCTTTCCTGAAGGCGTTCCGATGACTTCGCGAAGACGATTGGGAACCATTGGGCCGAGATCCACGCCGTGCACAGCGTCTTTGACCTTCTGCAGGTTGAGGCCGTCGGGGTCTTCGCCGTAGCGGTCGCCCCACGGACCCATTCGCAACTGCAGATCGATCATTCGCTCAGGGCCGCCATGGTCGTACAGAGGAAGTGTCGTTTCGGGATCGCGCCCGTACATATGACACATGGTGGTGAACCAACCGTCGTCGAGAGCCTCAAAATTGAAGTCGGCGTCGTTGTTGCCGGCGCACAACCAACCGAGACGAGCGAGAATTTCCCATTCGGGCACGTAGTCCTCGCCCGTGTCGAACAATTGGTCGCTCCACTTCGACGCGCTACCAATCGACCACGCCCACATGAGTTCGTCGAAGTGCGGGGACTCAAGGGGTGACGGGCCGGGAAGCAGTACGTGTGCGAATCGTGTGGTCTCGTTCATGTAGCAGTCGATCGCGATTAAGCAATCGAGCAATGGCAGTGCGTCTTCAAGATTCTGAGAGTCCGGAACCGAAAGAGCGGGGTTCGCAGCAATATTGATGAGGGCCTTGATTTGGCCCTTGCCTGGGGTTGCGATTTCTTCGGCCAAACACGAGCACGGGACCTGACCAAGAATCTCGGGAGCACCACGGACACGACTGCGCCAGCGTCCGAACTCTGGCTCGCCCATGATCTTCGTATCAGGCACCCACGTAATGGGTTTGGCGGCGGGCTTGCCGAACAGCATGCCGCCGGATTTGTCGAACTGTCCGGCGATGATGTTGACGACGTCGACAAGCCACGATGCAAGTGTGCCGAACTCTTGGTTGCACAGGCCGATGCGGCCGTAGAGGCCACCGCGCTCGGCGTTGGCGAGATCACGGGCGATGCGACGAATGGTTTCGGCGGGAATTCGACAGAACTCGGCAACTCGTTCAGGCGTGAAATCGATACATGCTTCGCGTACCTGTTCGACACCTTCAACGAGGCCCTCGACATTGCCAAGAGTGAAGAGGCCTTCGGAGAAGATGACGTTGCACATTGCGAGAAGGAATGCTGCGTCGGTTCCGGGAACGATCGGAAGCCACTCGGTTGCGTGGTCGGCGGTGATTGTTCGACGGGGATCAATCACGATGACCTGACCGCCGCGCGCTTTGATGCCGTCGATCTGCGCGAGCTGATCAGGGCTTGCGAGAAGCGAACCACCAGAGGCCTGTGGATTGCCGCCCATGATCACCCAGTAATCGGTGTGGGCGATGTCGACCGTGGGGATCTTCCACATGTTTCCGTACATCAATACTGACGAGACGTTCTTCGGCCACTGATCGACAGTGCCCGCGGAGTAGATCATCGGGAAGTTGGCCTGACCCATGAGGAGTGCGCCGTACCGACTGAGGCTGAATGAATGGCCTGCAGGGTTGCCGATAAATGCGGTCATCGATTCGATGCCATGTTCGTTGAGGACGCCATGCAGAAGTTCTTCGCATTTCGCGAAGGCTTCATCCCACGAAACTTCGCGCCATGTCTCGCCCTCGCGGATCATGGGGACGCGAATGCGGTCGGGGTCCTCGTGCAATCGACCAAGGGTTGTGCCCTTTGGGCAAATGAAGCCCTTCGACCAGACATCGTCACGGTCGGGACGGATGACCTTCACATGGTCGTCGTCATCGAGGTGTACCTCGAGGCCGCACATGCACTCACAGAGCGGGCACTGGCGCAGAAAGACCCGGGTGCCATCGGGATCGGTCCGGTGCTGGCGACCAATGACCTTTTGGCGTGTTGTCGGTGTGGCGACGGGAACTTCCATGGTGCGACCCCCCGGTGCGTTGGAACGGTCAGAGCGTAGACCGAGGGACTGTCTCACCCGTTCGGCAGTCTTTCGGCATGGACACACCTTCCCCTTCCTTCACCATCGATTGCGATACCTGCGTCATGCAGCACACCGATGCCTGCAATGACTGTGTTGTGTCGTTCATCTGTTCCCGAGAGCCGGGCGACGCCGTCGTGGTCGACCTCAACGAGTATCGGGCACTCGAAATGCTGGCCGAGTCAGGGCTGGTCCCGGAACTTCGCCATCGTGGGCGGCCTGGTTCCCCGCAGCGCCGCCACCGCACGGGCTGATCGTTTCACCTGAGACAATGGGTCGGTGAACGCGCCCGGCCTCATCGACCAACTCAACGATGCAGCCCAGCGTGCGGGACTGGTCGCCATCGGTGTTGCGGCGGTCGAACCCTTCGCCGACACCCGTGAGGTTCTCGAAACACGCAAAGCTGAGGGCCTCCACGGAGGCATGGCATTCACCTATCGCGATCCGGAGCGTTCGACTGATCCCGCTCGGATCCTTGCCGGCGCTCGCTCACTCGTTGTCGGAGCGTTTCCGTATTCCGCAGGTGCAGTGAATGATCCGTCATTCGATGGTCCTGCTGGTCGTGTTGCTCGCTACGCGATCACCGATCACTACGCATCGTTGCGCTCCGCTCTTGATGAGGTCGCAACTGTCCTTGAAGACGCAGGTCATCGCACTCGTGTCGTGCTCGATGACAATGCCCTTGTCGATCGCGCTGCAGCGCAGCGCGCTGGGTTGGGTTGGTTCGGGCACAACGCCAACCTCTTGGTGCCCGGCTACGGAAGTTGGGTCGTGCTTGGCTCAATCGTCACCGATGCAGACCTGGCTCAATCCGAACCTGTTCCCGACGGATGTGGAACATGTCGACGGTGTCTCGATGGATGTCCGACCGGAGCAATCATCGCCCCTGGCGTCGTTGATGCTCGTCGTTGTCTTGCGTGGTTGGTTCAGGCTGAAGGCACATTTCCGATGGAGTTTCGTGAGGCACTCGGTGACCGCATCTACGGATGTGATGAATGTCAGGAAGTGTGTCCGCCGGCGAGACGCAGTCCGCAAGCAAAGGAAACTATCCACTCACCGACATCGTGGGTTGATCTGTTATGGGTGCTCGATGCCGATGACGATGAACTTCTTTCGCAACTCGGGCGCTGGTACATCCCGCGTAGGGATCCTCGGTATTTGCGTCGGAACGCACTCCTTGCTCTCGGCAATACAGCCGATCCGCACTCTGCAGATGTTCGCTCTGAGATCGAAAGATTTGTTGTGAGCACTGCTGGTGACGAGATGTTGCAGGAACATGCGCAGTGGGCATTGCGTCGACTCGATGAGCGAATGCAGGCGCAAGTATGAAGCACCTTCTGGTCACGAATGATTTCCCGCCGAAGGTTGGCGGTATTCAGAATTACTTGTGGGAGTTGTGGCGGCGGCTCCCACCTGAGTCAACAACTGTGCTCACGACGCCGTATCGCGGAGCAAAAGCTTTCGATGCGCAGCAACCTATTCGTATCGAACGCGATTCTTCGAAGGTGTTGCTGCCTACTCGCGCGCTGGCCCGACGTATCGACCGCCTTGCCGCAGAGATTGATGCTGATCTTGTATTGCTTGATCCCGCTGTTCCTCTCGGCATGGTTGGACCTTGGCTCGAGCGGCCCTATGGGGTTGTGGTTCATGGAGCAGAAGTGACCGTTCCTGGCCGGTTGCCGATTGCTGGTTCGGTTTTGCGGCGCGTCCTTCGCGGGGCCGAGGTCGTCATTGCCGCCGGCGGATATCCCGCGGCTGAAGCGCGCCGATGTGCGGGCACTGATCTCCCGACGATCATCATTCCGCCAGGTGTCGACACCAACCGTTTTGTTCCCGCAGGGGAGAGCGAGCGCAGTGAGATTCGGCACCGACTTGGTTTCGATCCCCATGCACCGCTCATCGTTGGCATGAGTCGATTGGTTCCTCGCAAAGGTTTTGATGTGTTGATCGACGCGAGCGCCGAGTTAGCCCACCGATGGCCCACATTGCAGGTTGCAATTGCGGGATCGGGTCGCGATCGGGCTCGTCTTGAACGACGAGCAAAACATCGTGGCGCGCCGGTGAGATTTTTGGGTCGTGTCGACGATGCCGATCTCATTCCTCTTCTTGGTTCCGCGGATGCCTTTGCGATGTTGTGCCGGAATCGATGGGCCGGGCTTGAACAAGAAGGGTTTGGCATCGTGTTTCTTGAAGCGGCCGCTTGCGGAGTTCCGGTGGTCGCTGGTCGAAGCGGTGGCTCCGCTGAAGCAGTCGTCAATGGTCGGACCGGGTTTGTCGTCGAGCAGCCGCGCGATACCGCTTCGGTAGTGAAGGCGTTAGAACTTCTACTTGAGGACGCTGCCCTCGCTCGGCAATTGGGTGATGCTGGGCGTAAGCGAGCCGATGTGGAGTTCACCCATGATCGACTGGCAACATTGCTGCACGAAGAACTGAAACGGATTGGGTCCTGACGTGGCTGACGAAAAGAACGAGAGCGGCGGTCCGATCGGGACGGACCCTGCACAACCAGTTGCTGGAAAGGGAATTCTTCGGGCAACGGTTATTGGCACAGCTGTTTTCGTGGTGGTCGGGTTCGCTGCTGCGATCGTTCAAGGAGCGCTCACCGGCGTTTATGTCGCACTCTCACTGTTTGAGTTCCTTGTCGGAATGATCGTGTTTGCGCTCGCGTTCTTTCGTGCCATTGATCGAAGCCGAACCGAAGCGATTGGAATTGGCGGCCTCTTCTTTGCTTCGGGGACTGCGCCCAAACGCGTGCAGACCACACTGATGGTTTCGTTGACGGTGCAGGTGGTTGCGTCGATTGTGGTTGCGTCGCTTCATCTCTACACAGCACTGGCGTTCGGCGTTCTCGCACCAATGTGGGCCCTCGGATTTACCGGTTTGTGGGTTGCCGCATACGGGACCTTCCCGGAACGAACACCAGAGCTCAGTCGGGTGGGTCGTCGGGAAGAAGCTCGGCGTGTTCATAAACAGTCAGCACCGAAGAAGGCGGCAGACGACGCCGAGTAGGAGCGGAGTAGGGTACGGGCATGTCCGAACAGGCCAAAGAGCAAATCCGTATTGCAGCCCCGGTCGATCGTTGTTTCGCGACGTTGGTCGACTTTTCTTCCTACCCCGATTGGGCGGGCGACCTCAAAGAGGTCACGGTCGTCGAGTCCGATTCCGATGGCCGCGCGATCGTTGTCGAGTTCCGTGCCGCCGCCATGGGCCG
>WLGJ01000010.1 GCA_009703275.1 Actinomycetota bacterium
GACTCACCTGAAAGATTCATGAACGTTGTCGGCTTGGCCAGAGCGACGCGCTTCTGACCAATACGCACCTCATCAACAAGGGCGCGTTCTTTCCCCGATTTCAAGCGGCCGTTATGGCGTCGTTCAAGGAGGTCGATAACAGCAAAGCCCACGTTGTGGCGCGTGCCGTCGTATTCGTTTCCTGGATTGCCCAGACCGACGACGAGAACGTCAGCCGGCGTGCCGCGTCGGGGGCGATCGCCGCCCCTGCCGCCAAATGCCACTTACTCGGCGTCGCCCTCGGCGGCACCCTCAGCCGGTGCACCTTCGCCAGCTTCACCTTCGGTCGCGCCGTCTTCCATCGAGAAGCGAGTGGCAAGACCAAGCACGAGCTGGATGGTGTCTTCGATGTCGGTGGTGACGCCGGAAGGAAGGGAAAGAGTTGCAACGGTGATCGAGTCGCCAATGTCGAGGTCGGTGATGTCGATTTCGATCTGGCTCGGAATGTCAGCGGGCTTGGCCGTAACAGTGAGGGTCTTCAGCGGCTGATCAACGATGCCCCGACGACTTTCAACCTTCTTGGCTTCGCCAATGAGCACAAGCGGAACTTCAACGGCAACGCCTGCGTCGGGATCAACCCGAAGGAAGTCGACGTGCAACACGTTGCGGCGGATTGGGTGACGCTGAAGATCCTTGATGATGGCGAGGTCCTTCTGGCCATCGACGTCGAGGGTGATGAGAGCGTTGAGGCCAGCCTCAGTCATGAGCGCACGACGAAGGTCGGGCCACGGAACCGAAACAGCAACCGAATCGCGGCCCAGGCCGTAGACGACCGCAGGAACGAGACCGTCGGTCCGCATGCGGGTCGAAGAACGGGAACCGGCAATGCGTCCGGTTGAGGCGGTGAGTGTGATGGCCATGATTGGGTGCTCCTGGAGGCAGCGCTGAAGCGCGCCGTCGGCTGACGTTCGTGAAACGGTGGGCAATCCTACCGATCCGCCCCCGAGAAGGCGAACTCGCTCGCCACAGGGCCTCTGCTGGAGTACCCGCACCCCTGGGGGCTGCGGCGATCGCTGCTATTCCTGCCGTGTAAGGGGTGACGGCTGCCGGTTTTCCAGCGATCAGCTCTGATTGTGACCGTCGAAGATTTCGCTTACCGATGTGTCTTCGAACACCGCATCGATGGCGTCGGCGATGATGCCGGCGACAGACAGAACCTCGATCTTGTCTGACTGCTTCTCGGGCGGAAGCGGCAACGTGTTGGTCATAACGACCTTTGAGATGCACGAGTCGTTCAGGCGCTGAATCGCAGGACCGCTAAACACGCCGTGGGTGCATGCCGCGTAAATTTCGGTTGCGCCGCGAGCCTTGAGCTGTTCGGCGGCGGCAACGATCGTTCCACCAGTGTCGATCATGTCATCGATAAGTACACAGATACGACCGTCGACTTCACCAACGACGTCCCGCGCTTCAACCGTGTTCTTCAAACCCTTGACGCGACGCTTATGCACAATGGCGAGATCGGCGTGCAGCTGATTGGCGTAGCGCTCGGCGACCTTCACGCGACCAGCATCGGGCGAAACGATGACGAGATCGTCGCCAAGACCGGCCATGTAATCAACCAGAACTGGCATTGCGGTGAGATGGTCGACCGGACCATCGAAGAAACCTTGGATCTGACCCGAATGCAGGTCGACAGAAATCAGTCGCTTTGCACCAGCAGCTTTGAACATGTTGGCGATCAATTTCGCGGTGATTGGTTCGCGACCTTCAGACTTTCGGTCCTGGCGGGCGTAGCCATAGAACGGAGCAACGGCGGTAATGCGCTTTGCCGATGCGCGTTTGGCGGCATCGACCATGATCAGTTGTTCCATGATCGCGTCGTTCACGGTCATTTTTCCGGAACTCACATGCGATTGGATAATGAACACATCGGTGCCGCGAACTGACTCGCCGAATCGAGTGTGAAGTTCACCGTTGGCGAATTCGGCAAGGTTCGCGTCGCCAAGCTCGACACCGAGGCGCTCAGCAATTTCCTCAGCGAGCGGGAGGTTGGCCCGACCCGAGACGATATGCAGCCGCTTCTTGGTGACGAGTTCCATTCGGTTTCTTTCGCCGGCGTTTTGATTGGTCATTCTGATGTCGAAGTGTAGAACGGTCCGGGCCGGGCGCCGTCCGAAATGACCGCACCTTCTTCGAGGACCGCGAATGGACCGAGACGAACGTCGTTCCCGATCTCGGCACCTCGCCCGACAGAGTTCTCGACAACCGATCGAGCCCCGACCCGACAATCGACAAGGCGAGTGTTTGGCCCGATCTCGGTTCCGGCGCCGATCACGCAAGAGCCTTGAAGAATTGTGTCCGGAAAGAGCGTGACATCGGCAGCGAGTTCCACCGTTGTATCGACGTAGGTGCGACCGGGATCGACCATTGTGACGCCCTTGCGCATCCAGGCTTCGTTTGTCCGTCTCCGAAGTTCTGCTTCTGCAGCAGCCAGCTGAAGACGATCATTGACGCCATTGGTATCTGCAGGATCGTCTGCGACCACGGCCGACACCCGATATCCCGCCCCGGCGAGAACCTCGATGACGTCGGTGAGGTAGTACTCGCCCTGCGCATTTTCAGGCGTAATGCGTCGAAGCGCTGGGCCAAGCACGCTGGCGCGGAAGCAGTAGATCGACGTATTGACCTCGGTGATCGCGAGTTCGGCCTCTGAGGCATCGGATTGTTCGACGACTCGTTCGACGCGGTCATCACGACCACGCACGACTCGGCCATAGCCCGTTGGATCGATAACTCGAGCGGTGAGAAGGGTGCATGCAGCGTCAGTCCGCTGATGGAGTTCAAGCAGCGCCGTGATGGTCTCGGTGCGCAGCAAGGGCGTATCGCCGGGCAGCACGATGATGTCGGCGTCGACATCATCGAGTTCTTCAGGGCTGAACGCTGTCAGAGCAACGCCCACCGCATCTCCGGTGCCACGTTGCACTTCTTGCTCCACGAACTCGAGCGGCACGTCAGGAGCGGCATCGAGGAGTTTCTTGGTTACCCGTTCAGCACCATGGCCGACGACGACCACCGCACGGCGGACCTGGGCTCCTGCCAATGAATCCAGCACGTACAGCACCATTGCTCGTCCGCACAACAGGTGGAGTGGCTTCGGGCGAGCCGAGCGCATACGTGTACCTTCACCGGCGGCAAGCACGATGGCAGAGAGCGGCCTCGGAGACATGCACGCCTTTCTAGTACGGTCTGCCTCGCCTTTCGGGGCCTCACCTTTCGGGGGTGGTGTAATTGGCAACACGGCTGGTTTTGGTCCAGTCATTCGGGGTTCGAGTCCCTGCCCCCGAGCTTTCTTTTTCTGCCGGGATTCCGATCATCATCTGATTGGAATCCCGAGCCCTCCTTAGAGAGACCGAGTGTTCGTTGTGTCGTTTCGCACCGGAGCACGCCTTGCCGCTACAGTCGCTCCCCCATGGGATCTCTCATTAAGAAGCGCCGCAAGCGCATGCGTAAGAAGAAGCACAAGAAGATGCTGAAGCGAACCCGCTTCCAGCGTCGAGCTGCCGGTAAGTGAGCTCAGGCGTCTCTGACGCCCGCTGTGCCAGAACGATTCTCTTTGACTCCACCCGGCCCGAGAGCCGGGTGGGTCCGCGCACGGGCCCATACGGCGGGTCCGAGGCGAAGCGGCTCTGGTCGCTATCGAGCGGGACTGGTCTGGGCGACAACTCGTCCCGCACCGGGAAAGGCGCCCTCGACGAACCAGGTCGATCCTGAACCAGCCAGTCGAGGCCGAAGACCGCTGGCTTCGGCCAATTCATCACGCCAGCGAACAAGTTCAGGTGCGACCTCAAGCGCCGCTGGTTCGAGGTCGTTGCCGTGGTCTCCGAGTGGACCACCAAGTTCGTCCCACGCCTTGTAGACCGCAGGGGTCGAACACATCACTGGTGGCGTGAGCAATGTGAATGTCCGCTCTTCGAAAGGCAACGGTTCGATCTGTTCGCCAATGCCCTGCACCCGTGCCCTGCCGCCCGAGAGGCAGAAGGCCACATCGGCGCCAAGCAGTACCGCCTGAGTGGGATCAGTCATTCCTGCCCAATGGAGGATGGCGGCGGCGTCGGCCGATCCCCCGCCAAGTCCCGCACCCGCAGCGATCGACTTTTCCACTCGCACCACTGCGTCACTACCCACCATCGCCAACGCGCGAGTGACGAGGTCGTCACCACCGAGATCAATGATGTTGCCGTCGCCATCGGCGAAGGTCACCGAGGATGGTCCGGCGCTTTCACAATCGACGAAGAGTGAATCGCCAAAATCGAGCGACACCATTTCGGCGTCGATGAGGTGATAGCCGTCGTCGCGCACACCGACCACGCGAAGCGAGGTCGTGAGTTTGGCGGGAGCAAAGAGGCGGACCGATTCGGCAGGCACGTCCCCCATCGAATCACGCCCCAGCCAGTACCGCTGCAGTGAGTGCTCCCCATTGAACAACGTCGAGGCGCTCTGGCCGCTCGGAAGGGTCGATGCCGGCGGCTTCGAATTGCTCGGTCGTCACCTTGGACGACAACGACCGGCGAAGCATCTTGCGTCGTTGGCCAAATGCCGTGCGAACAATATCCATCAGCGAATCGTGGTCGACGCTGACAACGGGGGCCGATCGGCGCTCGATGCGAACCATTACCGATTCCACTCGAGGTTGCGGAATGAAGACTGTTGCCGGGATGCGAGCAGCGATGGAAGCGGTAGCCCAGAGCGACAACTTCACCGAGGGAATGCCATAGGCACCATCACCGGCGGATGCAGCAAGTCGCTCCCCAACCTCGCGTTGCACCATCACGAGCATGGTTTCGATTTGTGGAACATCGTCAAGAAGATCAAGAACGATGGTCGTCGCAACGTTGTAGGGAAGATTCGCAACGAGATGCCATTGCTTGTCAGCGGACAGAACCTCGCCCCAATCAATTTCAAGCGCATCACCGTGGACAACGCGAACGCCGAGAGGCTCAACCGTTTCTGCCAACACCGGCAATAGATGTCGATCGAGTTCGACAGCAACAACGTTTGCTCCGGTCGCTGCGAGTTCGGTTGTCAACGACCCGACACCGGGACCAATCTCGACCACATTCGAACTCGCGTCGATGCATGCCAACCGAACAATGCGACGGACAGTGTTTGGATCGGCAAGAAAATTCTGACCAAGTGCGCGACTTGGCTCGAGACCGTGACGCGCGAGCAACTCCGTAATGTCGCGACGTGTGAGTGTCATGCGATCACTGCGAACCTTCCGCGGCATCGCTCACAAGCAAAGAGCGCGCGGGGATGGAGAGATTCGTTGAATCGGAAACACACGAAGAACGATTCGTCTGGGTTAGTAGGGCGAGCACCCGGGCCACGCGCTCCAACCGGATCTGGCGAGAACACGCTCGGCGACGACGATCTGCTGCTCTCGTGTCGCTTCCCATGGGTGAGCGGCGAATTCCTCTCCGCCAAAAGCGCGCCATGTCGACCAGTTGGAGTTGTGGGCGAACTGAAGCCCACCTCCGTAACCGTTGCCGGAGTTCGCTGCCCAGTTTCCGCCGGTTTCACAAGCGGCGAGTCGGTCCCACTGATTCGGTGAGGCAGTGGCGTTGCCAGTCGGTGCCGGTGGCGTCGTGGCACGTCGCGGAGCCGTTGTTGTGGTGGTCGGGGCGCGACGGGGAGCGATTGTTGTCGGTGGGGCCACCGTTGTGACTGGAGCTGGGACGGTCACCGGAACCGTGACCGGAACCGTGACAGCCACGGTTGTCGTGGTCGAGTCTTCCGCGGACACAGAGGCAACGACGAGGCTCGAATCGGTAGAGCTCGCCGTTTGACTTGCACCGCTGCTCGGCGAGCGCTGGAACATGTCGATCACCAGCAACGGCAAACACGCGAGCGTGACCACAAGTGCGATCATCAGTCGGCGTTGCGTCGGGTGCACGGTGGTGTTCAGAACTGCGTCCTTCGTCGAGCAATAGATCCTGGCGACGGCGGAAGGACGCCCTGCGCGAACACGCAGTGCAAACTCCGCCCGGAGCCGTCTGAAGAACCTAGGAGGGTGATTGGGCACCCGCAACTATTCCGAAGGGGTGAGACACCCCCCGTTCAACTGCGCGTAACCCCTGCTCAGCCCGTCGCGACGGGTTTTCCACAGGCGAGCGGAGTTCTCAAAAAGTCGCGAACTCCCTGCTACGGGAGCCGGTACACCATCGCGGCATTTTTCCATGTGACATCGGCCACATCCGCCACATCAATCCCTTTCGCCGCCGCGATTGCCGCCCCCACAACGGGAACGAGAGCGGGGCGATTCGGTTTCCCACGATGAGGAACAGGAGCCAAAAACGGCGAATCGGTCTCGATGAGCAGGCGATCGAGGGGGCAAAAGGTGGCGGCCTCGAGCACTTCGGGCGCTCCGGGGAAGGTCACGATGCCGCTAAAGGAGAGCCAGGCCCCGAGTTCGAGACACTTCTGTGCCTCCGAAGGCCCACCGGTGAAGCAATGAATCACCGTGCGAGACGGGATGCCTTCACTCGCGAACATCGCAAACGTGTCGTCCCACGCTTCCCGGGTATGTACAACCAACGCCAGATCGTGTTCGTGCGCAAGGGCGATCTGCTGGGCGAAGACCTCGCGCTGAGCCTCACGGGGCGAGTTGTCGTAGTGGTAATCGAGTCCGCATTCCCCCACGGCAACCACGTTGGGGTCGGCAAGTAGCTCCGCGATGCCCTCGATGCCCTCACTTGCGTCGTGTGGGTGGACACCAGCTGTCGCCCAAACATCGTCGAACGCGCTCGCGACCTCAATTGCAAGTTTCGATGACGCGAGATCGCAACCGACGGTGATCATTCGCATCACGCCGGCCTCGTGTGCCTCGGCGATGGTGGCTTCGGCTTCGGGCCATCGGTCCGAGCCGTCGCCCAAATGACAGTGATCATCGATCCAATGCATTTCGGCTCCGTCAGTCGGCGGCGGGTTTAGCAATACGAGGGAAGAGCCCATCGCCCTTCACGACCGGCAAACCGCCGGGATACCCGCCCCAAGTCGCGCCAGCGACGCCAGCATCGACGGGCGAACCGGACAAGCCGATGCGTTGCCAGATCTGTGCGCAGGTGTCGGGCATCGCTGGGGTCGCAAGAATCGAAACGATGCGCAGCACTTCCAGTGCGTCACCCATCACTGCATCAAGCGCGGGACTCGGTTCCATCTTCCACGGCTCATTCGCTTCAAGATGTGCGTTCGCCGCGCCAACGAGTCGCCACGTTGCCTCAAGCGCGATGCTCGGAGTGATGTTGTTCCAACCAGCGATGGTGTCGGTGAGCGACCGCGCGGCGATTGCTGCGAGCGGTGAATCGGCAGCAGGTGCTGGTCCGATTCCATCGCACTTCTTGCCAACCACCGTTGCGACTCGAGACAACAGGTTTCCAAGATTGTTGGCGAGGTCTGCGTTGTAACGCGTGACCATTGATTCGTAGGAGAAATCTCCATCGGGACCAAACGGGTTGTCGCGCAAGAAGTGGTATCGGAAACCATCGACACCGAAATCGTTGACGAGGTCGGCCGGAAAAATCTGATTGAGACGAGTCTTTGACATCTTCTCGCCACCAACGAGCAAGAAGCCGTGGACCGCAAGCTTCTTCGGCGGTTCGATGCCAGCAGCAAGGCACATCGCAGGCCAATACACACAGTGGAATCGAAGAATGTCTTTGCCCAGGAGGTGATGAACCTGGGGCCACCATTCAGCGAAACGTTCGGGGTCGGCGCCATATCCGACTGCTGTCGCGTAGTTGATGAGGGC
The DNA here is from genome assembly GCA_009703275.1 of Actinomycetota bacterium. Lineage (GTDB taxonomy): Bacteria > Actinomycetota > Acidimicrobiia > Acidimicrobiales > Acidimicrobilacustridaceae > Acidimicrobilacustris. The sequence continues at coordinate 7,790 of WLGJ01000010.1, forward strand.
GTCGTACCAGACGTAGAAGACATGACCTTCGTCCCAAGGAACAGGAACGCCCCATGAGATCGAGGTGCGTGAGACCGAAACGTCTTCAAGGCCCTGCTTGATAATTCCCAGCGCTTCATTGCGCTTACCTTCCGGCTGCACACATCCGGGATTCGCCGCATACCAATCAAGAAGGGGCTGTTCGAACTTCGACAACTCGAAGAACCAGTTGTCTTCTTCGAGCCATTCCACTGGTCGCCCGTGGATCGGACAGTTGCCGTCGACGAGATCGGCCTCGTTGTAATAGGCCTCGCACGGAACGCAGTAATGGCCCGAGTACGAACCTTTGCGAATCCAGCCGTTGTCGAAGATGGCCTGCATGAAGGTCTGCACCGAAGTGATGTGTCGCGGTTCGGTGGTCCGAATGAAATCGTCGTTACTGATGTTCAGTAGTTCCCAGACTTCGCGAAAGCGAGCGCTCGTACGATCGGCCTGTTCGAGCGGGGTAATGCCATTCGCTTCGGCGGAACGCTGGATCTTGAGACCATGCTCATCGGTGCCGGTGAGGAAGAAGGTGGGGTCGCCGGCGAGGCGGTGCCAGCGGGCCAATGCGTCTGCGGTCACCGTCGTGTATGCGTGCCCGATATGGGGCACATCGTTCACGTAATAGATAGGAGTGGTGACGTAGAAGGGTTCAGACACATTGCAAGGCTACGGGGCCGCGACAACTCCGACGAACCACGAGCAATGAACCTCACCGCTCGGCCTTCAAACGGGTCGCAAGTTGCGCGTGACAGGATTGATCCAGCGGGCCGACTGGCCAATTCGATTGGGGAACTCATGGGACAGCTCGACGGACGCGTTGCGGTGATCACTGGCGGCGGCCGAGGCATCGGGGAAGCCATCGCACTTCGGTACGCGGCCGAAGGAGCAACCGTGGTCATTTCCTCACGCACGGCGTCAGACCTTGAGAACACGCTCAGCGTTGCGGGCCTTGACTCTGATCGGGGGCTGGCGGTGGTCGCCGATGCCACCGATCGCGACGATGCTCGTCGCCCCGTCTTGGAAGCACTCGAACGATTCGGTCGCGTCGACATTCTCGTGAACAATGTCGGCGGATCGGTCGGAAACAATGACCCGTTCTTGGCGAATGACGATGCGTTCGAATCAACGCTTGTCTTGTGCCTCACCTCCGCATGGTGGACAACCAGCGCAGTGCTCCCGAGCATGCGCGATCAAGGCTTCGGTCGAATCATCAGCATCGGGTCCGGCACCTCCAAGACCACCGGCGCCTCACTCCCCTACACCACCGCAAAACACGCACTGGTTGGATTCACCAAGGAACTCGCAAAGACCGGCGCACCGTTCGGGATCAACGCGAATCTCCTTTGCCCTGGCTGGACACGAACCTCACTCGTCGACTTTGAACGCATCGCAACCGCTCGCGGCACCAGTGTCGAAATCGAAGAGGAACGAGCCGCTTCGGAAAGTCTTCAACATCGAGTCCTTGATGCTTCCGAGCTCACAGGAATGGCCACCCTTCTCGCGGGTGAAGATGGCCGCGGCATTACGGGACAGGTCATCAGTGTCGACGGCGGTTACAAGGTCTGATCACCTGCTCGAACGACACTGCTCAACGCTGGTCCAGCACCTCAAGCGCTCGCTGAAGAAAACCCATCGCCCCATCACCGACATCCACCAGGTCTGGTCGTGTCGCGTCGTGCAGCGACCGCTGGTAGATGCCTTCAAGCAGTACTGCCATGCGGAAGTTGTAGAGCACCTCGTAATAGGAAAGGTCTGAGGGGAGTTCGAGATCGCGCTGTTCTCGATAACGGGCGATCAGTTCAGCTCGGCGGGGCCAACCCGGCCCCGCCGTTGCCTTCCCCCAAATTTCACAGAACCCGATGAGGTCAAGCAGCGGATCGCCAATCGTTGCGGTTTCCCAATCGATGATCGCGGTGACCTTCCCCGGCGGTTCGGCCGCAATCAGGGCATTGAACATATGGAAATCCCCATGCATCAGCGACGGTTCGAACGATCCCGGAAGGTTTTCCGAAAGGAACGTCGTGACACGGTGAAGCCCCGGGAGCTCTCGACCTTTGTAGGACGCCAATTGCCCAGTCCATCGCTCGACCTGACGTTCATGAAATCCGTCAGGCTTACCGAAATCGGATAACGAACTTCCCCGCCAATCAAAGTCATGAAGTGCAGCGAGTGCGTCCACCATCGCAAACGCAACACTCTTCTGGTCAGCCGCAGAAAATGGTTCTGGAAGCGGCGGCGCAGGGTTCACTCCATCAACCTGCTGCATCAGAAAAAAGGTGCAACCAAGAACGTCGTGGTCATCACACAACGCAACCGTTTCAGGGTGCGGAACATCGGAACCATTGAGAGCGTCGAGAATTCGATATTCGCGACGCATTCCTTCGTCCGCTCGCTCAATCGCGACAGCTGCAGGACGACGAAGCACCCAGCGCGACGATCCTCGATGAACGGTAAACATCGCGTTTGATCGACCTGACGTCAGCGGAGCAACAGCCAGCGGCTGGCCGACTTCTAGACCTCGACCATCAAGCCAAGCGCCAAGACGTTCAACGTCGACCAACTCCGAGCCGACAACGTCTTCGCTCACGAACCACCACCATCGAGATTGAGAAGTGCTCCAGTCATATACGACGACGCATCCGAAGCGAGCAACAACGCTGTCCCCAAAATTTCTTCGGGTTGGCCGATATGCCCCACCGAAATCATCTTCACAACCCGCTCGGCTGCTTCGGGAGTTGGAATCGCTTTGCTGAAACTGTCAGTAACAAACGGACCGCACACGATCGCGTTCACGCGAATGCCTCGCGGACCAAACTCCTGCGCAGTTGCTTGCGTAATCGCATTGAGCGCCGCCTTCGAACCGGCGTAAACAACCGTGAAAGGTGAAGGTCGCTGCGAAGCCTTGGTGCTGATGTTGATGATTGATCCACCGGCAGGCATGTGCTCGGCCGCCATTGCCATGAGCCTCAGAGGACCCTTGACGTTTACTCCGAAGGTCTTATCGAAGAGCTCTTCAGTGACGCCCATTAGAGACGGCGGCACCGGAGCAATTCCCGCGTTGTTTACAAGGATGTCGATCTTCCCAAACTCAGCGGCTGCAGCAGCGACGAGCGCATCGCATTGGGCCCAGTCCGCTACGTGACAAGCAACAGCGAGTGCTCGACGTCCTTTCGCCCGGATCTCAGCCGCAACCTCTTCACACGCGTCGATTCGGCGACTCGACACCACAACATCGGCACCCGCGTCAGCGAAACCAAGGGCCATCGCACGACCAAGCCCTTTGCTTGCTCCCGTTATGACCGCCACCTTGCCGGTGAGATCAAACATCGAACTTGTCACCTCAGAACTCCGTCTCGGTGCTTGCGTGAAACTCCCATTCCCCATTCACGCTGACAATGTGGCCAGCGCTCGGGGCGGCGTAATGCGTTCCAAAAATCAACGTGTCCGTGTCGCCATGTTCAGTGCGCATCTCGCGCCGAGATTCAGCGGCTTGAGCTCCATCCCAATCCCCGCTCATGCCCCAATCAGTCTCAGCCCACTGAACCGGATGATGAGTGGCATCGCCAGTGATCAACGCTCGGGCGCCGTTGGATTCAACCAGCACCGACATGTGACCGGGTGAGTGACCAGGAGTTGGGATGAAACGGACTTCACTCGTGACCCGGTGATCGGGATCAACGAGGTCGACAAGTCCCGCGTCAACCACGGGGGCAACAGTGTCGGGAAGGTTCCAGGCGTAGCCGCCGGGCTCGGCCATCCACGACTCGTATTCGGCACGACAGAACAGATAGCGAGCGTTCGGAAATGTCGGCACCCACTTGCCGTCTTCGAGTTTCGTATTCCAACCCACGTGATCGAAGTGCAAGTGCGTGCAACACACAATGTCGATGGTCTCGGGCGCGAAACCTGCCGCCGTCAGTCGCTTCAAGAATGCAGGATCCCCAGTGAAGCCGGGAAGACCAGCCATGTCGCGATCGCCTACGCAGGTGTCGACGATGATGCGCAATCCGCTGCTTTCGATCAGAAACGCATGGATCGAAAGATCAGTCATGCCTTCATCGTCGATGAAATACGGCATGAGCCATGTCTGGTGCGGCGCAAGCGCCTCCTCGGTCGCCCGAGGGAGCAACCCGCTTAGGGGGAGTTCTTGCTCAAGCTCCACAACTTTCGTGACCGCTACTTCACCGATTTTCCAGCGCATGGGTCCCCCTTTGTTTCTCCAAGTGTGGCCTACGCACTCCATGATGGCGATCTGTTCGACCACCTGTGGCGATTCGGCAAGACTGCAGCGAGGCTCACTTCAGCAGGGGGAACCATGAGCGGACAGGTCCGACTCGAGATCGATGGCCCGATTGCCGTCATCACGAACGACAACCAAGAGAAGCGCAACGCCTTTTCCGATGAGATGGACAAGCAGCTGTTCGACATTCTCGGCGAACTTCGAGCAACTCCATCGATTCGTGCCGTGGTCTGGCGCGGCGAGGGTCACTCATGGTCATCGGGTCGTGACGTCGGCTCGATCGGTAATGACACAACGGGACTGACCCACCACGAGCTCATGACCCGCGGCCACAAGGGCATCCAACAACTCTTTGATCTTGATGCACCTGTCATCGTCCCGATCCAAGGCTGGGCCATCGGCGGTTCGTTCCAACGAGCGCTGCTTTGCGATATCCGCATCGCCTCAGAAGACGCGAAATTCATGCTCCCCGAGGCAGGACACGGCGTCATTCCCGACACCGGTGGCGTTGGTCGACTCTTTCAAATGTGTGGTCATGGCGTTGTGAGTGACATGGTGCTCACCGGACGTTCACTCAATGCACAAGAAGCCCTCTCTCTCGGCATCGTTTCCCGCATCGTGACCCGCGAAGAACTTGACAACACCGCCATGGAAATGGCGCTGAAGATTGCCGCCGCACCAGCCGTGACTATCAAGTTGGCCCGCAAGGTCATTTCCCACCTGGCACAACCAGAAATCACGACGTCAATGGCCGATGAACTGATCTACCAAACCTTCCTCAACAAGTCCGAGGATTACGCCGAATTCCGCGCTGCTCGCGCTGAAGACCGCGCACCCAACTACCGCGGGAGCTGACATGTCGACTTCGGAACCAATCGGGCTTCCCGACGCGCCAGAGCTTGGCGCCCACGCCCTTCCTGCCGGCACCTACGACGGCAAGGTTGTCTTTGTGACTGGCGGCGGAACTGGACTCGGTCGCGCCATCGCAACCGAGTTCGCACGACTTGGGGCCAGCATCGTTGTTGCAAGTCGTAAACCTGAACATCTTGAACAGGCAGACCAAGCAATGGCTGCACTCGGCGCGCCAGCCATCACGGTCCAATGCGACATTCGTGAACCAGACTCCATCGCCGCTGCGTTCGATGCCGCCACAGAAGCGTTCGGCCTTCCCGACGTCCTTATCAACAACGCGGCAGCAAATTTCCCGGTGCCCGCCGAAGACATGTCGCCGAACGCGTGGCGCACGGTCGTCGACATCACACTCAATGGCACGTACTTCTGTGCCCGAGAGTTCGCTCGTCGACATCTCGATGCCAACACACCCGGTTCAATCATCAACATCGGCGCCACCTATGCATGGACTGGTGGTCCTGGTTTTGCCCATTCCGCCGCAGCGAAGGCGGGCGTCAAGAACATGGTCGAGACCCTTGCCGTCGAGTGGGGTCCCTATGGCATTCAGGTGAACGGTCTTGTGCCCGGCCTCATGCCTCACGAGGACATGACTGATGACATCAAGGGGAACCTTGCTCGCACCAACGACAAAGACGCATGCCAACCGGCGCTGCGCGTCGGACGGCCCCGCGAACTCGGATGGGCCGCGACATTTCTTGCGTCGCCTTATGCGCGATTCATCAGCGGTCACACGCTTGTCGTCGACGGCGCAAACTGGCAACGTCGCTCTCTCACGCAACCCGAGATCGTCACTGTGCGCGATCAAATGGGCAAAGGACCGTTCGAACTGTGAAGTTTTCGCTCTCACTTCCGCTCCTCAAGGACTTCACGTCCGCTGACCCGTTCCGCGAAACCTTTGATCTCGCCCGCATCGCGGAAGAGTCGGGGTTCGACACCGTCACGATCGGACATCACCACTTCATGCCCGGGAATCTGAGCGATCCGCTCACGTTCCTTGCAGCGGTGGCGGCACGAACCTCAACCGTCCGGGTCGGAACGGGAATCTTCCAACTTCCAATCCACAATCCTGTGCGCGTCGCTGAACAGGTTGCGACGATCGACCAGATTTCTGGTGGACGCGTGACCCTCGGTGTTGGCATGGGTTGGTGGCCTCTCGAATACGACGTCCACGGTTCGAATTTCAAAGAACGCGGCGCACGCATGGAAGAAGCCCTCACGATCATGCGATTGGTGTGGCAGAACGAGAACACGGCCTTCGAAGGTCGATTCCACTCGTTCCCCGAGCTCACCGTCCATCCTCGGCCACTGCAATCGCCCAACCCGCCCCTTTGGGTTGCTGGTGTCGCACCTGCTGCGGTTGACCGTGCTGCGCGCCTTGGCGATTCTTGGATCTGCGGACCGGTACAGTCGCTCGCCGCTGCACTTCGGTGCCTCGATATCTACCGTCCAGCGTGTGCCGCGCTCAATAAACCCGCCGATTGGGTTCTTCGTCGTTACGCGTGGGTGGGCGAGAGCGATGAACAGGTCCGCACTGAAGTTCTTCCTGTCTACGTCGATGGCCTCATGATTCATTGGCGCGAGTCCGCCGAAGAAAAGGAAGAGAAGGAACTCTTCGCTCGTATCGACGCCGGCGAGGACATCACTGCCGAGGACATTGCCGAAGACCGGCTTTTGTGGGGCGACCCCGAACGAGTCATCGGACAGATCCGCAGTTACGAAGCAGCCACCCAATGCGATCACGTTCACACCGCCTTTGGCGCCGGACTTCCCGCTGACACCGGCCAGGCCTCGTTAGGGAACTTCGACGACATCGCTGCGATGATCAGATTGTTCGGTCGTGAGGTCATTCCTGCCTTCGAATGAATCTTCTTTGTCCTAGAGTGCCGTCGGTCACCCGACAAGAAAAGGACACCATGAAGACTCAGTTCTCTCCGAAGCACGCCCTCGGCGTTGTTGTTGTCGCTGCGGCGCTCCTCTTGGGCGCATGCGGCAGCTCCAGCAGCGACTCGGCGAAATCCGATGCGAGCACCACAACTGCAGCGCCCAAGACCCTCAAGATCGTTGTGACAAACGACGACGGCTACGACTCAGAGGGCATCAACGCAATCACTGAAGCACTGCGTGCACAGCCCAATGTTGAAGTCACTGTCGTTGCTCCTGCCACGCAGCAAAGCGGCAAGGGTGGCACCGTCACTGGTGGAACCCTGAGCGCAACCGACCTCAAGACCAAGGGTGGCTACCCCGTCAAGGCCGTTGCTGGAACACCAGCTGACGCAATGATTTGGGCGATCGATCAAAAGGGCATCAGTTTCACCCCCGATTTTGTTGTCTCCGGAATCAACGCCGGCGCCAACCTCGGGCCCGTTGTCGATATTTCAGGAACCGTTGGTGCCGCACGCGCCGCAGTGCAGCGAGGCATTCCGGCGATCGCAGCAAGCAATGGCGCTCTCGCAGGACCATTTGCACCTACCGAATCGGCCAAGGTTGTTATCGAATGGTTCAACAAGAACCGTGACGCAATCGCAAACGGAACCATCGATAAGACCCAGGTGTTCAACCTCAACATCCCGACCTGCGCCACTGGTTCAGTTCGAGGAGAAGTTGTCGTTCCGATCTCGACAACTGACAACTCCTTCTTGACCAAACAGCCCGACTGCACCTCGACTGCACCAGCTCCGTCAAACGACGTTGGTGCGTACATGATCGGCTTTGCTCCGCTGTCAATGCTCAGCGCAAAGCCTGCGGCGTAATTCATCGCTGATTGCTATCGCGCTCTGATCTTCAGAGCGCGATAGCAATCTCGTAGACGCGGTTACGAGCAACCGCAAAGAGTTCCGCCACCTCTGCGGCGGCGTCTTTCTTCGATAGGCCCCGGCCAAGCGCGAGTTCGACCGCTTCGCGAATCTCTTCCTCAGTGGCTTGCGCTACCGGCGGTGCACCATCGAGCACGAGGACGTATTCACCGCGTGGATCGACGTCCTCACAGCGAGCGATTGCTTCGGCCAGCAAGCCTCGCCAGATTTCTTCGTGGAGTTTGGTCAACTCCCGGGCCAAGACAATGCGACGTTCGCCACCGCACACTTCAGCAAGATCAACCAGGGTCTTCTGAAGCCGATGCGGGGCCTCGAACAAGATTGCTGTTCGACGCTCGTCGACGAGTTCCCGGAGTCGCAGCGCGCGACCAGATCCTTTGCGCGGGAGAAAACCCTCGAACACGAACCGCGACGTGGTGAGTCCACTTGCCACCAGCGCATGAAGTACCGCCGATGGGCCAGGAACCACTTCGACGGTTATGCCCGCTGCAATTGCTTGCGCCACCAAGTATTCGCCTGGGTCGGAAACGCCCGGCATTCCTGCGTCACTCACAAGGACAACGACTTCGCCGCGCTGCACATGTCCTAGAACTCGTTCTGCAGCATCACCCTCGGTGTGCTCGTTCACGACGATGTAGGTCGGAGACGAAATTCCAAAGTGCGACAACAATCGACCAGTTCGGCGCGTGTCCTCGCATGCAACCACAGCTGCTTGGTGAAGCGCTTCGAGTGCTCTTGGCGAGAGATCTCCAAGATTGCCGATGGGCGTTCCAACCAGAACGAGGCGACCGGACATTGACGAACTCATCGAATCTCCAGTCGGTCACCCTTGACAACACCCCACCGAGCGAAGGCTCCGGCTTCGGTTTCGATGACAGAACGCGAGTGCAAAATGAATGCTCCGAGACGATGCGGCTTCATTGTTGTCAGTCGAAGAACCACACCTTCGCTGTCGAGATGGGCAACATCGATTGCAAACCTCATACCAAAGGTGTGCACCGATTTCGCCCGCGTGAGGAGCAGCGCCCCATCAATGCCGTCGCGGCCGAGTAATCCCCGCCGATGATCGCGTCGGGTTTCTGCGATTTCAACCGTCGCAAGTACGCGTCCGTCGAGAACCAACCAATTGCCCGAAGATTCACTCGACGACATGTTGTCGATGCTACGAGCCTCAGACGTTGAAGCGGAACTCCATCACGTCGCCATCTTCAGGCTGGTAGTCCTTGCCTTCAACTCGGAGGATGCCTGCATCGCGAGCTTTCGACCAGGCCCCAACCTCGAGCAACTCATCCCAATGGATGACTTCGGCCCGGATGAACCCGCGTTCAAAATCGGTGTGGATGACGCCAGCGCACTGAGGGGCCTTGTAGCCAGCACGGAACGTCCATGCCCGAGTTTCCTTCTCACCGGTGGTGAAGTACGTGCGGAGCCCAAGCATTCGGTAGGCGGCATGCAGGAACCTCGGCAACGCTCCTTCGCCAAGTCCGAGTCCTTCGAGCATCTCCACCCGTTCATCGGCGTCGAGCATCGCTGCTTCTGCTTCAAGCTGAACACACATGCCGATGACTTCGCCGTGGCCGCCGAATTCTTCGATCACGGGTGCGGTCTTTTCCTCGATGCGATCCAGATCGTTCTCGCTGACATTGACGATCGCCAGCACAGGCTTATTGGTCAGCAGGAAATAGCTCTTGATGAGATCGCGAGATTCAGCATCGAGATCGCTTCGGTAAAGCGGTGTTCCTTCCGAAAGGATTTCAAGCGCTTTACCAAGTGCTTCAACCTCATCGGCAATGAATCGATCCTGCTTGGCCGCCTTACGACGCTTCTCGATCTGGTTCTCGACAGTTTCGAGATCGGCAAGTGCAAGTTCGGTCTCAACGATTCGGAGGTGTTCCAGCGGATCGGAAGGGCCGGGTACGTCATCGTCTTCGAACGCGCGCAGCACAAACACGATTGCGTCGGATTCGCGGATGTTGGCAAGGAACTTGTTGCCGAGGCCCTCTCCGGTACTGGCCCCTTCGACAAGGCCACCAATGTCGACAAACTGCACGCTGGCAGGGATGACCGACTTGGCGCTGCTCATGATCGCGAGCTTCTCCAGACGATGATCGGGCACTTTGGCCACACCAACGTTTGGATCCTTCGTAGCGAAGGCGTAGGGCGCAGCAAGCGCACCCCCTCCGGCGAGAGCGTTGTAGAGCGAAGACTTGCCCGCGTTTGGCAGACCGACAAAACCGAACTTTTCCATGAGGGTCGCAGGCTACATGGCTGTCATGGCCCGAAACCGCTGTCGCACCGACGCGCCAGCCTCAGGACATGGCCTTTCACGCCCCATACATCTCTTCTCGGATTCCGGGACCTGTCCTGCGTGGCGGAGTAGTCCCGTTTCTAAAGCGGATTGCTCCGCATGATGCATCTATCGAGGAACTCTTGAGTCATCTTTCTCATCTCGGACTCCGATTCGATGCCCTCTCGCCGCAAGATCGTCCGAGCAAACGGCTTTCCGATGCACTTCGATGGTCGGAGCGTCGCGGATTCATCGAGCGAACTGGACGAGGTCGGTATCGCTACGTGCACGTACCTCGAACGACCTTGTGGCGCATGCAGGATCGGTGCAAACAGTTCCTTGTGGACGGACAGTACGAATTGGGCTGCAGTGACTGAACCTGGTCACGATCCCCTTGGGCAGACCGCCTGAGAGTTGTTCCACCTCAGAGCGACAACCACCGGAGGTGGCCCGCCCGCTCCGCGTTCGCCCGATCTCTCAACCCAACCTGCCCTCAACCCGCTCTTGGCGCAGGCCCCGTTGTCGCTCTGACATGGAACAAAGACGTCACTACCTCCGAGAGGCCAGCGCCGGAAGTGAGCCAACCGCTCCCGAACTGGCTCGTGATTGGTCCCCCACCTGGCCTTAGGCCTAAGATTTTGCCCCTATGTCAAAGCGAACCAACAAGCGCCGCACGAACGCCCGTCGCAAGCCGGCCAACCACGGCACTAAGCCCAACGCCGGTCGCGGCTGATTCAGCCTGCTGCCGTTACGCCGCGCCGTTTCTCGTGCTCAGCCAACCATCAAAGGAACTCGTTACTGTCCCGAACCCTGAAAAGGGTCGCGACTACGAGATCCTCTGCGAAACCGATGAACTGACCTGCATCTGTCCTGTCACAGGTCAACCGGATTTCGCGACAGTTCGCATTACCTATGTGCCTGACGAATTTCTCGTTGAGCTCAAAAGCCTCAAGATGTACATCTGGTCCTACCGTGACGAAGGCGCTTTCCACGAGGCCGTCACGAACACCATCCTCGATGATCTCGTGCGGGTACTTTCGCCGCGACGAATGACCGTCGAAACAGTGTGGAAAGTTCGCGGTGGCGTGCTTACCACCGTCACTGCATCGCACCCGTAGTAGGCGCTATTCCGCTCCCGGCATCTGGGGAGGAATCTCGGTGCGCTCAACAACACTTGGCGGCGGCCCTTGTGCCGGAGGTGGTGTGACTTTGCCGGCAGAAAGATCGACAAGTTTTCCGATTCGGTCGATGACAGCCCAAGTCAGGCGATCGCCTCCGACAGTCGAGAGGTGCACATTGTCTTTCTGACGCATACCGCGCACCACTCCATCGGCGTTGGGCAAGTTGGCGACAAACTGGAAGTCCGAATCGGTAAAGAACGGCCAAGTGTCGAAGTACTGAATCCACGGACGCGACTGCGCTTCTGTCCAGTAGATGTAACTCAGTTCATCCATACCCTTTGTCTTTGTCCCGGGACCCATCGGGGGAGGCCCGCACCAGATCGTGATTCGATCGTTGGTCGGTGACTTCAAGAGATCCATCGTGGCAGCAACTCGCCGTCGATACTCCGCCAACCACGGTTCGGAAAAGCGCTCGAGAACTTTGTTCTGCGCGTCGACCATGTTCTGGCCGTCGTTCGCGCCAAACATGATGACGAGAATCGCTGGATTCGCAGGGAGAACGTTCTTCACTAAGTGCTCAGGCCAGTTGAAATAATCGGGCCGAGCTAACCCGGTGGAGACACGAAAGTCCAGCGTTGGAGTGAAGATCCCCGTCGACTGCGTAATTCGCTGAAACGACGTGCCGAAGGTCTGCGTAATGGAGTCGCCACCAACCCAGATCTTCATTGGTTCCGCCGGAGTTGGAGCAGCAAGTTCTGGGACCTTGTTTGCGTCAGCCGCTGCGGCTGCACTTTCGGCCTCAGCCTGCTGGCGCAAAAGTTCTTCGACGTCGATCTGGCTGCTTTGGTTTTTGCCGATCGCATCGTCGATCGCGTTACGGAAGAAGTTGATTTGGAACGTATCGGTCACCGAAGCAACCGTCTTGGCGATTTCATTACGCCAGCTATCACCCTTGGCGTTGCTCTTGCGCAGTGTGGCATCCGCATTGAGGAGTCCTGCGAGACAAAGCCCCACCAGAATCACCACCAGGATCATGCCTGCCGGCATCGTGCCTTCCTGACGAGGGCGAAGTGGTTCAAAAAGCTTGCGCCAATTGACTCGTGGCCCCCGACCCGACGACTTTTGTTGCTGGCTCATCGCGGACCCTCCATCAGAATTGGAAGTAGATGAATGGCGCGATCCCCTCGGGACCAAGCGCATCGATTAGGACGAGACCGCCAGCAAGCGCAGCGATCTGCAGTGCGGGAGCCCAGGTCGCAAACCACACTTCAGCTTTCTGAGGGATACGAGGCGGAACGAACTGAGAGGCAACGCTCGCCACGATAACGATGATAAGGAGCAAGCTGACTCCAGCACTAGAGCCGCCTGAGGCAAAGAGGCGGCCGAGAAGGGTGAATGCGCCATCAATCGACTGGGCCCGGAAGAACACCCATGCCAGACACACCACGTTGAAGACCAAAAACCACTGCATTGATTTCACGAGAAGCGGAGGCAGACCAAGTTCATGGCCTTTCCACTTGGCACGAACGATTCGTTCCGCCACGAGATACCCACCGTGAATTGCGCCCCAAGCAACAAAGGTCCAGTTTGCTCCATGCCACAAACCGCCGATGATCATGACGAGGAACAGGTTCCTGTACATCATGGCCTTCGAACCACGGTTTCCGCCGAGCGGGATGTAGAGGTAGTCACGCAACCAACGTGACAACGTCATATGCCAACGGTTCCAGAAGTCCTGTAACGAGAGGGCGATATAGGGAGAATCGAAGTTCTGCGGGAACCTGATTCCAAGGAGCAATGCGATTCCGATTGCGATGTCGGTATAGCCACTGAAATCCGAATAGATCTGGATCGCATAGGCATAAATCGCTAGGAGAACAGCGAGCGAACCATAACCATCTGGATTCGCAAAGACTGGATCAACAATCTGAGTCGCCAAGAAACTCGAAACCACAACCTTCTTGAACATGCCTCGGAAAATGAGCATGAAGGCTTCACCCGATCGCACATAGCGGGGATCAGGTTGTTCCTCGAGTTGAGGCGCAAACTCGCTCGCACGCACGATCGGTCCAGCAACGAGGTGAGCAAAGAACGAGAGATAGACCCCGAAGTCAAGAAAATTCAGGGGCTTGCGCCACTCACCTCGTCCAATATCGATCACATAACTGATCGCCTGGAAGGTGAAGAACGAAATTCCGATCGGCAAAATAACGTTGAGAAGTGGAGCATCGACCGAGATTCCAATCGATCGCATCTTTTCGGTGATTGTCGAAAGGAAGAAGTCGACGTATTTGAAATAGCCGAGAATGCCGAGATTGACGATGACGGCAATCCGCACGATCCATCGACTCGCGTCAGTGCGCTCCCCTTCTGGAGTGAGCGCGCGGAATACCGCCCATCCGAAAAACCAGTTGATACCAATGCTCAGGAAGAGCAGCAGCAAATAGTTCCAGTCCCACCATCCATAGAAGACAAAACTCGCGGCGAGGATGAACCAGCGCCATGCGATCTTGTGGGGTCGAAGCAGCCAACTCACGGTGAAGACCACCAAGAAGAAGACCGCGAAATCGATGGTGGGGAAAAGCATGGAGAGGTTTCCCAGATGGCCAGATGAATGGAGAAGCGAACTGTTGATCGGGCCGTCTCATCGAGAAAGTCCAGAGCCGAAACTACCGCAGTGCCCTTGAAGTTTCCGGACATGTGGGCTCTCTGATACCGATAGGGTCACGCCGTGCTTGATCACGTGTTTACCGACGCCATCGGAGCGCTTCGCGATGCATTCGAAGGCGCGATGCTTGAACGGCAGGCCTTCGAAGAGCGATTCAACATGGACATGCTGTTGGGCGACATGACGTGGGAGACCACCTACGGGCTCCCTGGCGAGGGAGTTCCACCCCGAGTCCAAGCCGACCTCACCCTCACATGGCCCACATGGGCGCAGACTGCCTATCGGTCCTGGTACATCGGCGAGACCCTCGACGAACCTCCCCGAATCGACATTGAGCTCGTCCTACGTGTTCAGCGACTCTCGGCTGCGCCCGATCCCGCAATGCTGATCGCAGCCCTACCCGACCTCAGCCCACCGATAGGCAACGACCGTCTTGAACGGTCAGGCCCAACTGTCGAAACAATTTTCGCAACGACCTTTGATCAACCCGAGTACGCGATTGAAGTCAGCTATGAAGGCAGTTACGAAGTTGACGAAGAAACGCTTGCCGACGGCGCTCGCCTTGATGACAACGTCGGCGCAATGGGCGGATGGATTTCAGCAATTCTTGTGAAGGTCGGAGATCTCCCCTGGGATTTCCTCCCTCCGCTCGAACAACCGGAGTAAGGCGTTTCCGGTCGTTGCACGAACAAACCTCAGAACGAATCTGGGGCCGGGAGAAGATCCGGGAACGAAGGCTCTCGACCTTCTGCCTTCGCAGTAAATGTCTCGACCATGTCAGAGGGCTGGAACATTCCGGTTTGCCATGTCGCAATGTGATTGAGTCCGTCGGTCACGCTGTGATCCCGCGAATACAGGAGCATTTCTTTCGTGCCCCAGATCGCGAGTGGACTTTTCGACGCGATTTCTCGGGCGATATCGAGCACTCCAGCGACGAGTTCCTCGTGCGTGGGGAAGATTTCATTAATCAGTCCAACCTCGAGCGCCCGCTCGGCAGACATACGACGGCCGGTGTAGGCCAATTCGCGAGCAACTCCATCGGGGATGATCTTCGGAAGTCGCTGCAGAGTCCCGACATCGGCGGTCATTCCAATATTGATTTCCTGAATGACGAAGAACGCGTCGGCTGAGGCGTACCGCATATCGGCAGCGGTCACCATGTCCACCGCTCCCCCGATGCAGCCACCTTGGATAGCTGCGAGCACCGGCATGCGAACTCGTTCAAACGACGTGAAACTCTCCTGAAGCATCAACGCTGTTTGGCGAAGCCGGGCGCGCACGCGGCCCATTTCATCGGCATCACCGGGGGTGATAGCGGTATCGCCCGATGTGAAAACTCCGAGGTCCATCCCAGAGCAAAAGTGACGACCAGTTGAGGAAACAACAATTGCTCGAACATCACCGCGCGCATCAAGGCCACGAACGATTTCGGGAAGTTCTGTCCAAAATTCGCGCACCATCGAGTTCAGGGCGTCCGGCCGGTTCAACCGGATATGTCCAACCTTGTCGACGACTTCTACGTCGAAACATGAAGAACTCATAACGCGCCTTTCACAAGCACCGAGAGATTGACCTGTGGACGTGCGCCGAGGTGTGAAACAGCTTCGGCGGCAACGATGGAAGCGGTGCGACCCGCTGTAAGGAGATCGGCACCCCCAACCCACGCAGAGAGGAACCCAGCCGCGTAGAGGTCACCTGCGCCAGTTGTATCGACAAGGTTTGCGGGGGCCGCTGGGACATCGACACGCTCGCCGTCGGACGAGATGATCACGGACCCAGCCTCGCTACGAGTGAGGCACGCGATTGCGCAATGACCAGCAACGCGACGGGCAGCCTCATCGAAATCATCGACCTCATACAACGAGCAAATCTCATCTTCGTTGGCAAAAAGAATGTCGACGTGATGTTCAACGATCTCAAGAAACTCGGCACGATGGCGATCGACGCAGAATCCGTCGGAAAGTGTGAACGCGACTCGGGTACCTGCGCTTGCAGCCCAACCCATCACGTTTCGGAGCGCACTCTTGGCGGCGGGCTCATCCCACAGGTAGCCCTCGAGGTACACAACTCGTGCCGTCGGCACGAGTGAAAGGTCGATGTCGTCGGTCGTGAGTTGGCCAGCGACGCCGAGTGACGTGTTCATGGTTCGTTGCGCATCGGGAGTAACACAGATCAAGCAACGAGCGGTTCCTGCCGAAGCCGCAGCGCCGATTGCAGGAAAACCATGGAACGCAACGCCCGCAGCGCGGATGTCGTGGGCGAAGACGTCTCCCAGTTCGTCGTCGGCAACTTTGCCGATGAACGCCACTGAAGTGCCGAGCGAGGCCAGACCAGCAGCGGTATTCGCTGCAGAGCCGCCAGAGATTTCAACCGCTGGAGGCATCGCCGCATAGATGGCGCGAGCGCGATCGGGATCGGTCAATTGCATCGAACCCTTGACCATTCCGTGATCCTCGAGGAAGGAATCGTCGGTCTGGGCGAGTACGTCGACAATTGCATTGCCAACGCAGAGGACATCGAGGGATCGATCTGAGGGAGGAAGGAGCGCAGTCATCGAGTCCGACCCTACGCTGGCTCCGTGACCGATACAGAACTTCTCCCCCGCGACGGCGAACCCAACCCGTACCGCCTTGACGGCCCGATTCGGCCTGTCCGCTACGAACTCACCCTTGAACCC
>WLGJ01000100.1 GCA_009703275.1 Actinomycetota bacterium
AACTTCGTTCCTTGGACTGACGTTGGATCGAGGTAGCGAGTGGCGTTGTAGAAGTTGAACGTGGTCCACACGGTGTTGATGTCCAACTGCATTGCTCGAACACAGCCGGCTCGCAACATCAGGTTGGCAAGTGAGAGCGATGAGAGTCCGTCGCCGTAGCCATAGACAAGTGCCCCATTGGCAGTGACGCCGACGGCCGAACGCCATGCGTAGACCTTGTTGCCAAACGTCGCGCCCCATTTTCCATCGACGTTGTCAACCAGGCCAGGTACCAGCGCACCGGGCGCAGCAGTCGCGGCTGGCACGCCACCGGGATTGGGCGGGCCACCACCATTGTCAATAATGAGATCAAGGTTTTGGCGAACAGCAGTGACCTCGGGGGTCATCACTGCATCGCGACCCCATTGACCGACTGTGGCCGATCCGTCTTTGTAGGTAACGAAGGACGCAGCACCATCACGAAGCGGGCGTTGGGTAACGCCGTCCATGTAGAAGCCGCCCTTGGCATCGTCCATGCGGAAGCCGCCGTTGAATGCGGCGATGAGTGACAGGCGACGGTCCATGGGAACCTGAGCGGGCTTTGCCCACTTTCCGCCAGGTTCCTCCGACCCCGGGAATACCTCAAAGGTCACGAGTTTTGGATCGATCCAAACAAGTCCATCGAGGATTGAAGTGTGGACGGAGTCGGGACGAACCTGGGTTGTGTACATCGTCTGCGCGCCACCAACGAGTGGTCCGACCGGTTGCCACACACCTTCATTGGCGACGGGGGTGACGCCTTCGGGGACTTGAACATTGGTCGGAGCAGGAAGGTGTGGTGCAACGACCTTCACCGTGCTTGTGGGTCCGACATCACCAGAGGCGGGCACCTCAATGGCGCGGTCGGGTTCGCCGCCTTCTTTTGGCTTGTTGTTACGAAGCCACCAGCTTTCGACCGTATTGAGGATTCCGCCAAGGTGGTTGTCACGCATCCACTCAGCACCGCGTTCAGCGAACGAAAGGTTTTGTGTGGTGACCATTGCGTTGACGAACGAGATCGTTGGAAGGACAAGAAGAAGAGCGACAACGATCGCGGTGACCTTCAACCAACGCGGCTTGGGCTTGCGCAGCTTCTTGCGCCGCTTGCCCTTTGATTCGTTAGGAGGAAGGGGGAGGCCCGAATCCGGTGTGTCCGCCGCAGCGGCTGGTGCTGGGGTTCCCTCAACTTCGCGCAAAAGAGCAGTGAGCGGATCAAGGGCACCAGAACCTGCCGAGTCGGGTGTCTCCGCGCTTTCGGAGTCGGAGCCGGGAGGAGTTGTTGAAGACATGACTACCACCGGCGGGGATCGAACAAATGGAACAAAGCCACGAGAGCCTACGGCAGACGCTGCCCGATATCAGGACAGCGAATGGTTTGGCGATGTTCGGGAAGTTGAAGGGATTGAGCCCGAAGCTATGGCTTGGTCGAAAGAGGGCAGACTGCCCGTCGGTAGGACGGCACAGCCCCGACAGTCACGTCGTACCATCGCGACGACAAACATTCCTTGGGGGCACAGATGGCGTTTTTTGGAATCCGGTTCGACATGCGTATGCCGGCGACGGCGCCCGGAACCCGTGCTGATCGCTATGCCGCGTCGATCGACATGGTGGAGTGGGCCGATTCTCTGGGTTTCGTGACGGCGGTCCTCTCCGAGCATCACGGATCACCTGACGGATACCTCCCTTCGCCGCTCCCGCTTGCTGCAGCGATGGCTGCGCGTTCTTCGAACATCCGCATCGGCATTTCCGCCATGGTCAGTTCGTTCCATGACCCACTTCGCTTGGCGGAAGACGTGGCCGTTGTTGATCTCATTAGCGGAGGTCGACTCGATCTCACACTCACCAATGGGTATGTGGGTTCAGAGTTCGAAATGTTCGATGTTCCGCTTTCGAAGCGAGCAGCGCGCACAACAGAAGCAGTCGCAACGTTGAAGCAAGCCTGGACAGGCGAACCATTCGAGTTCCGCGGTCGCACTGTGCAGGTGTTGCCGACGCCAGCTCAGGTTGGTGGTCCCCCGATTTCACTTGGAGGCTCAGTGGAAGCCGCGGCTCGTCGCGCTGCGCGCATCGGCGATGGTTTCATTCCGTCGACCCCCGATATTTGGGAGTTCTATGTCGATGAATGCGCAAAGTTGGGTAAGCCCGATCCCGGTCCGTACATGGGGGGTGACACTTCCGTCATTCATGTCGCGACCGATGTCGATCAAGGGTGGGACGAACTTGCCCCGTATGCAATGCACGAAGTCAACGCATACGGCGATTGGGCTGCAAGCGCTGGAATTGAAGGTGCAACCGGTTTTGTGCGCGTCAACGATTCCGATGCGTTGCGCGCAACTGGTCAGTACAGGGTGGTAACCCCCGAAGAACTCGTGGCGGAGTTAACCGAGAAGGGTCCGTTTGCCTTTTGCATGCTGCATCCATTGGTCGGTGGTCTTCCGCCGGAGTTCGCATGGAAGAGTCTCAAACTGATCGAGACCCAGGTGATTCCAAACCTGTAACGCCAGGTTTGGTCAGACGATTTCGCTGATCTGCATCGCCGGCACGATTGTCGTGTAGTTGGCGACATCGGCCTGCACATCGGCGGTACCTGGTGCGCCAAGAGCGGCGCCGAAGGCTTCCATCGAGTCGAAGGTGAAGTGCACGGCAGCTTCGTAGGGGCCATCGATGCCCTTGTCGATCTCGGCGGAGTCGAGACCCCATGTCTTGAGCGCCAGCGGAACGTGGCTGTCGCGGTAGTAGTCATGGTCGAACGACGCGCCGTCGGTCTTTGGGTAGAGCACGCTCAGTCGGATCATCGGATTCCCCTTCTGTGATGGTCGAAGAGTTGTAGCACGAAAACGAATGGTGCCGCCCCGAAGGACGGCACCAATTCAATGAATGGGGGTTGGTTACTTCGTGATGACGAGGGTGAAGGTTCCGTCGAAGTTCTCGATGCCATTTCCCGTTGTACCAACAGTGACTTTGGCTGTTCCGGGGGCGAGAGCCTTACCGCCGGCGTTGTATGCAACCGTGCCATCGTTCGTGCCCTTCGAGGTGACTTCGAAGACGGACGGGTTGTCGCTCATTGCGGTGATGGTGGTTCCCTTTTCCGGCGTTCCAAAGTTGAAGACGACCGTGTCGCCAACCTTGATCGGGGGAACAGGCTGGGTCCCACCTTCGTTGGCATTCACCATTTGTGGTGTGAGGATGATTGGCGGAAGCACGTTTCCAACGGTGGAGGACGAGGACTTGGCGGTGGTTGTGGGGGCAGCTGTCGTGGTGGACGAGGAGTCCTTTTTGTCCGAACTGCAGCCAGCGACGGCGAGGCCGGCGAGGGCGAGCACTGCAATACCAGCGACGACGAGACGATTCTTCAATGGTTTCTCCATGTTCCTGAGGCAGATGTGCCTAGGGGGAATGTAGTGGTGGGAACTTCGCTCAGCGGTGCAGGCATGCGGGCTCATTACGCTTGAGGGATGGAACGCACAGCACGAGGCGTGAAATCGTCGACAACTTCGATTGCGTCCATTGGCTCCTTTGGATCGATCGCGTCGATTGGTTGTGCAGGTTCGATTGCCTCAATTGGTTCCGCTGGCTCAATCGCATCCATCGGTAGCGCCGGTTCGATCGCGAGCATCGGTTCTGCTGGGTCAATCCTTTCGATTGGTTCCGCTGGCTCAATCCTGTCCATCGGGAGTTCAGGATCAGTGCTGTCGGTCAACGCTCGAGGTGCGTGGCGATCTCTTCCAGCGCGATCGCCAGCGATCACCGCAATTGCATTGACTGCGCTGGTTGCACTTGGCGGTCTCCGTATGTCACTTCGTCGGAGCGGGTGACGGGAATCGAACCCGCGTTCTCAGCTTGGGAAGCTGATGTTCTGCCTCTGAACTACACCCGCGTGTCCCTTGCGGGAACGGGCAGACAGTAGCGAGCGCTTCATGGCCATGGCCATACGCGGTTGGGAATGCTGCTTTCGCGACCTCGAGTCTCCCTACACTCGCCCGTCATGAACAACACCCAACGATCCTCAACCCTTCGTGTTAGCCGCCAGCCTTGGTTTGGTGTCGTTATCGCGCTCGTCATCATCGCTGCTGTGATCGCAGGGAGTTTCGGGCTTAAGGCGTTCGGCGATTCGCGCACGGATTCTTCCGCTTCGAGCATTCGCGGGGCAGCTGAATCTGAAGCGAACCTCCCGGTGAACATCGATTTGGTGAATTCGTCCTCAGTCACCGTCGTAGTGGATGTCACCAACGTGAAGCGGGAGGATTGGGGCTACCCCGCTCCTGATTCGGAAGCGCCGAATGGCCTGCGAGGTGCGTGGATTGATCCAGGTCAGAGTGTCTCCGTCACATTGTCTATCGACAATATGAACACGAGGCATGCGCCGTTCAACCTGAGCACGACGCCGATAGCGGGTTCGAGTAGTGGCGGTGCGATTACCTTCTATTCGCAGATGAACTTAGGAGAAGCCCAGTCTTCGCCCGGAAGTCCGAGTTTCTGGTCCTGGCCTACCCGGGAACGTCCAGCAGAGGTGACGAAGGCTGGTTGTTCACCCGTATGGTCTGAGCCGGCCGGTAACTATGTATTGAGGGACGGGCGGCAGGGTTCGATTACTGCAACAGCCACGTGCCGAGGTGTCGGAGATACGACCACGATCATCACGTTCACCGATGCGAAGTCGTAGGACAGTCGATGACTGAAGCACTAGGCACCGAATCAATCGTCGTTACAAAGACTGATTCCGTTGCAACGATTTGGCTCAATCGGCCTGACAAACGCAATGCAATGTCGCACGAAATGTGGACCGCTCTTGCACAGCACTGTCATTCGTTGGCGAAGGATCACGATGTACGCGTGCTGGTAGTGCGCGGCGTTGGCGGACATTTCTGTGCCGGTGCTGACATTGGCGGTTTCAGCGGTGGCATGAGCGATGAGTATCAAGCCCAAAACCGCGAAGCCGAAGAAGCGCTTGCTGCATTTCCTCGTCCGACGATCGCATTCATCACTGGCTCGTGTGTAGGTGGCGGCGTGCAGATCGCAGGTGCGTGTGATCTTCGCTTTGCCGACACCACTTCTAAATATGGGATCACGCCCGCTCGCCTCGGAATTGCCTACCCAACCTATGCCTTGGAACGTGCCGTTCGATTGGTTGGACAGTCAGCCGCGAAACATCTGTTGTTCTCCGCAGAGCTGATTGATGCCGAACGCGCGCTTCGCATTGGACTCATCGACGAACTTCTCGAGACCGACGCTGCAATCGAACGCCTTGATGCATTCACCTCCCTGTTGGCCAACGAGCGTTCGCTGCTGACTCAGATCATTTCGAAGGAAATGGTCAACGAGGTCGCGGCGAGCGGCGGAGTTTCGGCGCAAACGATCGAGCGTTGGGCACCGGTCCTCGCCAACAACCCAGACATGCCGGAAGGGGTTGCTGCCTTTACCGAGCGCCGGTCACCGAATTTTGTGTGGACACCCAACGAATCGTTCTAAAGTCCACTTCTCGTTCAACAAGGGGGCCCATCATGACGCTGAGCATCGAAGAGATTTCTGACCGTATGGAGATCCAGGACCTACTCGTCCGGTATTGCTACGCCGTCGATCACCGCGACTTCGACGACCTTGCGAATGTCTTCACGGCCGATGCGATCATCGACTACTCCGTCTATGGCGGCAGCGTTGGGAATCCAACCGAAACCATCGCGTATCTCAAAGAGGCGATGCCGATGTTCGCCTCGTTCCAGCACATGATCTCTACAAGCCGTATCGAGATCGATGGCGATACCGCAAAGGTCAAGACGATCTGTCATAACCCGATGGTCATGCCGATGGGCGAAGAACTCATTGTCTTCACCTGTGGACTTTGGTATGTCGATGAAATGGTCCGCACTGCTGACGGCTGGCGTATCTCAAAGCGTGTCGAGGAAAGCTCGTACATGAAGGACATGCCAGGCATGCCCGTTCAGGGACCAAAGAAAGTCTGAACTTTCGTCTTTCGGTGAGTTCAATGACATGACCGGTACTCTTCCGTCGTTCTCTTGACGGAAGGCTTTGCCATGTCGACTCTTACTCAGCGGGTTCAAGCAAAGTCCTATGACCGTCGATGGGCGATCCTTGCAGTGCTGTGTTTTGGCCTGCTCGTGATTGTGTTGGACAACTCGATTCTGAATGTGGCTCTTCCGACCATTCAGGATGACTTGAACGCCACGGCAAGCGACCTTCAGTGGATTGTTGATTCCTACACCTTGGTCTTTGCGGGTTTGTTGCTGACCGCAGGCGCCCTTGGTGACAAGTTCGGCCGACGCGGAGCGCTTCAGATCGGCTTCGTTCTCTTTGGTATCGGCTCGATCGCGTCAGCG
>WLGJ01000101.1 GCA_009703275.1 Actinomycetota bacterium
CAAGTCGACCATCGGTGGACCTTCGGCGGGAACTATCCGATACTCGAACACCGGGGTGTTACTCGATGCTGATTCGAAGCCCTATGCCCTGACCTATTCACTCGATGGCGGAGTGAATGTCACCAAGGCCCTGACCCCCGGTGCAGCGACTCGTTGGCAGTTCACGGGCATCAACGGTGATCTCTTCTTCACCACTGACGATGTCGGTGCGGTGCAGGGTTCAGCGCAGGCATTTGATCCCTATGGTCAGATTCTCACGACCCCGAATGCTCCTCAGCCGACCCTGCCCTCGACCACATGGGAAGCGGGAACGGGTAACGAGTCTGAATCGCTCAAGACTCCGTATCAACTCATGGGCGCACGTGTGTACATCCCAGCCTTGGGACGTTTCGCACAGCTCGATCCGAAGGTCGGCGGCTCGGCCAACGGTTACGACTACGTCAACCAGGATCCAGTCAACTTCTCGGATCCGACCGGTAATGAATCGGAGAACTGGTTAATTACCGGCATCACCGGACTCGTGGCGTTCGCTGCCGGCGCGCTCGTTGCGCCGGCACGCGGCGCCCTGGTCGGAGTACTCGTCGGCGCGATAGCCGGTGCTGCGGTGACCGGATTGTCGCACGCCATCGAATGGGTCGCGACTGGTCAGACGGAGTTCTCCGCAACCCGATTGGGCATCTCGATCCTCGCCGGCGCCGTTGGTGGCGGCATCGTGGGGCGCGTGAAATGGATGAAAGCGCAGAACACATCGGTAAGTGATGACCTCAGCGACCTCTCGGATCTGTTCTCCGATACGACGTCCACGACGAGCCAGAGGGCGGAACGAATGTATGGGGCGAAAGCTCAGGGAGTGCCGTCACAATCGGCAGCGAGCGGCTTGGTGCAGAAACAGGCAGCGACAGCCTCGTTTAAGCAGAGCGCGAGTCTGGCTCAGCAGAACAACATGAAACTGATCATGGTTCAGGGCGATTCTGCGGGGATCAAACTACGGATCGCTTCGAAGAGTTTCGGTGACGAACCTGGGGTCATGGCTCGGGCCGCATCGGTGAGGTCAAGCGTGAGTTCGAGTTACAGCCTGGCTCCGAACATTCGGGTCTCGCAGCAACTCGACGAACTCGGATATGGCGGATTCGACTTCTGACATGCCCGTGTCGTTCATCTCTGCGAACTCGTTCGAAGTGCGAAAGAGCCCCGGCCAGTGGCCGGGGCTCTTCTTGTTGTGGTCGAGCAGCCCTGCGTAAACGTTGTTGACTTACGGCTGGTATGGTCTCCGGAGTTTGCATTGCCCTTCAACTCCGGAGACCCCCATGCGGCGCAGATCGTTCGTTTCACTTCTTGCTGTCGGCCTTTCGTTGGCCCTTCTTTCGACGGCGTGTTCCTCTTCGCCGTCGAAAGAACGGTCGGCTTCGGGTGGTGCTGGTGATCCGACGAAACTCGCTGCACTTCCTTCCTCCGCGGCGACGGGCGAGCGCGTGCCTGCCTCTTACGGCGCGGTGATTACGCCGACCTCATTCGTTTCGACATCGTTGTCGCCGACACTTTCCGTGCCCGGCGGAACCGGTGCATGGACGTTCGCTCTGAGTGATCTGAGCGATGGCAAGAGTGCATTCGGCACGAAGACGTATTCCGAAACTGGCAACAGCACCCGCGTGCCAACCGGTGCCGGTTTGCAGCAGGGGAATGTGTACACGTGGACGGCCACAAGCGCGGGGCAGAACGCTGTTGGTGGTTCGTTCATGGTCGATCTGCAGATGTCTGAGGTTCAGCAGTTTGATTCTGGTGGTGGTGTCAACATCGCGTTGTCATCCGGCGAGGCATCGCTTGCGTGGTCATCACATTCGATGGGAGCGCTCCCTGGGACAGTTGGATTCGGTTTGCAGTTCCAACCATCGAATCCCAATGAAATCGGAATGCCAGCGGGATGGAGTCTGCAGGCGGCATCGAGTTTTCCCTACACACGTTTGAATCAGTGGGCCGATGGAAGCGTCGGACTTATCAGCACGAACGGTTCGGTCGCGAACTATCGCGAAGGTGCTGGCGGCTCGTTCAACCCCGTACAACTTGGCACGAGCGATGTGAACTCCAACGGTCTCGCACCAGTACTCATTAGGAATGCAGACGGCACCTATTCGGTGACCACGAAAAGCTCGACCGCAGTCTTCGCGCTTGATGGCGATACTGGCGTTGGGTACGTCTCAAGCATCTCGGGTAAGGACAATCCGATGCTTGGTCAGAAGTGGACGGGCGGACGCATTCAATCGGTCTCCGATCCTGTTTCTGGTCGCGAAATCACATTTGTGTATGGCGGCGGCAACTGCCCGAAGCCAGTCACAGGGTTTGTTGCAGCGCCCGCCGGCATGTTGTGTCTGGTGAAGTTCTGGGACGGTTCAACCTCGGCAATTTCTTACGTTGATGTCCCCGGTCTCGGTGCGTCGATTGGACGACTTGTTGACTTCCCTGAAGCGCAGGGTGACGGCGCAAGTGTTCTCGATATCGCGTACGACGCTGCAGGGCGTATCGCGCGGACGCGCTCTCCGCTTGTCGCGTCTGCTGCTGCATCGAACGTGATCGGTGCAGACGATGCGCAATTCTGGACAGAACTCACCTACACCCCCGAAGGCAAAGTTGCGACAATGACCGAGCCGGCCTCAGCGGTTGGGGCGACGCGTTGTACTCGCACCTACGACTACGCGTCGTCGAATTCAACGGCTGTTACTGATTCCTGCTTCGGCGGACAGATCATGTCGATCCTCTTTGACCCGACGACCTTCTTCACGATCTCAGCAACGAACTCTGCTGGGCTTACGTTGCGAAACGAATGGGATTTCTCTTCTGGCCATTTGTTGTCCTCAACTGATTACTCAGGGCTTACGACTGTCAATCGATATGAAGGTGGGAACCTCGTGCAGTCATGGGGTCCGACAAAGGGATCGATGACGGAATCGCAGTCAATGCTGCGCGAGTACGACGAATCATTTGTCGAAGCAGAAGATGGAATTGCCATGAAGGGACTTGACGCCACGTACTGGCCGAGCACATCGGATACCGGTGCGAATGGTGTTCAGGAACTTGGACCTCGCGTCAACGATGTACTCGCACCTTCGCTCACCGTGAACTGGGACAAGTCGCCAGCAGGTAACAACGGGGGCTGGTCAGGGTTGATGACTGGTGTGCTCGAAGTGAAGACCGCCGGCGCGTTCAAGATCGCGTCGGGGAACACCAACGCAAAGGTGCGCGTCAACAACGTTCTGTGCGTCGATGGCGCTTGTGATGCGCTTCCGCTTTCTGCAGGAGCGAATCAGCTTCGTATTGACCTTGCATCCTCGACATCAGCGTCGTCGATGGACGTGACGTGGTCTGGCCCCGACACCGGTGGCGTTTCGCAATCGATTCCGATGTCATCGCTTCGTCCTGGCTACGGCTATATGACAACGACGAAGGCCACAGATCCATCTGCGGTCAATGCGATTTCTGAAAATGTTTCAAAGTCTTCCTACCTTGAACCGGCAACTGGCCGTGTCTCATCTCGCGTCAACCAGGCCGGTTCGAAGATGATGTTCGCGTACGAAGGTGGCAGCGCAGGTAAGGGCGGTTGGAACCGCCAGACTGCGGTCACTAGTGCAACTGGAGCTTCCTACAAGTACACCTACTGGGGCGACAAGGAATCGGCGAAGTCCTCATGCCCGGGAGCGAAGTCCGCGAATCAGGGCGGTGGATCGAAGTCCACGATCGCCCCAGGTGTCGACGGCGGTAATGGTCCGACCACGACGCAATGGTTCGATGCATCCGGCGATGTCGTCGCCGCAGAACTTCCTGGTGGCGTGTTGTCGTGCAACACCTACGGCCCTGCTGGTCAGACCCTGTCAACCGAGCTCATCGGAATGGGTTCCACCCACAAGACCGCGAACAACTTCGCGGTTGGCGGCAACCCGCTCATCATGGAAGCAACTCAAACCGTGGGTTCGACGACGACCACGAGTCGAGTGGAAATCGACCTTGCTGGTCGAACTGTCCGCGCGGTTGATCGTTACGGCATCGAGACCCGTTACACCTATGACCAGCGGACTGGGAACACGGCTTCGACCACACTCACTGCTCCAGGTGTTGCTCCGGTTGTTACCACCAATACCTACGACGCTCGTGGTTGGCTCGTTTCTGTTGATGTCGATGGCAAGACTCAGGCAACACTTTCGTACAACCCAGACGCGACGGTGAAGTCGATCGACTACGGCAATGGTGTTGTGGTCACGAACTCGTTTAACGAGCAGAACCGTCTCGTGTCGAATGCATGGACGACCCCGTCTGGAGCATTCTCCAACACTCGGCAGATCTCGGCCGGAGGCAATGTGTCCGGAGAGACGTTTGTGGCGCCCTCGGGCTCTTCAACGTTTGCATTCACTCATGACAGCAACGGCCGCTTGTCGGCAGCGACGGTGACGGCTGGTTTGGTTCCGGCGGCAAAAGCTTGGAACTGGACTTTTGACGACGCATCGAATCGTCTGACGCAGAAGGTGTCGACGAATGGTGCCACTAGTAGTGATTACACCTACACCTACAACCAAGCCTCGCAACTGACGTCAACGACCGATCCGGCAGCTTCTGCAGGAATCACCTACGACGCGCAGGGCAATGCACTCACAGTTGGGCCCGACACGTTTACCTACGACAAGGCAAACAACGTGCTGAGTGCAACTGACGGCACGATGACCGTCAGCTACGAGCGTGATTTCTCTGGTTCGGTGATCACAAAGACCACGACTGGTGGTTCCGATGCGGGAACCATTCGTTACTCAGAAACTGGCGTGTTGCTCAACGCGGATTCAAAGCCGTACGCGTTGCAGTACTCGTTGCCTGGTGGCGTTGGCGTTACGAAGCCGCTCGATGGGGCGCGAGGTGCTCGCCTGCAGTTCACGTCGCTGGGTGGCGATTTGTTCTTCGAAACCAACGATGCGGGTGTCCTGCAAGGAACACCACAGGTCTTTGACCCCTACGGTCAAGTACTTACGGTGCCAAATGCTCCGCTGGCGGGTCTTCCCAACACCACATGGGAAGCAGCAACCGGCAACGAGTCCGAAGCCTTGAAGACCCCGTACCAACTGATGGGTGCCCGTGTGTACATCCCTGCGCTGGGACGTTTCGCGCAACTCGATCCCAAGGTTGGCGGATCGGCCAATGGTTACGACTATGTCAATCAGGACCCGGTGAACAACTCCGACCCCAGTGGTAACGAAACCGAGAATTGGTTGGTGAACGGACTTACCGGCCTTGCGTCATTCGCTGCAGGTGCAATTGCTGGAATCTTCACACGGAGCGCAAGCGTTGGAATGTTGGTTGGTGCGATTGCCGGTGCAGCCGTAGCTGGTCTTTCCCACGGGATCGAATACCTCGTCACAGGCCAGACCTCATTCTCCGCCGCTCGATTGGGAATTTCGATCCTTGCTGGTGCGCTCGGTGGCGGGATTGTTGGCCGAGTGAAATGGGCGAAGGCACAGAATCAGGCTGCAGGAAATGTGAATGGCAACGTAGCCGCCCCTTCTGCTCCTGCACCGAAGAAGCTCGCTCGGAAGTATCGGTCTCGAATGTCGGTGATCAGTGAACATTCAAGCGAGGCATCGTCGAGGAATTCATCGTTTGCGAAATACGGCGCTGAAGACGTCGGCTTGGCTGCTCGTGGCTCACAGCGAGCCTCGCTCAGCATCGTCGATGATGTTCCTGTGCCAAATGGTTTCCGTGCGAGTCAGCAGTCGTACTCGATGAAGTCGCTGATCCAGCAATCTGACGTCGCCGAGGTCCGGTCGATGTCGATGGCCGGAAGCATGCTTGACGGATTGGGCGAGGGCGCAAGTTTCTTCGCCCCAGGTTCGGTTCGAAGTTCAGGTGGAAGCTCAACGCCCTTCTACCTGAAAGACAGCTTCACGTCCCGATACAACTCCTGAGGCGAGACCGCGGAACTACGAAAGAGCCCCGACCAACGGTCGGGGCTCTTTTCGTTGTGGTCGGGCTGGCGGGATTCGAACCCACGACCTCTTCGTCCCGAACGAAGCGCGCTACCAAGCTGCGCTACAGCCCGTAAGGAGAGGTCACCCTATCGGACGACCTCGGTTCCTACGAAAGCCGGATTTCAGGCTTGAACGGGCAGATCGACGGCATCGCCCGACGCAAGGCTGATCGGGTCAGCGTAGGCATCGCCGGCCAAAAGTGCGTTAGCGGCCTTGCGTAAACGCAGCGAATCGAGGGGCTTCACGAGGTAGCCGTCGGCATCGCAACGCTGCACCTGGAACACATCGTGGGCCCGGTCGAGAAGCATCAGAACGGCCGTGATCGGGATGGC
>WLGJ01000102.1 GCA_009703275.1 Actinomycetota bacterium
CCATCGATCTCGGCGATGACAACACGGGCGCCTTCTTGGGCAAATCGACGCGCAATCCCCTTGCCAATGCCATCGCCGGCGCCGGTGATCACGGCAACTCGATCGAGCAATCGCTTGTCAGTCATGTCTCCCCCAGAGGTGTGGCGTAACGATGGCGAAGGCTAGCGGCGAGCCTGCGTCGGCTCTACATCCGATAGTTCCCAGCCGGGAAACGAGAAGGACCCGGCTCAGAATTGGGCCGGGTCCTTCGAAAGTCTCGGATGCAGAGATCTACTTCATGATCCCGTAGTACTTGTCGAGCTTGTAGAGGTCGATGGCATTGCCCCGGAAGAAGCGATGCGCCTCGTAGTCGTTGAAGCCGGCCTTCGCAGCCATGCGCTCAGCAACCTCTTTGGTATGCGGGAAGGTGGAGTCGGCATGCGGGTAGTCGACCTCAAATGTCAGGCGGTCGATTCCGATGACATCACGGTTCTTCATGGCAGTTTCGTCATCGAAGATGCAGTACCAAACGTTCTGCTTCATGTAGGTGGACGGCGGCTGCTTGAGATTGGAACCAAAACCGGTGGTGTCGAGCAAGCGCTCTTCCCACAACTTGTCGGAACGCTCAAGGATGTACGGAAGCCAGCCAGCCTGACCTTCGGAATAGGCAACGCGCAGATCAGGGAAGCGTTCGAAGACGCCGCCGAAGACGTAATCGAGCAATGAGCCCATCGCGTTTTGGAACGTCAGCGTTGAGGAAATGATGAACGGAGCATCGGGAGAAGTCGATGGCATCTTGGACGAGGAACCGATGTGCATGTTGATGACAGTGTCGGTCTCGACGCACGCAGCAAACAACTTGTCCCAGTGGCCTGAGTGCAACGACGGAAGGCCGAGCGGAACAGGGTTTTCCGAGAAGGTGATGTTGTGGCTGCCCTTTGCTGCACATCGCTTGACCTCAGCAACTGCCAGGTCAACGTCCCACAGCGGAATCATCGTGAGGGGAATAAGTCGGCCGTAACCAGCGCCGCCACACCATTCGTCAATCATCCAGTCGTTGTAGACCTGCACGCAAAGCAGCGCGAGTTCCTTGTCTTCACGTTCGAGGAATGCCTGTCCGCAAAAGCGAGGAAGGATGTTCGGGAAGCAAATTGATGCTTCGACATGATTCGCGTCCATGTCGGCAAGGCGTGCGGTTTGGTCATAGCAACCGACGAGGATGTCGTCGAAGGTGCACGGTTCGTTCTGCACAACCTCGGCGCCCACTGCGGCCGAAAGTCGTGTGAATGGGTAGACGAGATCGTCGTAGTACCAAACGTCGCAGTCTTTGCCGTTGGGATCGTCGACGGTGAAGCCATAGCCACCGGTAATCGTCATCGACACCTTGTGACGTTCAATGCGCGGGCCGCGGTCGCGGTACTTCTCCGGGAGTCGGGCCGACCACAGATCGGGGGGTTCGACGACGTGATCATCGACCGAGATGATGCGAGGGATTTCCATGGGGGCCTCCTAAGCGTCTCTCGGCACGTACCGAGAATCTGACGAACCGTCAGTTTGCCACGATTCCGCCGAAGCGTCGCATTGGGCGGGCCCGAACTTCCCAGCCGGTTGGCTGGCCACGAATGGACCGACCCGTGACTGCCTCAGCGACTTAGGCCAGCGTGAATTCCCCCGGATCGCCAATGATGATGGCGAGTCCAACCGGATCGGCGGACATGAATGTCTCGCCCAACGCATGATCCTGACTTTGTACAACCGTGCGAATTCCCTCGACCTCAACCAGCGCAACCGTGGTGAGTTCTCCCCCACGCCCTGGAATCACCGTGGCACCCACAACGACTCCGGCACCGGTGAGGTCTGGGTTAACCGGCCGGCGCGCCGTTGCTTCCTCGGCCTGAGCACTGACATCGAGCGAAACGAACGGGGTTCTCGGCTCACGGTTGGACCAAACGGTGACAGCAGGTTTCGTTAGGAGACCGCTCACGGCGCTGGTCAGTCCAAAGGTCGGGTCGGGTGATTCGCGGAGCTTGCGCACCATGGCGGCTGCGCCCTGCAGCGCGTAGTTGTTGAACGGCCCGCCACCGAAGGTCATGCCGCCGGTGAGGGTGAGATCGCGATCGATTGGAAGCCCAATTTCTCGGGCCTGAACTTCGACTGCGGACGGGAAGCAACTGTAGAGATCAACCGGACCGATTTCATCAATTGAAATTTCTGATGCCTCGAGCGCAGCCTTTGATACAAGTTGCGACGCGGGCCAGCGATGGACATCAGCGCGCTCGGGCAGCGGAATGACGGCATTCGACTCAACCATTGCCAACGGGAAAACCCACGTCGACTCATCAAGACCAAGACGACTCGCCGTACCAACCGTCGTGAAAATGAGCGCTGCTGCCTGATCGACATTCCATTGGGAAATAAGCCACTTGGGATAGGGAGCAGCAATCATTCGATTCGATTCCGACGGAAACGCAATCTCGTCAGACTTCATTGCTCGCGCGTCCCACCCAGCAGGAGCCTCTGCTGCGATTTCCGCAAAACGTGCCCACAGTTCGCCGAGTTCGCGTTGATGCGCACCAGTTGAGCGACCGAGATGATGCCGAAGGGCGGATTCAATAATCGCGTACTGGTGCGCTGCGGTCGTCAGGTTGCGGTCAATCTCAATCTGCGAAATCACCATCTCTCGCGGCGCAATCACTTCATCGGGTTCTGCCGCCGATGCGAGCGCTGGAGCCTCAGGAAGATCCGCACCCGCCTTGCCGGCGACGACTCCTGACCAACGGTTTTCGCCGCCAACCACGATCGCGACATCGATCGCGCCCGATCGCACATCGGTTGCCGCTCGCGCCAACAACGATTGCTGTAGGACGCCAAGTTCACTGCGAATCGTTCGAGCTTTTGGTGCGCCAATCGCGTCAGCAATCGCACGACCGGGATCGGACTCTGTCCATGTTCCGTGAGGCACGAGCACGGCCCCAGTGAGTGCGCCAAGTACGTCTCCCGCACCAGTTGATTCCAACGCGCAGCGAACCGCTTCAATCATGAGCTCTGTCGCCGAGGCGGATGCAAAGTCAGGACCATCGCGATGAGCGATCTCTGATGCACCGATCACGATTGGAGTTTGCGGATCGAGCGTTTCGGACATCGTCATGGTCACACTTTCGATTGAAGAGCGGAAAAGAACATCGCGACGGTGGGATTAAAGAGATCGGCTCTCTCCCACTGAAGGAAATGCCCGGCACCAGGAAGTACGAATGGTCCGACACGGTCAGTGAACGCGACTTCGCAGCAGTGAATGAAGTCGGGTCCGACAACCTGGTCGTCTGCCCCATAGAAAAGAAGGGTGGGAATGTCAACGGTACGGTCGAGGATTGGAAACTCCTCCGCAGATCGACCGTAACCAAGTTGATAGACCGCCCAGCCGGCCCGCAGACGCGCTTCGTCGGCCCAAGGTTCGGTCATGAAATCAATGTCTGCATCGGTGAACGTGCCTGGAGATGCCCAAAGGCGCGGTCCGTACATTGCTGCAACCCACGCGCGCCGCAGTGCAGGCGTACTCAATTCAGCGGCAAGTACATCGGGTTCGCCGCCCTGGCGACGTCGGTAGTCACCCGTCGGACCATCAGCAATTGCTTTGATTGAACCGATGTCGATGCCTGCTGCAACGTAGGCGTCGATGACCATTGGCGGAACGGTGTCGAAGAAACACAAGCCATCGACGAAGCCCTCAAACCGTTGCACCATGTCGACAGCAACCACACCACCAACGTCTCCGCCTACAAGCCCGATGTTCTGGTGTCCAAGAACATCATGGGTGAGTTCGTAGAGATCGCGACTGTAAGTGACGAGGTCGTAGGTATCACTGTCTGAAAAGCCGGAGTCTCCATGGCCGCGGAGATCAGGAACGATGACTTCAAACCCAGCAGCAACGAGTGGCTCAATATTTCGCCACCAAATTCGCTTGGTTTCCGGATATCCATGGATGAGTAGAAGCGGATACCCACCGATGCCTTCGCGCACGTAGGCAAGTTCGACACCATTGGAGAGTTGCGATCGATGGATTGTGAACGCGTCTGCCGCCGGAGTCGCGGGTTGAGCCGGACGCAATCGAAGGTCGTACCCAGTAACACTCATGCGACTGTTCCCGCTTCGAACATGGCATCGATTTCCGCGTCGGTGCGACCCATAGCGGTAAGCACTTCGCGAGTGTGCTGTCCGAGTTCCGGAGCACCTGAACGAGCGGCCCACGGGGTTCCGTAGAAGTCAGACGGGCTCGCAACCCGCATCGCTGACCCGTTTGCTTCAGGAACTTCAACAAAGGCGCCGGCAGCGTGAACCTGCTCGTCGATCAGAACATCGTCAATATCGTTGACCGGCGCCCAGAACATGTCGGGTTCCGTGTCGAAGATCACTGCCCATTCGTCTCGCGACTTCGTCGCAAAGATTCCGTCGAGTTCAGCAATCAGCTCACGTGCATTCTCGCGTCGACCAAGAGGTGTTGCGTATGGACCTTCTTCATTCCATTCGGGATGGCCAACGACGCGACACAACGGCGGCCAGTGTCGCTGCGCTTCTTGTCCGATGAGCCAAATCTTTTTTCCGTCGCCACAGGTGTAGTTGTTCATGGCGGGGTTGCCCATGGTTTCGCGGGCACCGATACCGATGTGATCGCCCCAACCAAGCGTGATGGAAAGGTCGAAACCGATCGTGTAGACGCCTTGACGCACGAGTGAGGTCGATACCAACTGACCTTTACCGGTGCGCTCACGACTGAACAACGCTGCACACACCGCCGCCGACGCAGAACTTCCGGTGGGATGATCACCCATACCGCCGCGTTGGAACGGAAGCGGACCATCGGGTGTTTGCAAAAGTGAAGCCACACCGGATCGCGCCCAGAATCCGCCGATGTCGTACGCGGGACGCGCCGCATCGGGTCCTTCCATTCCGTACCCGGTGATGAGTTGGTAAATGAGTCGCGGATTGCGCGCCATCACTTCATCGGGACCGAGCCCCCAACGTTCCAGTGCGCCACGGCGCAAGTTCGTGACGAAAACATCAGCGTCATCGAGGAGTTCAAGCGCAAGCGACTGACCTTCGGGCGTTCGCAGATCGACCGCAACCGACTTTTTCGAACGGTTGTCCATCTCAAACACCGGGTTGTCGGGCATCATCGTGCCGAACAGTGCTTGATAGGTCCGAGCCGGATCGCCCCCACCGGGTGGTTCCAGTTTGATGACGTCTGCACCCCAGTCAGCAAGGATTCCGGCACATGCCGGCCCGGCCACCCACATACCAAGTTCGACGACTTTCACACCTTCTAATGGTCCGGACACGCCCCACTCCTTCTCTGTCTCCTGAGAGCGTGGCACATCGCTGGGGTCCACGGCCTTGAGCACCCCACTCACTACCGTTCTGCAAGGCGGTTTCGCCTTCTACCCCTACCCCCGGAGGAACTATGCGTTCTCATTCTGCGCGCCGAATTCTCGGCGTTGCTGTCCTTTCGTTGGCCATCGTGGCCGGCGCTGCCGCGTGCAGTAGCGACAGCAAGTCAAGCGACAAGAGCACGACCACCACGACTGCTGCTTCATCACCCACGACATCTGGTGTGAAGCCAGTGAGCACCCTCACCAAGGCCGACGTCATTCAGATGCAGGAATGGCTCGACGCCGTTGGTTGCGATGTTGGCAACAACGACGGAATCATTGGACCGCACACAATTTCCAGCATCAAGGCGTTCCAGAAGGGCGCTGGCCTGACCGTTGACGGCACCTATGGCCCGAAGACGAAGGCAGCACTTTCCGCCGACGCTCAAGCCAAGAAGAAGATTTGCGTGCTTCCGACTCCGACACCGGCCCCAGTTGGTCCGACCGGAGCAGCAGCTGCGTGCACCTCGGCGGCCATCACCGCTGGCGTTGATGCCGCGATGACTGCAGGGACCACCGTCAAGGTCACAGGATTTGGTTGTGACTCAGGCTGGGCCTACGCCTGGGCAGAACTCACGCCTCCTGCTGCGAGCGGCGCACCCACATTGGGCGTCACCGATGTGTTGGCATCTCGTGACGGCAAATGGGTCACGCAGGACCGTGGAGTTGTTTGTCAGCAGGGCAAGCTTCCGGCAGTGATCTACACCAACGGTTGCATGTCCAACTGATCTGAAAACTTCTGATCGCATTCGATGCCCGCCCTTCGGGGCGGGCATCGTCGCGTTAGGACCCAAGTCGTCGAGCGAACCAGTCGAACTGCGCTGCCGCCCACGCAGAGGTGATCCCGCACGGGAATGCTTGGAATCCGTGCGGCATCTCAGGGGCAACAAACAACTCGACCTCATTTCCTGC
>WLGJ01000103.1 GCA_009703275.1 Actinomycetota bacterium
AGTCGGAAGGAGTCGCCCCGTGCATCGGCCCATTCCATGACCTCATCGCGCTGATAGTGGTGGCCGAGGATGAAGAGGCGGTCGCCAAGGGTGGCCTTGGCCGCGGCGATGCGATCGGCGAGTTCGCCGGGTGTGGCGTCTGTGTAGCGCTCACCGAGCGGTAGTTGGAGGCGAAGCATGTTGTGGAGCACTCCCTGAAAGGACGGGGAGATCCGATGAGTGGCCGGTGGGGGCAGCCTGGTCGCCACGCCACGGGGTTGTCGGCCTCGGGTCTCGATATGTCGCCGGATACCAGGCCGGCTCCGACAGTGTAGGCACTCAACGGCTTGTTTGCCTCTGATGGCCCATACGATCGTCGGAATGGTGCAGCGACCGCCGGCCGGCACGATTCCTGACGAGCCCGGCTCCTATCAATTCAAGGACATCAACGGTCGCGTCATTTATGTGGGCAAGGCCAAGAGTCTTCGGTCGCGACTGTCGAACTATTTCCAAGATCCGGTCCATCTCGCGCCTCGCACCGCCCAGATGGTGGCCACGGCCGAGACGGTCGAATGGATTCAGGTTCGCAACGAGCTCGAAGCGCTCATGCTCGAGTACAGCCTGATCAAACAGCATGAGCCTCGGTTCAACATCGACCTTCGGGACGACAAGAGTTATCCGTTTCTGGCTGTCACTGTCGACGATGAATGGCCACGAGCCACCGTCATGCGTGGCGATAAGCGCAAAGGCACTCGATACTTCGGCCCGTATGCCGCTGCGTGGGCGATCCGCGAAACCCTTGATCAGTTGTTGCGAACGTTCCCGGTTCGAACGTGCTCGGACACGAAGCTGTCCCGTCACGCCAAACTCGGTCGGCCATGTTTGCTATTTCACATTGAGAAGTGCAGCGGTCCGTGTGTCGGCGAGATCACGCCAGAGAAGTACGAATCGCTGGTTCGCGATCTCATCCGTTTCCTTGATGGCGATACCGATGAAGTGATTTCTCGGCTCGAAGTCGAAATGCAACTGGCCAGCGATGAACTCGAGTTCGAGCGCGCTGCTCGGCTTCGTGACCGCCTCGGTGCGGTGCGCAAGGTGGTCGAACGTCAGCAGATGGTCTTGGAGAAAGACGAAGACCTCGACGTTGTCGGACTTGCTGGTGATGAACTCGAAGCGTCGGTCCAGGTGTTCTTCGTTCGGAGAGGTCGCGTGGTTGGTCGCAAGGGCTACGTCCTTGATCGCAAAGAAGACCTTTCCGATGGAGAACTCATCGATTGCATTCTTGAACGTCTCTATGGCGATCCACCTCCGCTTGGCGTGCCCAAAGAAGTGCTGGTTCCGTTCGAAAGCGCGAACCCGGGACTGTACGAAGAGTTCCTGAGTTCTCAGCGCGGCTCAAAGGTCAGCATTCGGATTCCGCATCGCGGCGATAAGCGCGAACTCATGGCGACGGTGACAAAGAACGCCACCGAAGAATTCTCTCGACACCGTTTGAAGCGCGCTGCCGATCACAACAGTCGCGCGCGTGCTCTCAATGACCTGCAAGAACACTTGGGTCTGCCCGAAGCTCCGTTGCGCATTGAGTGTTACGACATGAGTCACATTCAGGGCAGCGACTATGTCGGCTCGATGGTCGTCATGGAAGACGGTTTGCCGAACAAGCGGGAATACCGTCGATTCAAAATTAAGAGCAATCAGGGCAACGATGATTTCGCAGCCATGGAAGAGGTACTCACCCGTCGCTTAAGTGCCTATCTCGAAGAGCGCAGCAAGCCGGTTGCCGAACGATCAGGGAAGTTCGCCTATCCGCCGCAATTGCTGCTCGTCGACGGCGGCAAGGGTCAGCTCAGCGTTGCGGTCAAAGTGCTCGAGGAACTCGGACTCGACGAAGAGATTCCCGTCGCATCACTCGCAAAGCGTTTTGAAGAGGTGTATCTGCCCCATCGTTCCGAGCCAGTGGAAGTTCCGCGCGGAAGCGACGCGCTGTATCTGCTGCAGCGCATTCGCGATGAGGCTCACCGTTTCGCGGTTTCGTTCCACCGCGAACTGCGCGGCAAACGCATGACGAAGTCTGTGCTCGATGACATCCCCGGGCTTGGTGAAGCGCGTCGGACGCGCCTGCTCAAAGAACTTGGGGGAGTCACTGCGGTGAAACGAGCAACTGAAGAGGAACTCAAAGCGCTTCCGTGGCTTCCCGATTCGGTCGGCCAAGCAGTTTGGGACAAGATCCATGTTCCTTCTCGTCGAGACTCGCGCTGAATCGGAGACCACGTGTCTGAACCTGATGCCAATGCCCAACTATGGGAAGCCCATGCCGATTGGTGGCAGCGCGAGTTCACCGACGGTGTTGATCCCGAATACACCGAGCAAATCATTCCGCTGATTCTCGAATGGACGGAAGGCTTTGAGCGCGTGCTTGAGGTTGGCACCGGTGAAGGTCAGGTCGCTCGTGCGATCGCCGCGACGCACGGAGCAACCGTGATCGGTATTGATCCGACCGTGAACCAAATCGATGAAGCCATTCGTCGTGGCGGCGGCCCCGAGTACCAACTCGCAGGTGCCGAATCTCTTCCATTCGACGACGCGTCATTCGATGCCGTCGTGTGCTGTCTCGTGTTTGAGCACATCGACGCAGTCGACGAAGCGCTCGCTGAAGTTGCTCGTGTACTTCGGCCAGGCGGACGTTTCATTTTCTGCCTGAATCATCCGTTGTTGCAGACGCCCGGTTCCGGTTGGATCGACGATCAGATCCTTGACCCGCCCGAGCAGTACTGGCGCATCGGCCCGTACCTCATCGAACAGGCAACCATTGAAGAGGTCGAAAAGGATGTGTTCATCCGCTTCGTGCACCGGCCCCTCAGTCGCTACATCAATGCCATGGCCGATTCAGGGCTTGCGTTGGAACGCATGATTGAACCAGCGCCGCCGCAGGGCTTCATCGATCGAGCTCCGGAATACACCGAAGTCACGACGATTCCGCGGTTGCTGACGTTGGTGGCTCAACGCCGGTAGCGTTCAGACGGTGAGCGACTTCGTTGTGATCACGGGATTGTCGGGAGCCGGACGCTCTCAAGCCGCGGACGTCCTCGAAGATCTCGGCTGGTACATCATCGACAATTTGCCGCCAGCGCTTATTGGCCGGGTTGCCGATTTCGCCGATGCCCCCGATGCGACCATCACCAATGTCGTCCTTGTCGTCGGTACCGGGCCCTATCACTCCGAAGCGTTGCCGGCTCTCGACGCGCTGCGTCGCCAGGGCAACAGACTTCGCATCGTGTTCCTTGAAGCGGCGACCGACGAGCTCGTGCGTCGTTACGAAAGCACCCGTCGCCGCCATCCACTTGCCGCTGAAGACCGTTCTCTCGCCGAATCAATTCAGGAAGAACGCCGAGTTCTGCAGTCGGTGAAGGCCGAGGCCGATGTCGTCATCGACACCACCGAACTCAACGTCCATCAACTTCGTGCCCGCATGCTCGATCTCTTTGCGGCTGATGCCCCAGCTGGCGGCATGCAGACGACGGTGTTGTCGTTTGGCTACAAGCACGGGCTTCCCCTCGACACCGACCTAGTGATCGATTGCCGATTCCTCCCGAACCCCCATTGGGTCGAAGAATTGCGCCCGCTCACTGGTCTCGACGAACCCGTTCGTGACTACGTGCTGTCCCAGCCGCTCACTTCCGAGTTTCTTTCTCAAATCGACGGACTCCTTGAGATGCTGTTGCCGGCCTATGTGGCCGAAGGAAAGAGCTATCTCACGGTGGCTTTTGGCTGCACGGGCGGGCGCCATCGTTCGGTTGCAATCGCCGAAGCGGTGGCTGAGGCCCTTCGCGAGCGGGGTTTTCACCTTCGGGTCACCCATCGCGACCTCGACCGCTGACATCATCACGGGCGCCGATTCCGCGAGAATCGGCCGGGCCGGAGTCAGACCGGCCAAACGCGTGCGCCGTCTGGCGTAACGTCAACCCATCTCGTCACTAAAGCCGTCGACCGTCGACGGCCAACCCAGGAGGCAGTGCCCACAATGACCATCCGTGTCGGCATCAATGGCTTCGGTCGCATCGGCCGCAACTTCTTCCGGGCGGTGAGGCAGTCCGGCGCTGATGTCGAAATCGTTGCCGCCAACGATTTGGGTTCGGTGCCTGCCATGGCGCACCTCCTCAAGTACGACACGGTCATGGGTCGCCTCGACGCAACCGTCGAAGCAACTGACGAGGGCATCCTCGTGGACGGCAAGCTTCTCAAGATCACCGCAATCCGTGACCCCAAGGATCTTCCTTGGAAGGAACTCGGCGTCGACATCGTTGTGGAGTCCACTGGCTTCTTCACCGATCGCGACAAGGCCGCCGCTCACCTCGAAGCAGGCGCCCCGTACGTCATCATTTCGGCCCCGGCCACTAACGCCGATGCCACCTTCGTTGTTGGCGTCAATGACGACACCTTCGACCCGGCCAAGCACAAGGTTGTGTCGAATGCTTCGTGCACGACCAACTGCTTCGTTCCGATGATCAAGGTTCTCGACGATGCCTTCGGCGTCGAAAAGGGCCTCATGACCACTGTTCACGCCTACACCGGCGATCAGAACCTCGTCGACGGCCCGCACACCGACATGCGTCGTGCACGCGCTTCGGCCGCGAACATCACACCGTCGTCAACTGGTGCAGCTCGCGCCACCGGCCTCGTGCTTGAAGCCATGAAGGGCAAGCTCGACGGCACCGCACTTCGCGTGCCCGTCCCGGACGGCTCCATCACCGACTTCGTTGGTGTGCTCAAGCGTGACGTCACCGTCGATGAAATCAACGCAGCGTTCAAAGCGGCCGCAACTTCTGGTCCGCTTTCGAAGGTGCTCGTGTTCACCGACGAAGAAATTGTTTCTTCCGACATCGTCGGTCAGCCCGCATCGTGCACATTCGACTCGAAGCTCACCATGGCTATGGGCAACCTCGTGAAGGTGCTCGGCTGGTACGACAACGAGTGGGGTTACTCCAACCGCCTGGTCGACCTCGTGCAGGTCATGGCCAAAGCGGCGAAGTAGTCCCGCCCGATGAGCGTTCCTTCGCTGGAGGACCTCGGCGACGTCAGTGGTCGCCGAGTTCTCCTACGCGCTGATTTCAATGTGCCGATCTCCAATGGTGAGATCGTCGACGACTTCCGCATTCGTGCTGCACTTCCC
Source organism: Actinomycetota bacterium (assembly GCA_009703275.1). Taxonomy (GTDB): domain Bacteria; phylum Actinomycetota; class Acidimicrobiia; order Acidimicrobiales; family Acidimicrobilacustridaceae; genus Acidimicrobilacustris. The sequence continues at coordinate 5,150 of WLGJ01000103.1, forward strand.
ACGATCGAGTATCTGACGTCTCGCGGCGCAACCGTCACCGCGTGCACGCATCTCGGTCGTCCGAAGGGTGCTCCCGATCCGAAGTATTCGGTGGAGCCAGTTCGTCGTCGTCTCGCTGAACTCGCACCGGGCGTCGAACTGCTCGACAACCTGCGATTCAACCCGGGCGAGACCGCCAATGACCCTGCGTTTGTGCAGGAACTCATCGCTGGTCAGGACCTCTACGTCAACGACGCGTTTGGTGCTTCGCACCGCGCACATGCATCGATTGTCGGTCCTCCGCAGTTCCTTCCGTCGGCCGCAGGTCGTCTGCTTCAGCGTGAAGTCGACGTGTTGTTGCCGCTGCGTTCGGATCCGAAGCGTCCTTTTGTCGTCATCCTTGGCGGCTCGAAGGTGTCGGACAAACTTGGCGTTATCGACGCGTTGTCAGAAGTTGCCGACGCGCTCATCATCGGCGGCGGAATGTGTTTCACGTTCCTCGCCGCACAGGGACATCACGTTGGCGATTCGTTGCTTGAAGTCGACCAGATCGAAACCTGCAAGCGCTTCCTCGACTCCGATGTCACGATTCACATCCCACACGATGTAACTGCGCTCGGCCCGGGCGGCGAAATCATGAACCCCGAAGCAGGGGGAGAAGTTCGCCAACTTGGTTCCGATGTTCCCGACGGTTGGAAGGGTCTCGACATTGGTCCCGGAACCGCATCGGAATTCGCCGACATCATTGCTGAAGCAAAAACGATCTTCTGGAACGGCCCCATGGGTGTGTTCGAAGATCCGCGCTTTGCCGCAGGCACACGCGTAATTGCCGAAGCGATGGCTGAAGCCCGTGGCTTCACCGTTGTCGGTGGTGGTGATTCTGCTGCAGCACTCGACGCGTTCGGTCTCGCCAGCGAGGTCGATCACGTCTCAACCGGTGGAGGTGCGTCACTCGAATTGCTTGAGAACGGCGACCTCCCCGGACTCGAAGCCTTACGAGGAGCATCAAATGCCTGACCGCAAACCACTCATCTCCGGTAACTGGAAGATGAACCTCAATCACTTCGAGGCAACAGCAACGCTCGACAAGTTGCGCTATCTCCTTTCGAAGGACGATTACGA
>WLGJ01000104.1 GCA_009703275.1 Actinomycetota bacterium
CCGAGAGCGGTCAGCAGCCCAAGTGCTACGAGCGCAACCCCCCATACGTCATGACCATGACCAGCGAATGCTTCACGAACCGGGCCTGGAGCAGGAGGGCGAGCGGCGGCAGACGACCGACCCTTGGGCGCGGCGGAACCTCGCTTGGCCGGCGCCTTCTTGGCCGGAGATTTCTTGGCCGAAGGCTTCTTTGCGGTCGATCGTTTGGGAGAACTCTGTTTGGTAGCCACAGGCGCACGCGTTCCTGACTCGGCCCCTTCTCCGCTCGCCAAAGGAGAGGTTACCCAAACCGTCCGACAATGGTGTGGACAAGGCGCAAGATCCAGAAAACCACGCGAGAATCGCCCTGTGCGACGGCGAACCTTGACCCTTTCGGTCCTCATAGGCGTTTTCTCGGCCCTCTTTCTCGCAAGTTGCTCCAACTCCTCCACCGCAAGCGAGGAGCCACCGCAGGTGACCGTCCCCGAACTGGCGAGTACCACCGAGCCACTGGGCCCGGGGCTTCCTTCGTTTCATAGGTCACTTCCGTCCTCGGACTCGGCCCCCTCAGGAACAATCATCGCTTCCGAAGCATTTGACTTTGACGGAGTCCCGGGTCGGGCCTGGCGGGTCGCCTACACATCGCGGTCAATCGATGATCAACCCATTGTTGTGACGGGCCTTGTCATCCTTCCGGCCGGAACAGCGCCACCGGGAGGCTGGCCCATTTTGTCGTGGGCACACGGCACCACCGGAATCGGCGACATCTGCGCCCCCTCGGCGGACACCTCCCGAATGACGCCAGCCCGGGGAGTAACGGCAGCCGGCTACGCGTTCGTCGCCACCGATTACGAAGGACTCGGAACGTTGGGACGGCACCCGTATCTCGTGGGTGAAAGTGAAGCACGTTCCACGCTTGACATCGCGTTGGCCGCATCTCGAGTACCCGAGTGGAACACAGGTCGCAACGTTGCGGTATGGGGCCATTCGCAAGGCGGCCACGCTGCACTCTTTACACCTTCGATCGCTACACAGTACCTACCAGAAATCAACATTGCAGCAGTTGTCGCCGGCGCTCCGCCTTCTGGTCTCGATGACTTTGCCTTGGATGACGAATCGGCGGCATTGCGACCGTTTTCGATTCTCGTTGCGCTCGCATTCAACGGGATCGATCCCGAGCGAGCGCCTCTCGAAGCAGCTCTCTCTCCGGTCGGTGTCGAGTTGGCTCTTCAATCGACCCAATCATGCAATGTTGATGTGCACGCTGCTGTGAACGCACTTCCCCCCAACTCGAGGGTCACAAAGACCACTCCAACGGAGGAGTGGCGGGAACTCCTTCGAGCCAATGACCCTCAATTCATTGACTCCCCATCTTCGGTGCCAACGCTCATCATCCACGGCACCGAAGATGAGCTGATTCCGCTTGAGAAATCCCTAACTGTCCATCGCCGATTTTGCGAGCTAGGAAGGCCCACCGAACTGTGGATTGGTGACGGGCGTGATCACTCAACAATTGTGAGCGCCACATTCTCGAAGATGATGCAGTGGATTTCCTCAAACATCACTCTTTCCGGTGACCGCGACGTGGAACCTGGCCCCGGCGTGAGTCGCACCCTCTGCTGACCAACGCAGACCAGAGAGCATGCCGCTAACGTCTCCTCACCGGGGAAAGGACCACCAATGACCACCAAGCGTTCACTTGCCGTTCTCTTGATTGCAGTTCTTGGGTTCGCCGCAATCGGCTGCTCATCGGACGATCAGAAGTCCTCATCAGCCAACGTGGGGGCGGTAGTGAAGGGGTCGCCAGACCTCCCCGACTTCTACGGCGTGCCCGACCCCTTGCCCGCTGGCAAGCCCGGTCAGCTCATCAAATCGGAGAACGTCGATGCGCCAGGACTCAACGGTTCGATGTCCCGGGTCATGTACCTCTCGACCAACATCAATGGTGAGGCCATTGCCGTCACCGGACTGATCCTCATCCCGAAGGGCACCGCGCCAAGCGGCGGTTGGCCGATCATCACGTGGGCGCACGGCACCACCGGCATTGCCGACGCATGCGCGCCATCGCTCAAGCCTGACGAGTTCGTCACCTTGGCCAACGGACTTCTCGACGCTGGCTACCTCGTCGTTGCTACTGATTATGAAGGCCTCGGTACGCCGGGTCGTCATCCCTACATCGTTGGCGAGAGCGAAGCCCGCGGCACCCTCGACATCGTGCGTATGGCTCAAACATTTCCCAATGCAAACGCCTCAAAGCGTTACGCCATTTGGGGTCATTCCCAGGGTGGACATGCAGCAATGTTCGCCGGACACATCGCCAAGACCTATGCACCAGAACTTGAACTCGTTGCTGACGTTGCTGGCGCTCCCCCGTCACAGTTGCTTCTCGTCAACGCAGCGCTTCAAACCAGCCCTTACAAGCACTACATCGCAATGGTTGCCGCGGCCATGAACGCGGCGTATGGCGATCAAAAGGCCGACCTCACTCAGGTTCTTACCCCCGAAGGCCTCGACTTTTTGAACAACATGGACACGCTGTGCAGTAGCGACCTCGGCAAGGCCGCCGCCGGCCTTGATTTCACGAAACTTCAGAAGGCCGACCCGTCGACGATTCCTACCTGGAATCAGCTCTTGAAGGACAACGACCCGGGGACATTCACTGCGCCGATTCCCGTGCCACTGCTCATCATTCACGGTGGAAACGATGAACAAATTCCTGTTGTTTCTTCCGCAGCACTGTTCGATCAGCTGTGCAAGATCGGACAGGTCGAACAACGTTGGGTGTTTGCCGGTCAATCACATGCAGGCGTGATCGCTCCGTCATTCACTTCGATGGTCAGCTGGATTGGCGATCGATTCACAGGCAAGCCGATGCCCGACCCCATTGCTCCCGCTGGCGCAGTCGTGCAGTCCTGCCCCGCCAGTTAATCGAGCAGGTCACCATGGTCGCGACATGCGGCCTCATAACCAGCGGTGTGAACCTTCACACGCAAACGACGTCCGCACTCCGGGCAGAACCGCGGTGGATCAAGTTCGCGCCGACACGCAATATCTGGATGTTTGGCCATCGCAGTGCCGCACCAACGGCAGTACGTCGTGGTCACACTCAGATGGCCTTGGACAGCGCGCCGATCGGCATCTGGAGATCAGACAGCATCTGCAGATCTTCTTCGGGTGAGCGTCCCAACGTCGTCAGATAGTTGCCGACGATGAGGGCGTTGATACCTGAGGTGAGACCAAGTGCTTGAAGTTCCCGCAAGGTCACTTCGCGTCCACCTGCATACCGCAGGATGACTGACGGGAGTCCGAGCCGGAACAACGAGATCCAGCGGATGGCTTCGAGCGGTTCGGTAAGTGGAAGCCCGGCGAACGGTGTACCGGGGCGCGGATTCAGGAAGTTCAGGGGAACCTCAGCGGGATCAACGGCGCGCAATTGTCCAATGAGTTCGATCCGCTGATCGATGCTCTCGCCCATTCCGAGAAGAACTCCGCAGCACAGTTCCATGCCCTGCTCCCGAATGAGCTGGCACGTATCGAAACGTTCCGCCCAGGTATGAGTAGTCACGACGTTTTCAAAGAAGGATTCGGCGGTCTCAAGGTTGTGGTTGTAACGATGAACGCCAACCTCGGCGAATCGTTTTGCCTGTGCCTCGGTCACGATGCCAGCGCTTACAGCAACATTGATGCCGACTTCGTCCTGAACAAGCGGAACCAGCTCGCAGATGCGATCCATCGTGCGTTCATCTGGTCCACGGATGGCCAGCACGATGCAGAATTCCGTAGCGCCGAGTGCAGCGGTTTCGCGCGCTGCGGCAAGCACGTCAGCGGTGTCAAGGAAAGGCATCGCTTGCACGGGAGATTCGAACTTCGCCGACTGGCTGCAGAAGTGACAATCCTCGGGGCAGCCACCGGTCTTGGCGGAAAGAATGCCTTCGACCTCGACAGTGTCTCCGCACCATTCGAGACGGACTTCGTGGGCGAGCGCTGCGAGGGCCGGGACTGCCGAATCAGGAACATCGGCAAGCGCAGCGAGTTCCTCGAGGCTCAGCTGGCGGCGTTCGTCCAGCAGAGCGACACCCGCCGCACGGATGGCAGAGCGGGCCGCTTCAGGCGTCAGCCGGTCGCGAATCTCGGCAGGAACTTTCGGAGTGAGTGAGACGGGCACATCAGGCATGGCGCAAGGGTACGCGGCGGAAACCCTAGGGGCGAACGCCGGCTCAGGCTTCCATGACGACGGGCACGATCATCGGCCGCCGCTTGGTCTTTTCGTTCACGAAACGGCCCGCTGCCCGCCGGACGACCCGCTGGACGTTCTCGATATCGCTGCGGCCATTCCGGAAGAGCTCGGCGATGGCCTCGCGCACCTGATCGGCACACTGATCGAGGAGTTCCTCGGCCTCGGGAGCGTGGACCCAGCCTCGGGTGATGATTTCGGGGCCAATCATGGTGGTGCCGTGTTCGATGTCGACACCAACGATGACCACCACGACGCCTTCTTCGGCAAGTACTCGGCGGTCGCGAAGAACGCCCGAACCGACATCGCCGATGATGCCGTCGACATAGAGATAGCCAGACGGCACCTGTGCTGTGGGACGAAGACCCGTATCGTCGAGCGTCACCTGGTCGCCATCGGTGCACACGATGATCTTCGATGCAGCAACACCCATCGTGCGAGCCAACTTTGCGTGGGCAACAAGATGTCGGTACTCGCCGTGCACCGGAATGAAATGTTCGGGTCGAGTAATCGACAAGAACATCTTGAGATCTTCGGCTTTGGCGTGACCCGATGCGTGAACATCAGAAATGCCCGAGTGCACAACTTCAGCGCCAGCGCGCACCAAACCATCGATGACTTTCGAAACGTCTGTTTCGTTGCCGGGAATCGGGTGCGAACTCATTATGACAACATCGGTACCGCTGAGCGTGAGCCAACGATTCTCGTTCGCTGCCATAAGGGCAAGCGCTGACATTGGTTCGCCCTGCGAACCAGTCGAAATCACACAAACCTTTTCAGGAGGAAGATCGCCAACATCGGCGATATCCATAAGGCGCGATTCAGGAATGTTCAGCAAACCCATTTCGCGAGCCATACGAACGTTCTTCTTCATCGACATGCCCATCGTGGCAATTACACGATCGAAGGAAATTGCAGCATCGGCGATTTGTTGAACGCGATGGATGTGACTGGCAAAGCAGGTCGTGATGATGCGACGGCCTTCGTAACGATGGAAAAGGTCGTACAGCACCGCGCCTACTGAGGTTTCTGACGCAGCGTGTCCGTGCTCTTCGGCATTGGTGCTGTCGGACAACAACAAACGAATGCCCTCGGTGGATGCAATAGCGCCAATACGAGCGAGATCGGTGAGCCGACCATCGACCGGCGTGAGGTCGAGTTTGAAATCACCGGTGTGCAAGATGACACCTTGGGGCGTATGGAACGCCGTAGCGATGCCGTGCGGCACAGAGTGGGTTACCGGAATGAACTCAACGTCGAACGGGCCGATCATTCGACGTTCGCCATCAACAACAGGAATGAACTCGGTGCGATCGAGTAGACCTGCTTCCTCGATGCGATTACGAGCAAGACCAAGAGTCAGCGCTGATCCGTAGATCGGGAACTCAAGTTCGCGCAGAAGGAACGACAGGCCGCCAGTGTGGTCTTCGTGGCCATGTGTTGCGATACATCCGATGATGCGATCTGCGTTTTCGCGCAAGTACGTGAAATCAGGAAGGACAAGATCGATCCCGAGCATGTCGAGGTCGGGGAACATCAGGCCGCAATCAAGGAGAAGGATCTTGCCTTCCACCTCGATACACGCACAGTTACGGCCGATTTCGCCCAGACCGCCGAGGAACGTCACCGAAACTGGCGTCCCTTGCGAGTCGCGAACCTTCGGGGCTTTCTCTGACGCGTCGGCCTTCTTGGACTTCGCCTTTGATTTCGACTTGGGCTTTGCTCCGTCGCGACTCACGCGTACAACCGGCGATGCACCGCAAGGGCGCGCTCTTCGAGATCGTCGGGACCGAATCCCATCGGCGGTCGACATGGACCAGCTGGTTGGCCAATAGCCCGCAACATCGCCTTGGTCGGCACAGGATTTGGATTGAGATCGCCAGTTTCGAACTCGTAACTCTCGATCATTCGAGCGTTGAGTTGCTGCGCACGAGCGATGTCGCCAGCTTGGAAGGCTTGAATCATTTGCGCCATGACCGGAGCGGCCCAATGGGTTGCGACTCCAATCACACCGACG
>WLGJ01000105.1 GCA_009703275.1 Actinomycetota bacterium
AGCCCGGTTCGGCTCCAGTGTTGTTGTCTCGGGCCTCGGCTGAGCAGGTTGCTGCCGCGCTGGCTGGAGCCGACGATGGCCATGTGATCGAAGCCGGAGGCGGCGATCCCTTGAACGCTCGACTTCATACCGTGGTGTGGCGCCCAGCAATGGAACGACGCGAACGCGTAGCGGTCGTCACGGCGGGAACTGCCGACCTTCCGGTTGCCGATGAATGTGCGGCCACCCTCACAGCCCATGGCTTTCGGCCGCTTCGCATTACCGATGTTGGCGTGGCCGGACTGCATCGCATTCTTGATGCGGCCGAAGAGCTTGCTGCTGTCGACGCGCTTGTTGTTGTAGCGGGCATGGAAGGCGCACTTGCCAGCGTTGTTGGTGGTCTTTCGTCGGCGCCGGTTGTGGCCGTCCCGACGTCGGTTGGCTACGGGTCGTCTTTGGATGGCATCACCGCGTTGTTGGGAATGTTGGCATCGTGTGCGTCTGGCCTGACCGTGGTGGGCATCGATAATGGATTTGGTGCAGCCATCGCAATTATCCGTATGTTGAATACCCGAGTCTTGGAGCGCGACGCTGTCTGAGCATTTGAACGACCACGATCATTCGCACGAACACACGCACGACCACGTTCATGATGATGCGGTATTCGAAGGAACCGTCGCGTGGGAAGGCGTCACAGTTCCGGCCGCGCCGAGTTCGAACAGCACGGTTGCGTGGTTTCACTGTTTCTCGGGAATCGCTGGCGATATGGCTCTTGGTGCACTGATCGATGCTGGCGCTGATGTCGACGAGATCCGGTCGATGCTGAAGCAGCTTCCGGTTGGCGGATGGTCGTTGGAAACAGAAACTGTGTTGCGCTCAGGTATTGCCGGCACGAAAGTTCATGTGCACACAGAAGCAACGCCGCCGGCTCGTTCGGCCGCGGTTGTTGCGCAGATCGTGGCCGATGCGGGCCTTCCCGACCGTGTGCATCGCCGCGCGCTGGCAACGTTTCGCGCGCTGGCTGAAGCCGAAGGCCACCTGCATCGTCAGCCGCCCGAAACGGTGCACTTTCATGAAGTCGGCGCGCTCGACGCGATCATCGATGTTGTTGGTACGTGTATTGCGCTCGAGTTGTTGGGTGTTGATGAAGTCGCGTCATCGCCGGTGGCCGATGGTTTAGGAACCGTGCGCGCTGCGCACGGTGTGTTGCCGATTCCGGTTCCTGCAGTCGTTTCGTTGCTGGCCAATGCGCCCACCTACGGCCTCGACATTCCTCGCGAACTCACCACACCAACGGGCGCAGCGTTGCTGGCCGCGAACGTTGTGCAGTGGGGGCCAATGCCGGCCATGACCATCACGTCTGCTGGTTTCGGTGCAGGCACAGCCGACCTTGGCGATCGACCGAATCTCACGCGTGTGGTGATCGGTACGCGTTCTGATTCGCCATCAGTTGAGGGTCAGCCGGTTGTGCTGCTCGAGGCAAACGTCGACGATGTCACCGGCGAAACGTTGGCCTACGCCATTGATGCGTTGCTCGATGCGGGCGCTCACGACGCGTGGCTCACACCGATCATCATGAAGAAGGGCCGACCCGCTCATATCGTGAGCGCGTTGGTTGATCCGGCGCAGGCTGCAGCAGTGCGCGATGTACTCGTACGCGAAACCGGCACGATGGGTGTTCGAGGCACGCAACTTGAGCGTTGGCCACAATCTCGCGCGTTCGACACGGTCGATATCGATGGACAAGCAGTACGAGTAAAAGTCACCGCCGGCCGAGTGAAGGCCGAACACGACGACGCCGCTCAAGCAGCACGGGCACTGGGTCTGCCGCTCCGAGAGGTCACCCGCCGAGCCGAACAGGCCTGGCGCGACGCTCAGTAGTTCAAGCGGATATCAGTTGGTGTGAAGAATCACTTCGGCGCGGTTGACGCCGGCGATCACGTTGCTGGCCGACATGCCTGCGGGCGACAGAAGTTCGAGTCGAGTGACGCCGCGATCAAGTAAGTGATCGAGTACGGCGGCAACCTCGAGACGAGCGAGCGCAGCGCCAAGACAGAAGTGCGCGCCGAAACCGAACGCAATCTGATGGTTTGGTGATCGCCCAACATCGAACTGATCTGCGGTGGAGCCAAACTCGGCTTCGTCGCGGTTGGCCGACGCGTAGACCATGACGATCGGATCGCCAGCGCTGATCTGCTTTCCACCAAGCACGGTGTCGACGGTTGCGGTGCGCATGAAATAAATGACCGCAGTTGTCCAGCGAAGAATTTCCTCGACCGCACTTGGGATGAGTGAACGATCAGCAACAAGTCGCGCCCACTGATCAGGGTTCTCGGCCAGTGCAACGAGACCGCCACTGATCGTGTTGCGCGTGGTTTCGTTTCCGGCAACAAGAATCTGATTGAGGAACATTGCGATTTCATCATCGGTGAGGCGATCGCCATCGATCTCAACGCTTGACAACATCGAAATGACGTCATCGCGAGGTTCAGTGCGAGAGGTTGAAACGAGACGCATGAGTTCGGCCATCATCTCGGCGCTGAGGCGTTCTTTACGTTCCGGATCATTGAAGATTTCGGTGCCAGGAATAGAAGCTTCCGACCAATCCCAGACTTTGTCCCATTCGCTTTCGGGAAGTCCGAGAAGCTGTGCGATCACCTGAACGGGAAGCGGAACTGCAAGCGGCGCAACGATTTCGATTTGCTCGTTGAGCGGCAACTTATCGACGAGAACCTTGGCGGCTCCGCGCACGGAATCTTCGAGCGTACGCACGACTTTGCGACCGAACGCGGGCTGCACCAATGTTCGATAGCGAGTGTGATCCGGCGGATCGGTATGCATCATCGTTGGCGGAGTGGCGTAGTCCGCGCCGATTTCGAAGGTGAGAATGCCCTTTGCCGAGCAGAACGTGTCGGGGGAAGTGGAGACAGCCATGCATTCGGCATGGCGGCTGGCAACCCAGAAACCCTGCGTGGCGTTCCACGCAACGGGGTTCTCCGCTCGAAGCTGCGCATAGACGGGGAAGGGATCCTCGACGTCGAGGGTGAACCCCATAAACAAGTCAGTCAGTGGTTCGTGGACTTTGTCGGTATCGGTCATCTCGACTCCCCCAAAAGTGTTTGAGGGAGTGTGGCCGTTGCGCCTGCGTTCCGCAAGACTGTTGTTATGACTGATGCCGCCACAGCTGACCGCCTCTATTTCCGCCAGTTGCTTGCAGGGCGTGACATTGCCACGAACGATCCCTTGGCCCGGCAGATGGTCAATTTCGTTTATCTCATTGGCGATCGCGAGACGGGCGAGGCCGTTGCTATTGATCCGGCCTACGACGTGCAGGGGATTGTCGATGTGCTCGCAGCCGACGACATGAAACTCACGGGCGTTCTTGCCACCCACTATCACCCCGACCATGTCGGCGGAGAAATGATGGGCTATTCCATCGAAGGGGTACATGAACTACTCGACATCGTGTCGGTTCCAATTCACGTGCAAACCGAAGAAGCTGAATACGTCAGCAAAGTGACCAATCTGACGGCTGCTGATCTTGTGACGCATCGCAGTGGCGACATCGTGATGGTTGGCGATATCCCGATTGAGCTCATTCACACGCCAGGTCATACCCCGGGTAGCCAATGCTTCATGCTCGACGGCGCATTGGTTTCGGGCGACACGTTGTTTCTTGAAGGATGCGGTCGCACCGACCTTCCCGGCGGCGATCCGCTCGCACTGTACGAAAGCCTTACGCAGAAATTGTCGAAGGTTCCCGACGATTCGATCCTGTTCCCAGGTCATTTGTATTCAGCAGCACCTTGCGCCTCGATGGGCGAAACCCGCCATGCAAATTTTGTGTTCCGGCCCAAGACTGCCGAGCAATGGTTGGCTATGTTTGGGGCCTGAGCGGACCGTTCACGAATCGGGGGATTCAATGCGTAACTCAACACGTCCATCAACGTCGCTTCTGGGCGTACTTGCACTGTGCTTCATGGTCATTGCAGGAGCGGCAGCTTGTGGGGGTTCTTCTTCGAAGTCATCCACCTCTGAGCCGATTGACTTTTCGAAACCAGGCCCGTATTCGGTGGGTATCACGACGTTTGATATGGGCGACCGCATCGCATACGTCTTCTATCCCGCCGATCCGGCGAGGTTGAACGAGGGAACGAAGGTCACCTCGTACAGCTCTGGCGACGCGTTCCCTGCGGCGCTTCGAGCCGCGATTCCGAAGGAATTGGTGCAAGAAGTCCCGATCGATGCAACTAAGGATGCGCCGGTTGCCACTGATGGTCCTTTCCCTGTGCTGATTCATAGCCATGGTTTTGGCGGCTATCCCCAATATGCATCGCAGCATTTGATTCAAGTTGCGTCTTGGGGTTTTGTTGCCGCTGCTCCCGATCACATTGAACGAGACCTTGCAGCCAACTCGTTGGGCAAGGTTGTTCGCGGCGAACAGGACGTTGAAGACCTTCGCAATGTCTTGAAGCGACTTGAGAAAGAAAACAGTTCTGGAATCTTCAAGGGCGCGTTGAATCTTGATCAGGTTGGCGCAGAAGGTCATTCCGCTGGCGGCGGTGCGGCGGGCAAGTTCGCCTACGACCCCGCGGTGAAGACATTCATCGGCCAAGCCCCGGTGCCGCCGCTGTCACTCGCGTCAGGAGCCACGGCTGCCGATAGGTCGGCTGCTTACGCAGCGACTCCGCCGCCCAATAAGCCGACGATGATCATCGCCGGCGAAGTAGATCTGACCATTCCGTTGGCCGGGGTGAAGCAGGAATTTGATTGGCTTGCTCCGCCGAAGCGCCTCGCTGTTCTGGCCAAGGCTGGGCACAACGCGTTTACCGACATCTGTGCGCCGATTCGCGCGCAAGGCGGACTCATGCAGTACTCAGGCAAGCTTCCAGCGCCGGACAATCTTCTGAAGCTCGGTGAAGACGGCTGTACAAACGACAATCTCGATACTGCGACTGGCTACGCCATCATCAATCAGCTGACGATTGCGCAGTTGCGGTTTGTGTTCGGTATCGACAAGACCGATGCGTCATTGTCTGCTGATTACTTGAATTCGACCTACCCCGGAGTTCTTGCCGAGTACACCTACGTCAGTTGAGTTTCGGCATCCGTTTACGGATATCGGCCTGAAGTGACGCGTCGAACTCGGCGACGATGATTGTGTCGTCGCTGGGTCCGGCGTCGGCCAATACGCGACCCCATGCATCGATGATGAGCGAATGCCCATAACGGTCAATGCCATCGGGGCTGGTTCCCCATTGAGCCGCGGCGATGATCATCGTTTGATTTTCCACTGCTCGCGCGCGCAACAACAGTTCCCAATGGTCGCGCCCGGTGGTGGCAGTGAACGCTGCGGGTACGACGATGAGATCAGCGCCCTGCGAGGTTTCGTCGCGGAAAAGTTCTGGGAAGCGCAGGTCGTAACAAATCGTCAGACCAACACGGATGCTGGCATCGCTGCTTTCTATGTCAACAACCGTCGAAGTGGTTCCGGCGCGAAAGGTGTCGGACTCCTTGGAGCGCGCACCTTCGATGTCGACATCGAACATATGGATCTTGCGGTAGCTGCCGAGAAGCGAACCGTCGGAACCAACGACGATTGAGGTGTTGTAGAGCGTCTGAGCATCGTTGGGATCACGCTCAACGAACGAGCCCGCAACGATTGCGCAGTGAGTGTGGACGGCGGTTTGCTGGGCCCATGCAAGAGTTGGTCCGTCGAGAGGTTCGGCGGCATCACGCATTGCCGAGGTGTGACCAAGGGACGCAAAAAGTTCCGGAAGCACGACCAGGCCGGCTCCTTCATGTGCCGCAGACTGAACAGCAGCTGTTGCCCGTGCGAAATTGTCGGATGTGTCCGCCGAACACTGAAGTTGCACCGCCGCAACGTTCATTTCGCTCGCCATTCCTCTCGTCCGGCTCGAACATCGGTGGCCGATACCGGGTGATGAGACGGGTCGGTGTCGAGGACGACGACGTCAACACCCGCTGGAGGATCAGCGGCAGAGTCTTCGCCCGGCATTGTCCACGGGGGTCGCGCCGCGAGCGCAACAAGTGGAAGTCGCTGGAGGGCTTCGTTGCGGGC
>WLGJ01000106.1 GCA_009703275.1 Actinomycetota bacterium
CCGACGTTCCCGGCGTACATCACCACGGTCTTGCCGATCAGCCCGTAGTCCTCGCGATAGGAATTCTCACGTGCTGCTGGCCGGATCGCGTTGGTATCGACGAAATTTGGAATGACACGAACTTTCGCTGCTTGAAGTTCGGCCCGCTCGCCTTCGAGACCAATCGTGATTTTGGCTCTTACGTTTGCGGCCAAATCATCGGAAAGAACCGTGACCGCGTCGGACATCCGGTAGCTCACTCGTTCAAGCGCTCGAGCGCCTCGAATCACGCGATTGCCCGTGAGAAGTCCGAGTTCGATCGCGACATCTGGGAAGACATCCTGAATGTTGAAAATGAGAGGCACCCGCCTCGCTGTTGCCACCATCCGCCCCGCCATACCCAGCGTTAGGGGCGGCGACATCGCCAACACGGCGTCGGGCCGTACGCTACTGAACGTTCCGACGATTGTCGCAAGCGCCGTAAAGCCGCCGAACGCGAGTGCTCTGGCTGGAATATTGCGCTTATCGGTGGGAAAGGGATGCACACGGCTGATGCAGCCCCACTCGGTGCGCTCAGTGCGAACGAGTTGACCCTCCCATCCGGGATCTATCGCGTGGTGCTGATACCAAGGCAACGACGTCACCACGTGCAAACGGTGCCCACGAGCGATGAGTTCATGAGCAATCCGCGACATAACGACGCCTGTCGGCGCGACATCGGGATCGAAGTGGGGACAGATAACGAGAAGATTCACCGGTTCTCCCGGTAGACAGAAAGGAGGGACTGCGCAGAAACCGACCACGCGAATTGCGTCACGCGATCGAATCCGCTTCGTGCAAGAACGGTACGTCGCGCGGAGTCTTCGATGAGTGCACCTAACGCGTTCGCCCAACCTGCCACATCAATTGGGTCGACGAACTCGGCGGCATCGCCCGCAACTTCTGGCAGTGATCCTGCGTCGCTGGCCACAACCGGGCACCCCCGACTCATCGCCTCAAGCACTGGCAAGCCAAATCCTTCATAGAGCGACGGAAACGCCATCATCGTCGCCGCTCGGTATAGAAGATCGAGATCCGCCTCAGGCACTCGGCCGGTACGAATCACTTTGGAATCGAGACCGTATGCCTCGATGGTCGATTGAATAACCGAATCGCTGGATCCCGCACCACCAGTGAAGACCAATCGCACCCCATCGTGCTTCTCGGCAATCCGAGCAAACGCGGCGACCAACGTCGCGTGGTTCTTATGCGGGTAAGTGATTGCTGGGTAGATGATGAACGGATGATCATCAAGACCGAATTGGCCGAGCAGTTCTCGTAATCGTTGCGCATCAAACGCTGCACCCGGATCGGCAATGCCACATGGAACAATTCGAACCCGCTCAGCAGGCAGACCAACACGATCGATTGCATCATTCGCCACATAATGAGAAAGACACACCACGAATTCGGCTCGCCTCAATGACCGAGGAGCGATGAATCGGATGTAGGAACCCTTGATGAGTCCGAATCGTTCAGGGTTCGCCAATGGCTGCAGATCGTGCAGCGTCAGAACTCCGGGAACAGTCCGAACTGCTGGCATGGTTCCGCCGGCATGATGCACAAGCGCACATCGGTCGACTCGTGATCGAATCGCAAGCCATGTGGACTCAGCGATGACTCTCAGTACCCGCGATGAACCTGAAACTGGAGCGACAACAGTTGTGAATCTCGAAACGATTTCGGGATGCGCGGAGCTGAACCGTTTATTCACATAGAGGATCACATCGACATCGTCTGAGCCCAAGTCCGCGAGCGCCGACAGAAGCCGAACGGTGTATTCCTCGCTGCCTCCGACCTCCCCGGGAACCAGCCAGAGGAGATTGACTCCGACGCGTCGACGCGAGGAGCCGGTCATGCCATTGCCTCTTCGTACGCAGATTGCAGCGCTTTTGCAGTCTTCTCCCACGTAAAGAGTGACGTCGCTCGATTCAGTCCTGCACGCCCTAAGCGATCGCGCTCAACATCGTCGGCGAGGAGCCGATCGATTTCGGCTCGGAGAGCATCAACATCGGATGGATCAACAACCACTCCGCAATCACCAACGACTTCTTCGGTTGATGTCCCGGAAGAAGTAATCACCGCTGTGCCTTGCGCCATTGCCTCAAGTACCGGCAATCCGAAGCCTTCCTGGCGACTCGGGAAGATGAAGAGTTCAGCTCCCGCCTGTAACTCCGAGAGCGTCTCCGATTCGACGAACCCGACCCGAACAACGCGAGATCCGAGGCGCCCGAGTTGACCGTCGATCTGCTCGTTCCACCCCTCTGGACCAGCCAAGACGAGCGTCACGTCACGATCCTCGATGCCTTCAAATGCAGAAAGCAGCACGGGCAGATTTTTTCTCGGCTCGATTGTCCCGGCCCACAACACATAACGGCCAGTGATCCCCAGCCGGGAACGCATCGCCATGATCGCTGAGGACTCGATCACAGTTGGGTCAATACCCCATGGCACCAGTCGGATCTTCTTGGGATCAAAACCGTGAACGATGCACTCGTCGATCGTTGCTTGAGACGGACACACGACGATGCTTGCATCACGTCGAGCGAGATCAATCGCGCGCCGAAAGAACGAGACGCCGCGACGTGTGAATTGTGAGGGATCGCGGAGAAACGCAAGGTCGTGGACGGTCACAACTATCGGTGCCGTTGCCGGTGGCATCGCCATCCCGGTTGCGTGGATCACGTCAACTCGCCCAGTGGCATGTTCCACGTCTGGCCAACGGAGTCGATGCCATGACTCGTAGAGCGCCAACCTCGGCAGAGGGAGCTGCTTCACCTCAATCGAGGGACTCCAGGTGGAAGATGGAGGCTGCCGATGTCGCGCGCTGACTCCGACGAGTTCGAGAGAGGTGAACTGCTGAAGAGCACGAACGCTCCCAAGGGCGGCTCGGGCCGTGCCGCCGGGGACGGCGTGCCAACACTGCTCGAGGGTGATCGCAACCCGACGACATCGCTCCATGGGCGGACCAGTCTCCCACGGAGCTGGCGGGTCTCCCGTCATCGCCGCGAGGCCAACCCGAGAGGTGCCGTGCCGGTCGGTAGGGTGAGCGTATGGAGTTTGTGCCTGACACCGCCTTCTGGAACGACCGCAAGGTCCTCATCACCGGAGGCCGTGGCTTTCTCGGCCAAGCAGTCGTCGATCAGGTACGGAACCGGGGCGCCCGAGAACTCTTCACTCCATCGAGTGCCGAGTACGACCTGCGTGACCGCGGCGCCGTTCGCCAGCTCTTCGCTGACACCAAACCAGATCTCGTGATCCACCTCGCTGCCCGGGTGGGTGGCATCGGCGCCAATATGGAACGCCCTGCAGAGTTGTACCTCGACAATCTCCTTATGGGCACCTACGTGCTCGACGAGGCCCACCTGCAAAACACTCCAAAGACCGTGATGGTCGGAACGATTTGCTCATATCCAAAATTCACACCCGTTCCATTTTCGGAAGACTCGCTATGGCAGGGCTACCCCGAGGAAACGAACGCGCCGTATGGCATCGCGAAACTCGCTCAACTCGTTCAAGTGCAAGCCAACCGAGCGCAGTACGGACAAGATGCGATCTACCTCATGCCCACCAATCTCTATGGGCCTCGCGACAAGTTTCATCCCGCTGTCTCGCATGTCATTCCGGCGCTTATCAAGAAAGCAGTCGACGCAAAGGAATCCGGCGCCGAGTACCTCGAGGTCTGGGGAACCGGTTCAGCAAGTCGTGAATTCCTCTTTGTCGACGACGCCGCCGAAGGGATCGTGCTCGCCTCGGAGTTTTACAACAGTGACCAGCCGGTCAATCTCGGCGCCGATCGAGAACTACCGATTCGCGAACTCGTCGAAATCATCGTGAAGCTTGTCGGCTTTAAGGGCGAGGTTCGTTGGGATACCACCAAGCCCGACGGCCAACCGCGACGAGGCGTTGACGGCTCCAGGGCTCGAGACCAATTCGGGTTCAATGCCGGCACGACGTTCGATGAAGGCCTGAAACAGACCCTCGATTGGTTTCTCTCCAATCGCGCAGAAGCCGAAGCACGCCCGATTTAACGACTCAGCCGCAGGTCTGGCCCTCGGGCACCTGCGGAATGAACTCGCTCAATGTGGTCGTCGTGATTGGCTGCGTCGTGGACGTCGTTGCCATTGTCGACGAGGTCGCACCCGATCGGACTGTTGAGGAAGTCGACGCAACGGTCGTTGTTGTCGTAAGGAAACTCAGGTCGGGAGCCTCATTTGGCGACGGAATCGGACGTAATCCGCGAAACACATCGAACATCGGCTGAGAAGCAGCAACGTTGAGTTCGAGAACGCTTGCCGCACCCTTAAACGTTCCCGTTGCCACCGGTGTGAAACTCACGAGCGAATCGGGATCGAATGTGCGGAACTGCGAACCGAGGTCGACAAGATCCTGAATCTTGAACTCAGTGTCAAGAGTGACGTTTTTCTGTGCGATCTCAAGAAACTCCTTGAGAACGAAAGGATTACGCACGCCTTGAGCAACTGCTTTCTTCAGTGCAGCGCGGATGAACTGTTGCTGACGAGTGACACGACCGAAATCGCTCGTAGGGTCTTCCTGCCACGTCTTCATGTTGTCGCGAGAGATTTCAAAATGCCGTGAGCGGGCGAAGGCAAGGGCCTGTTCACCGCTGAGCACCTGACACCCGGTCTCGTACTGGAACAAGCCAGTGGCCTGATCGCGAGACGGGAAGTTGAAGTAGACCGGAACACCATCAATGGCTTTGACCAACGCTTCAAAGCCTTGGAAATCGATCATCACGTAATGATTGATCGGAATGTCAAAGTCCTGATTAATGGTCTGAATGAGCCGTTCAGGTCCACCAAGCGCAAGCGCGGAGTTAATGCGACCTTGACCGCCACCAGCGATATCTACCCAGAGATCTCGAGGAAGCGAAAGAAGTGACGCCTGCTGAGTTTTAGGTTCGACCCGCAAGATCATGATCGTGTCGGTATTGAGCGACTTGCTACGCCCCGTAAGCACGGGGTCGCCTTCCGCCAAGCCCATGCCGTCATCAATACCAACCAACAGGATATTCATCGCTTCACCCGGGGCACTTGGGGCCTGAAGCGAGGTACCAACGTCGACTCGAGGTAGCGCACTGGCCTGGTTGTAGGCCCACGCCAAACCACCTGCCGCTATCAGGCAGGTAAGGACAACGAAAACATTGAGTGAGAGCAGCAGCCGCTGGGGCCACGTGCGGGAGGGGCGACGCACAGGTTGAAGACTACCGGAGGCCCCCCAGCAGAGGACGTCAGCCCCATTCCTTGTTCATCTCTCGCCGTAGGCTCACACAATCGTGAACCTTTCGACCCTTTCAGCCCAGCGGATCGAACCGCTTGCAGTTGTTGGAGGAATGGTCGCGTCCGGACTGATGGATGTCACTTCCGATCTTTCGGCCTTGGATTCCAAAGGGTGGTGGGCGGTCATCCTCCCCTTTGAAGGCGTCCCCACCTGCGCCCGATTCGAGCGTCGTCGTCCGACTGCGTCGATACCTCGCCCTCCACAATCATGGATCGGACCTGCTTCTGATTCTTGGTCGTCATCACTTTCACAATCAGAGTTCTCTGAACGCGTTGCGCTCATTCGTGAGTCGATTGCTGCAGGCGATGTCTACCAAGTGAACCTCACGCGTCGACTTTCAGCGCCACTTCCCGAGAACGCATCGATGTTGGCGTTGGGCGAACAACTCGCCAACGGCAATCCCGCACCATTTCAAGCAGTAATCGAGCTTCCCGAAGTTGGCATTCGCATCGCGTCTGCCTCGCCCGAACTGTTTCTCACCCGCGATCAATCACGAGTGAGGTCTTCCCCGATTAAAGGGACAACCTCAACCGGCGGCGACTTCAGCGAAAAGGACTGCGCTGAGAACATCATGATCGTCGACTTGGTTCGCAACGACCTTGGTCGCGTCTGCAAACCCGGAACTGTCGTCGTGCCAAACCTTCTTGAACGACAACATCACCCGGGGCTTGATCATCTCGTC
>WLGJ01000107.1 GCA_009703275.1 Actinomycetota bacterium
CGAGCGGTTGCTTCACGACGAACTCGGCGTTCCGGGCGTTCGCCAGCGATACCAAAGAAAAGGTTTGTTCGACCCTTGCACGAGGCGTGATCCATCCATTCGGGCCGAGCAACTGCGAGCAACATGGATTCCATCTCAACTCCTGGGTTCGTGAACCGAGTGACGTCGTCGTCATGAGGTGTAACGGAATTTAGTGCTAAAAATTTCCTCTTCCTCAGAAAATCTCCGCTCACAAGCTGTGACCTTGGGCATAAGGGGCCCAAGAGGTCTGGGAGCAGGGCTTCCCCCTAGGCTCAAACGGTGACTGTGTTTCTCGTCGGAGCTGGGCCGGGCGATCCGGGATTGCTGACGCTTCGTGGCGCAGAGGCCTTGGCGATGGCCGATGTTGTGGTTTACGACCGGCTTTCTGTGAGCGCATTGCTCGATCTGGCCCCGCCTGGGGCCGAGCGAATCAGCGTGGCGAAATCGGCGGGTCGAGCGGTGATGCCTCAGGACGACATCAACGCATTGCTTGTTGAAAAGGCCAACCAGGGTCTGACAGTCGTTCGACTTAAGGGCGGCGATCCCTTCGTTTTTGCTCGCGGGGGAGAGGAAGCTGCGGCTCTCGCAGCTGCAGGCCTCCATTACGAGGTCGTGCCCGGGGTGACGTCGGCCATCGCCGTTCCCGCCTATGCGGGCATTCCCGTGACACTGCGCCATTCGTCTACCTCATTCACCGTCATTACTGGCCATGAGGATCCCGACAAGAGCGATGAAGTCAATTGGGAAGCTGCCGCGCAGCTGGGCGGGACCATCGTGATCCTCATGGGGATTGGCCGGCTACCGAAGATTGTCGATCGGCTTCTGGCCGGCGGCCTCGCACCCGATACGCCTGCGGCAGCAATTCGTTGGGGCACGCGGCCCGAACAACACACCGTGAGGTCAACGCTTTCAGCAATCGCCCGCGAACAATTGGCGTCACCGAGCGTGATCGTGGTCGGACAAGTCGCAGCGATGGATCTCTCGTGGTTTGAATCACGGCCTCTTTTTGGCAAGAAAGTGATTGTGACGCGACCTCGACATCAGTCATCAGTTCTCGCCGATCGGTTACGAGACGAAGGTGCTGACGCGCTGATTGTGCCCACGATTGAAATTGTTGATCCACTTGATGGCGGCGCTGCATTAAGTGCTGCAGTTGCACAAGCCTCGTCCTATGACTGGATAGTGCTTACGTCAGCAAATGGCGCGGCGCGATTCTGCGAGCGGCTCCGCGATGGACGTGATCTTGCCGGAGTAAAGATTGCAGCGATAGGCCCTGGAACCGCTGAAGTTCTGGCCGACCACAACCTTGTGGCCGACCTCATTCCCGAACGGTTTATTGCCGAATCGCTTCTCGAAGCGTTCCCACTACCTAATGACACTGATCAACGGCGAGTCTTGCTTGCGCGTGCTGAGGTCGCTCGCGACGTACTGCCCGACGGGTTGCGCGACTTGGGTTGGCGCGTCGATGTGGTCGATGCCTATCGAACGATTCCAGTAGAACCCTCTGACGCCGAGCGCGAACGAATCATTGGTGCCGACATCGTCACATTCACTTCCTCATCAACGGTCGACAACTGGGTTGCGGCATTCGGGGTCGACACGCTCCCCAAGGTCGTCGCGTGCATTGGTCCAATCACGGCCGACACGGCGCGTCGGGCCGGGCTTCGTGTCGACGTGATTGCCGATGTCCACACCATCGACGGACTTGTCGATGCGCTCGTTGAGCGGAGTGCACACCCGACTTCACCGAAGAAGAGGACCCCTCGACGTTCCAGTCGTGGCCCCCGATTCGGTCGCCAACAGCGGCGTGCCTAGGCTCTGCGCCAATGAGTTTCCCTCAACGCCGACTTCGTCGTCTTCGCCGCACGCCCACTCTCCGTCGGATGGTCGCTGAAACGCGTCTCACTCCCGACGATCTCATTGCGCCCCTTTTCGTGCGTGAGGGAATCACGGAACCGCAGCCGATCGCATCGATTCCTGGCGTCATGCAACACACCCTTGGTTCACTCCGTGCCGAGGTTGCTGATCTCGTGGGACTTGGTGTTCCCGGAGTCATCCTCTTTGGAGTTCCCGAAACCAAGGACGACATTGGGTCGGGCGCCTGGAACCCAGACGGCATCGTGCAGATCGCATTGCGTGAGTTGCGCGACACGTTTGGTGATCGCGTTGTCCTCATGTCTGATCTCTGTCTCGATGAATACACCAGTCACGGCCACTGCGGGGTTCTCGACGGCCACGGCAGCGTCGACAACGACGCAACACTCGACCTCTACGCGAACGTCGCAATTGCACAAGCCACCGCCGGAGCTGACATCGTCGCTCCTTCAGGAATGATGGACGGCGCAGTTGCAGCAATCCGCGATGCACTCGACGAAGAAGACTTCATCGAGACTGCGATCATGGCGTATTCCGCGAAGTATGCATCGGCGCTTTACGGTCCGTTCCGTGATGCAGTCGATGTCACGATCGAAGGCGGTGGCGATCGCAAGGGGTACCAGCAAGACCCTGCAAACGCCCGAGAGTCACTTGAAGAGATTCGTCAAGACATCCTTGAGGGCGCCGACATCGTGATGGTGAAGCCGGCGATGTCCTATCTCGACATCATTGCGAGGGCTCGCCAAGAGGTCGATATCCCTATGGCCGCCTATCACGTGTCTGGCGAATACGCGATGGTCAAAGCAGCGGCAGAACGTGGATGGATCGATGGAGACGCAGTCGCCATCGAGCAACTCACCTCTATTCGACGGGCGGGCGCCGACATGGTCCTTACGTACTTCGCGCGCGATGTCGCCGAACTTCTCAACGATTGAGCTCATGACACAAACAAACGAGTCACTGTTTGAACGCGGTCAGCGCGTCATCCCGGGTGGAGTGAATTCACCAGTTCGAGCATTCCGCTCTGTGGGCGGTACTCCGTATTTCGTCGCAAGCGGTAGTGGTGCGCGCGTGACTGATATCGAAGGAACAACGTTCCTTGATCTCGTTCAGAGTTACGGAGCGATCATCGCCGGGCATGCTCATCCGAAGATCATCGAAGCAATTCAAAAAGCAGCGGTCGATGGAACCTCGTTTGGAGCGCCGACGCCTCGCGAAGTCGAACTCGCCGAAGCAATCAACGAACGAGTTCCTTCCTGCGAGAAGTTGCGGATGGTGAATAGCGGAACTGAAGCAACGATGAGCGCGATTCGCGTCGCTCGTGGTGCAACTGGTCGACCAAAGATTCTCAAGTTCGCAGGCAACTACCACGGACATAGCGATGGTCTGCTCGTTTCTGGCGGAACAGCGATGGCATCTCTTGGCATTCCGGCGTCGGCTGGCGTTACTGACAACGCAATCGCTGACACTGTCGTTGCTCCTTACAACGTCGTACCTACGCTTGATGAAACATTCGCTGCAGTAATCGTCGAACCGTGTGCCGCAAATATGGGGCTAGTGCCACCCGCACCCGGATTCCTCGAAGGACTTCGAAGTGAATGCGATCGCGTTGGCGCACTGTTGATCTTCGACGAAGTCATTACTGGCTTTCGCGTTGCGCGCGGCGGTGCTCAACAACTTCTTGGTGTCACTCCTGATCTCACGGCGTTCGGAAAGATCATCGGCGGCGGTTTGCCTGTTGGCGCCTTTGGCGGACGCGCCGAGATCATGGACAACCTTGCTCCGCTTGGTCCGGTCTACCAAGCAGGAACGTTGTCGGGTAACCCTCTTGCAACGGCTGCGGGTCTTGCTGCGCTCTCGCTACTGGACGATGACGCCTACGCGTTGATCGAATCTCGCGCTGAATGTCTGGCCGGTGCATTTGTCAACGCGTTCGGGGCTGCAGGTATCTCCGTGTGCGTTCCACGCTTTGCAACCCTTGTTGGGCTGTTCTTTGGCGACACACCACCAACCGATTATGTGAGCGCGTGCACAACCGACGAAGCGTTGTATGCGGCGTTCTTTCACGAGCTCCTTGATCGTGGTGTTGCGATTGCTCCTGGGGCGTACGAAGTGATGTTCCCAGGCCTGGCACACAACGACGAAGTACTCACAGCAATAAGTGATGCAGCGCGCGCTGCTGCTATCGCAGTCGCGTCGCACTGATCACACTGCGTTGATCGCACCTCGCAACCAGCAGAGGCCTAAACGCGAAAGAACCCCGCCGAAGCGGGGTTCTTTCAAACGACTGTGTTGAGTGAGTCTTACGACTTTGAACCAACCGGCATTGTCCAGTTGGGTTCAATCGTGAGCTTTCCGTTCGGGTCGAGCAACGGAGTGCCTTCAGGCGTGATGAGTTCGCCGGCTGCATTCAGCATCGGCTTTCCGTCGGCGTAGGTGATGTTTCCTTCTGCATCGACGGTGGCCTCGCCACCCGAAAGTGTTTCCCACTCGTAACGAACGACTGCAAGCAACTCGGCTTGGCTGAGCGACTTATTGAAGTTCGGCATTGGGTTGCCGTTGTAACTCAGGGTCTTGTGCTGTCCGCCTTCACGAGCGGGATCGCCGTACGGAGTGCCGGCAGGACCAATTCCATTCGAGCCGAGCCAAACGAAATCAAGTTGTCCGATGATGTCGGGGAAGGTCTTGACCAAGTTGCCTTCGTTCATCGGACGACCAACACCGCCGCCACCGGCAGCACCATGGCAACCCGCGCAGTTCGCGGTGTAGATCGTTGCTCCGGTTGCTAACTGTGAAGGTTCACCGCTCGCAGCCGGAGAGAGACCACCGATGTACATGACGGCCCAAAGAGGAAGGAATGCCAACACCGGTATCGCCCAGATGGGGATCTTCTTCCGCCTGATGGCAGCTTCGACATAAGGCGGCACCGGTTCAGGTGCAGCCGCAGGTGCAACAGCGGCCGGAGCAGCAGCCGCGGAAGCAGTTGCCTTCTCGACCGGGGCGCTCTCGGCGGCCGGTGCTGCATCAGCAGCAGGTGTTCCACCGTCGAGCGAGGTCCGACGGTCTTTAGAGCGCTTGAGCAGATGCTCAGGAACTTCGGTCACGGTTCCTCCGAAGCGGACGGGGAGAGATACGGGAGCAGTGATCGGGCAGGGCTGCCGGCGAAGCCGACGGACACCGGCCGTACTCGTTCAAACCTAGACGACGCGGAGAGGGCGGAGCCAAGTATCGAGAAGCGGAGTTCGCGAAATCCCTCCGGTGAAATGTCACGTCCGCGAATGAGCCCGTGAATGTCTCAACCCCCTTTCGGCGGTGCTAGACAATGAAAGCGCCAGACCGGCCTGACCGGGCTCGGCACAGTTCTGTCCGTATCATTTGTGCAAACGTTCACGAGGGAGGCCAACCCGGGTGGTTGCGTTCATCGCATCGGTGCTTGTAGCGGTTCTTTTGACTGCACTTGTGATTCCGATGGCCAAGCGACGTCCAGTAGGGACACCGCTCACATGGGGCGAGGCCATGGTCGCGTCTGTTTATGCCTTTTTCCTTATGTTTTGGGTCTATGGCGTCGTTCCTCATCTCTTCTTGACTTGGGCCGACAACGAACTCGGTTGGCGCCCCGACAACATTCTTTTGGGCCCTGGCGGCATCCTTAAGCCGCAGTCGCTCGATGGCTGGAACCCGATCACGATCTCGTACCAGACGCTTCGCGACATTGCTGCGGTACTCATTTATGTCGTCTTCTTCGCCGCCCAGATCGCCCTTTGGGTTTGGTGGCAGAACCGTGGCAAGCGTGCTGCTGCAGCTGAAACGGCTCAGGCTTCCGCCACTTCCGAGTACGGCCGTCCCCTGGTCCGGAAGAGCTGATCATGGCCCGCATTGACGCCAATCCCCCGATGCCGGAGTTCCGCGACGATTACGTCCTGCGGGAAGTCGACGCGGAATGGCTGTCAAAGGCGGTAAAGCCCAAGCAATTC
>WLGJ01000108.1 GCA_009703275.1 Actinomycetota bacterium
GTTGTTTCTTCCGTCCGAATCATGAATGGAACGCTCAACACGGGTGCCCGACTCAAGTTCGTTCAGGCCGGAGCGGTCTACAACGCAGAAGAGGTTGGTGTTCGGCGTCCGGACCCAACGCCAGTGGCATCGCTCGGTACGGGCGAGGTGGGTTACCTCATTGCTGGAATCAAAGATGTTGGCGAAGCACGTTCCGGTGAAACCATCACCAATTTGTCGCAGCCGGCGCCTGCGCTTGATGGTTATGACGAACCGAGGCCAATGGTTTTTTGCGGTCTCTATCCAGTCGATGGTGACGAATTCACAACGCTTCGTGAGGCGCTTGAGAAACTTCGTCTCAATGATTCGAGTTACACCTATGCACCGGAAAGTTCAGGCGCTCTTGGTTTCGGATTCCGCTGCGGCTTCCTTGGTCTTTTGCACATGGAGATCATCCGTGAGCGTCTCGAGCGTGAATTCAATCTCTCACTGATTGCCACCGCGCCGTCGGTGCAGTACATCGTGCACAAAACAAATGGCACGACACTCACGATCGACAATCCGAGCGAGTTGCCCCCAGCCGATGAAGTCGACCACATCGAAGAGCCATTCCTTCGTGCGACGATTCTGACACCTACCGATTACACCGGAACGTTGATGGAACTCTGTCAAGGTCGGCGTGGCGACATGATCAAGCTTGAATATCTCTCGCCCGAACGTATGGAACTTGTTTACGAGCTTCCTCTCGCCGAGGTCGTCACTGATTTCTTCGACCAAATGAAGAGCCGCACCCAGGGTTACGCAAGTCTCGATTACGACCCCGCCGGATACCGCGTCTCAAATTTAGTGAAGGTCGACATCCTTTTGAACTCAATCGCTGTCGACGCGTTCAGCATGATCGTGCACAAAGAGAAGTCCTATAGCTACGGACTTCGAATGACGGAGAAGCTAAAGGAACTCATTCCTCGTCAGCTTTTCGATGTGCCGATTCAGGCCGCTATCGGCGGTCGGATCATCGCTCGTGAGACGGTCAAAGCCAAGCGTAAAGACGTATTGGCCAAGTGCTACGGCGGCGATATCAGCCGAAAGCGCAAACTCCTTGAGAAGCAGAAGGAGGGCAAGAAGCGCATGAAGAACATCGGCCGGGTCGAAGTTCCTCAGGAGGCATTCGTTTCGGCTCTCCGGCTCGACGACTGAGGAATTTCCCGCTGGCACTCTCGGGCTTCGACTGCTTATCAAAGGGGTCGGCGGGTAGCATGGGACCGACGGTGCTCGCTGTTTCGCACCCCGAATTTTGAGGACTTCATGCTCGACGAACGCAAGGCCACGATCCTGAGGGCGGTGGTGACCGAATACATCGAGACGGCCCAGCCTGTGGGCTCTGGTCACGTCGCGTCGTCGGCTGAGGTCAACGTGTCTTCCGCCACCGTTCGTAACGACATGGCGGCTCTCGAAGCCGAGGGATACCTCGCCCAACCCCACACCAGCGCGGGTCGCATTCCGACCGAAAAGGGTTATCGGTTCTTCGTCGACCAACTTGGCGGCCCCGGAAAGCTCGGCGTCAACGAGTCGCAGCAGGTCCGAACGTTCTTTAGTCGTACACATGGAGAAATGGAACAGATGCTTTCGGACACGAGCCGATTGTTGTCTTCGTTGACCCATTACGCGGCGGTGGTTGTTGGTCCACAGCACGAGGTCGCCACGATTAAGTCGGTGCAGCTGGTGGGCCTCTCGCCGCGGCTCGTCCTCGCAGTTCTCGTTCTTTCAAGCGGAGCAATCGAGAAGCACAGCATCGAGCTCTCTGCCGATGCTGATGACCTCATCGTGAATGCAGCGGCTGTTCGTCTCTCAACACTGATCGTTGGTCAGACCCTTGCTTCGGCGAGTTCGATCGACAGCCACTCGCTGGACTTGGGCGAGAGCGCGGATGTCGCGATCATCCTTCGAGCTGCACTCGCAGTGCTTGGCGGTGAACATCGGCATGACGACCAAGTTTTCATTGGCGGCACCTCCGACATGGTTGCGTCGTTCGATGCCGTCCGGACCGTTTCTGAGATTCTTCGAATTCTCGAGCAGCAACTTGTCGTTGTGAGCCTCCTTGAAGATGTCCTCGATCGTGGACTGTCAGTTGCGATCGGCCGTGAAACCGGAAACGAAGCACTTGCTGATTGTTCGATAGTTGTCGCGCCGTATGTGGTCGATGGAGAGACTGCGGGTTCTATCGGAGTGCTTGGTCCAACGCGTATGCACTACGACCAGGCGCTTTCGGCAGTGGCAGTTGTTGCCAATCGTCTTGGTCGAACATTGAGCGAAGGCTGAACGATGGCCGATTACTACGAGTTGCTTGGTGTGAGCCGTGGCGCAACCGCTGATGAACTGAAGCGTGCGTATCGACAACGGGCGAGAGAACTTCACCCAGATGCGAACCCCGGCAACCCGAGCGCCGAAGCGCAGTTCAAAGAAGTTGCGCTTGCGTACGAAACCCTTTCTGACCCACAACGGCGCCAGCAGTACGACATGTACGGCGAGTCGGGCATGCAGGGGGGTTCACCCTTCGGCGGCGGTGGACTCGGCGACATCTTCGACATGTTCTTTAATGGTGGTTCGCCGTTTGGAGGCGGAGGCGGTGGCGGCCCGAGCGGACCACCCCGCGGCGCAGATATTGAGGCGGTAATCGATATCGACTTCGCCGAAGCGGTGTTTGGCTGTGAGGCTTCCGTCTCGGTTCGCACAGCAGTGACCTGCGCCGAATGTGACGGCACTGGCGCCGACCCTGGCAGTGGGCCAGTGACCTGCCCCGAGTGCGGGGGAGCGGGTCAGGTTCGTCGAGTTCGGCAGTCAATTCTTGGTCAGATGGTCACCGCAGGGCCGTGCGGTCGTTGCAGCGGCTTCGGCACGATCATTGAACGGCCGTGCTCCGGATGTGCTGGTGAAGGCCGTCATCTCGATGAGTGTGAGTACACCGTCGACGTGCCCGCCGGAGTCGATACCGGTCAGACACTTCGACTGTCCGGACGAGGTGCAGTGGGCCCCCGGAATGGATCCGCTGGTGATCTTTACGTGCACATTCGCGTTGCGGCTGACGAACGGTTTCTACGCCGAGACGATGACCTCATTTATGAACTCACTGTCGCGTTCACTCAAGCCGCCCTCGGTGCTCAGATCACGATTGAAACACTCGACGGTGACGAACTCGTTCCGGTCGACCCTGGAACAGCCTCTGGCGCTGTCATACGGTTCCGGGGCAAGGGCGTGCCCCATCTCCAGGGCCGGGGACGCGGCGATCTGTTGGTACGGCTTGTCGTCGAAACGCCCAACGATCTTGACGATGAACAACGCTCCCTCCTCGAGAAGTTGGCGTCGCTGCGTGGCGAAGCCATTGATCCACCCGAACACGGATTGATGTCAAAGCTTCGCGGGGCATTCAAGTAGCGCTATGGCTCTCGACGCGACTGATCCTCCGGAGAAACCGGGTGGAACTGCGCCTCATGTGATCGTCGACGAGATCGATGACCCAGTCATGTGTGTTGAGGACGTGCACCACCTCTCAAAAGTTCGGCGCTTGCGCAATGGTGATCTCGTCAGTGCCACCGATGGTCGCGGTTCGTGGCGTTGGTGTGCGTTCGAGAACGCTTCTCTCTCGGTTGTCGGAGATATCACGGTTGAAGCTGCGCCGAGTCCCAGACTCACTGTCGGCTTTGCGCTTGTGAAGGGGAGTAAGCCAGAACTGGTCGTGCAGAAACTCACTGAACTGGGGATCGACTCAATCATCCCGTTCATTGCCGAACGATCCGTTGTTCGGTGGGACGATGCAAAGACTGAGCGACAAGGCGAACGACTGGTCAAGGTTGCTCGAGAAGCATCGATGCAATCACGGCGAGTGTGGCTGCCAACAGTTGCGCCAGTTGCTCGATTGAGCGATCTCATTTCCTCCGAAGGTGTCGTACGCGCCGATCGTGATGGCAGAGCACTTTCCTCAGGCGACACAACCGTCTTGATCGGTCCCGAGGGGGGCTGGTCGCCGGCCGAAGCCGACATGACATCCGTTGTCGGCCTGGGTCACACAGTTCTCCGAGCCGAGACAGCGGCGATTGCAGCTGCAACGTTGATGGTTGCATTGCGTGACGGATTTGTCGCGTGACCGAGCCATTTGGTGTCTATCTCCACATCCCGTTCTGTTCGCGACGCTGCGACTACTGCGCCTTTGCAACATGGAGCGACCGGCACCACCTTCAAGACGCATACCTCGACGCTCTTTCCGCTGAGATTGCTCGTGAAGTCGAACGCGGACTACCAGCGGCGACGTCGGTCTTTGTCGGCGGCGGCACTCCCTCTCTGGTTGATCCAGACCGGCTCGCTCGCATTGTTTCGTCGATACCCGTTACGGCCGGCGCTGAGATGACGATTGAATGCAATCCGGAATCGGTGACTGATACCCATATCGCTTCTTATGTTGGTGCTGGCGTTGACCGGCTTTCGTTTGGTGTCCAATCACTCTCTGCTGAGGTTCTCGTTTCGTTGGGGCGCGACCACAATCCCGACACGGTTACCCAAGCAGTGGCTCTCGCAAGAGCAGGCGGGATTAATCGATTGAACCTCGACCTCATCTACGGCGGAGCTGGTGAGACGATCGCCGATTGGCAACACACCATCGAACAGGTCATCGCGTTGGAGCCTGATCATGTGAGTGCGTACGCATTGACGGTCGAGGCCGGAACGCCACTTGCGGATGATCCATCTCGTCACCCGGAAGATGATGACCAAGCTGACAAGTATCTCCTCGCTGACTCTCTTCTCACCTCTGCGGGCTTCATCAATTACGAGATCTCTAATTGGTCGAAGCCTGGACAGGAATGCGCTCACAACCTCCTGTATTGGAGACAGGGCAACTACCGAGGATTTGGTTGCGCTGCCCATTCCCACCAAGACGGCCGGCGCTGGTGGAACGTGCGAACTCCCGATCGATATATCGAACTGGTCGCTTCCGATGATTCCGTTGAAGCTTCGGCAGAAGAGCTGGATGCGCCACGTCAGCGAATAGAAGGCCTGCAACTTTCCCTTCGAACTCGCGAAGGCGTCCCTCGTAGTTCTCTGTCAGATGCCGATATCAATCTTCTTGACCCGCTCATTGTTGTCACGCAAGACACCATCACTCTGACGACCGAGGGTCGCTTGCTCGCCAACGAAGTCGCAGTCAGGTTGCGCTAGGTCATGGCCGAACGATCTCATTACGAGACTTTGGGGGTCGCTCGTAACGCTGACCGCGAAACTATTCGTCGTGCGTATCTTGCGATTGCGAGAGCCACTCATCCCGATCGGCAGTCGGCAGGATCGGTGCAGCGTTCTGATGCTGAATCGCGGATCCGAGCTGCGAACGCGGCGTGGAACACCCTTGGGGATCAGGCGAAACGTCAGGAGTATGACCGTACCCTTCCGGACCCCTTGCGAACCCAGGTGCCGAGGCCAACCCAGCCAAACCTCACTGATCCTCGACCAGCGCCACCATCGGGAATTGTTGTTTCGTCTCAGACAGCGTCGCTTTGGAAATGGGGACCGGTCGCAGCTGGCGTATTGATTGGATTGGTCTTGCTGATCGGAAGCGCGTATGCGACTTCGCAGGATTCATCGTCGACCGGAACGACGATGCAAACGGTGACAACGAGATATACCCCTGGATCCTGCGTCTTCATTCTCGCAGGCGACTCCGGAAAGATTGCTCAGCCAGTGAGTTGCGCTCAACAGTTTGCCAGCGTCGTGAGTGTGCAAGTTGATTCGCCGCGTCCGTGTCCACCGCTCACGGTTGCTGTTCCGCTCTCTGATGGGAA
>WLGJ01000109.1 GCA_009703275.1 Actinomycetota bacterium
GCTGCTGGGGGACGAGCGGAGTCAGCAGTTCCTGAATGGTGGATCGAGCGCGGTCGCCAGAGCGACGGAAATGGTTTCATCGGGTTCTGGGAAGCAATGGCGCGACTTGAACTGCGCGCCGACCCATCGATTCTCGACGAGCGTTGATCAGCCGCAGTGTCTGAACATCTTTCCTTCTGCCGAATTTGTGCCGCTGCCTGCGGCATCGTGGTCACTGTTGACGAAGGTCAAGTCGTGAAGGTGCGCGGCGATGCCGAGCACCCGGTGTCGCGTGGCTACACCTGTGAAAAGGGAAGAGCGCTTCCGCAATGGCATCACTCGCCAAATCGGCTCGATCATCCGCGCCTTCGAGGCAAAGCTGCTGGTTGGGACGAAGTACTCGACGATCTCGCGACCATCATTGATGAGGCAAAAAGTAGCGATGGTGCCGACTCGGTAGGCCTCTATCTCGCGACAGGACTTGCCTACGACTCCGCTGGTCAAGTTGCTTGCGGAATGTGGATGGGGTCAGTGGGGAGTGCATCGTTCTACACGGCGGCCACCGTCGACAATGCTCCCGTTCTCGTTGCAGCCGAGGCAGTCGCTGGCCATCCGATGCTCAATCCTGTGTGGGAACCGCAGCATTCGCGGCTGCTGATTTTGCTGGCAACGAACCCTGTTGTGTCGCATGGTTACGGAACGACGTTGGCCGATCCTGTGCGTCGACTTCGTGAGAATCAGGCGCTAGGCGGACAAATTTGGACAATCGATCCCCGAAGAACCGAATCGGCAGCGCTGTCGGACAACCACCTCCAACTCCGCCCTGGATCAGACGTCATCTTGCTTGCTGCTCTCGTACGCGAACTTTTCGCCGACGAGCGATGTCGCGATGCTCTCGCATCGACATGTCACGACGGTGATAGTGATCGACTCGCTCGGGCGGTCCTTCCGTTTTCACTCGAGGCCGCAGAAATCGCTACGGGCTGTAGTCGCGAATTGATCGATGAACTCCTCGCACAACTGCGGTCGAACTATGGGCGCGTTGCGATGTTCTGCGGCACCGGAACGACCATGGCCACCGACGGCATTCTCGTTGAGTGGCTGCGTTGGGTCCTCTTGGCGATGACCGGTTCCCTTGATGTCATCGGTGGGATGCGTTTCAACGAAGGGGTGGTGAATCGGTTGGCCCAGATTCGCCCGGGTACTCCCGCCCTTGATGGTCCGACTTCGCGCCCCGAGTTGGTCCGGATTGCTGGACAAATGCCGGTCGCTGCAATGGTCGATGAAATCGAAGCCGGACGTCTCAAGGTCTTGGTGGTGACCGGCGGCAACCCACTCTCTGCATTTCCTGAACCGGACAGGTTTCGTCAGGCTGCGGCGCTGCTCGATGCACTGGTTGTCATTGACGTCGCCGATACGGAACTTTGCGATCTAGCGACTCACGTGCTCCCGGCAGCGGGCCAACTTGAGCGAGCCGATCTCACCTTGGCGGAACAGGTGGCATTCCGTTCTGGCATGCAGTTCACGCCATCAATCGTCGAGCCCGAAGCGGATCGGCGCCCCGTTTGGTGGATTCTCGGATCGCTTGCGGCGAGGTCCGAGCGTCCGATGTTCGGCGGCGCTCCTCTCGATGCTCTTTCCGACGAGGGAATTCTGGCCGGTCTTCTTGGACATGGTCCTATTGAGGCATCCGACGTGATCAGCGCCGGTTCTCGAGGCGTTGACACCACGCCGAGCTACGGCTGGGTGCGTGAGCGCATGCTTGCTGATGGTCGCTGGCGAATCGCACCCGAGGCTTTTGTCGAGCGTCTGGCGCTCCATAAGGGGCCTGAGGTTGGTCTCCTGCTCGTACCTCGCCGGGAATCGGCTTGGAGTAACTCAATCCGATTCGCTGGTTCAGGCGATGAATCAGTGGTTGTCCTCCATCCCGACGATGCATCGCTCCGGGGGATCCTCGCCGGCGACTGGGTTGCACTGACAACTGAACACGGCTCGCTGGTGGCGACTGCAGGAATCGATGAAACACTGCGCCCCGGAGTTGTTTCCGTGACCCATGGTCACCCCGGCTCACTCACAGGGACGCTTACTAGTTCCCGTGTTGATGTTGACTTACTGACGGCAATGCCTCGGGCCTCGGGTCTACCGGTTCGTGTCGACAAACTCGGAATGTAGTTGCCGGATTGGGCTACAACTGAGAGCAGACAATGCGTAGGAGGGGACATGGTGATTGATCAGAAAGTCACGTGGGCGAAAGTTGAAGAGCGTCTCAAGACCGAATCTGACCCGGTTTTACGTCGCAATCTCGAATTGTTGTTACAACACCAACAGGCCGAAGCGTCGCTCGACATGGAAAAGCTCATGGCAACAGTTTCCGAGCACGCGCACTACCACATGTATTCGATTCCTCATGGAGCCGGAGATCTCATCGGAAAGTCCGCAGTGCAGAAGTTCTACGAGAATTTCGCTGCATCAGGCGCCGAAAAATTACAACTAGATACGGAATGGCTCGTTGTTGATCGGCATTGCATCGTGACCGAGGGAACGATGCGTATGGCATATCCGGGTGCAACTCTTGCTGCGCGAGGAGTCCCCGTCGACGACGTCGACGCGCACTATCTCTATGAGGCGCGAATGTGCGTGCTGTGGCCCATCGGAGATGACGGGTTGTTCACCGGTGAGGACACGTACACCTCAACTGATGGTTTTCTCAACATCGAAAACCGAAAACTATCGCCGTCAGATATTGCAACGATCTGAAGATTGTGACGCACCGGCACGAATTTATAGAAGGTCGCAGACCGACCAAGGGCGAGTTGGAGTCGTTCCATGGGCAAACGGTTGATGACGTGCTCCCAAAGAAGCTCAGTCTCTTGTTCGTTGGGATAAATCCAGGACTGTGGACCGCAGCAGTGAATGCACACTTCGCTCGTCCCGGAAATCGGTTTTGGCCGGCGTTGTATCGCTCAGGCATTACTTCGACCGATGTGGATGCTTCATGCGGTCTGCCGCGCGATGTCCGATCCGAATTCGAGCGCAAAGGGATCGGAATCTCAAATATCTGCCCGATCGCTACAGCACGCGCCGACGAATTGTCGAAACAACAACTTCGTGACGGCGGAGACTTGCTCCGCGAACTCGTCCGAAAGAGGAAGCCAAAAGTTGTCGCCATTCTTGGCGTCACGGCCTATAGGCAAGCGTTCGGGAACGCAAAGA
This sequence comes from Actinomycetota bacterium, assembly GCA_009703275.1. GTDB lineage: Bacteria > Actinomycetota > Acidimicrobiia > Acidimicrobiales > Acidimicrobilacustridaceae > Acidimicrobilacustris. Next base: position 3,193 of record WLGJ01000109.1, read on the forward strand.
TTGCGATCGGCCGATCCGAAGACGGATTTGAGGACTCGGAACTCTGGATTCTTCCGAATCCCAGTGGACTTAATGCCCACGAGACCGTCGATTCGCTTGCGGAGTGGTACGGACAAGCGGCGAGAGCCGCAGGAATCACGCTCAGCCGCTAGCGATCAGCCCTGTTCTGGGAGTCGGCCACCAGCAGCAATCCATTGCCCAAAGACGCGTTCGCCTTCAGTGGGGTTGTAGACGTCCTCTTGGTAGGAGAACTGGCCATCCCCTGCGTACTCAAGGATCGTGATGCAACTAAAGCGGAATGGCTCCCCACCCGTCGGATGGGGGAGAACCTGCCACGGGTAGTACACAACTCGATTGCCGTCGATGACGACCCACTCAATAGGAAATTCCATCGTCGATGGCGCCTGAGCCATCACATCGACAATTGCTTTGCGGATCTCTTCGCGGCCACGAAAGGTTCCGAGGTGATGCTCAACCCAAAGCCCATCGACAGTGTGAAGGTCTGCCCAAGCATTCCAGTCGCCACTGTCGCCCACTGCAACGAAGTTGTCGTACGCAGCTCGTACTTCATCGGGGTGAAAAGTCATGTGAAACGCCTCTCAGTTCGAAGATGTGAAACGGACGGGCATTGATTCAGGACCGCTGATGAAGTTCGAAGCTCGGAACTCAAGCGGTTCAGTCGATGCAAGTTGAATGTCGGGGAGTCGACGCAGCAGTTCCTCGAACATCACTTTCAACTCGAGCCTTGCGAGTGAAGCGCCCAGGCAGAAGTGAGGTCCAAAACCAAACGCGAGATGCGGATTGGGAGAGCGCCGCACATCAAGTTGGTCCGGGTTCTCAAAGACGCGTGAATCACGGTTTGCTGATGGATAAAACAGCATCACTTGGTCACCCTCTCTGAGGTGTTCCCCGTGCAGTTCAACGGGTGTAGTGACTGTTCGAGACATGTTCTTGATCGGTGAGACCCAACGTAGGAGCTCCTCGACGCCTGTCTCGATAAGTTCCGGCTGTTGAGCGAGCAGGTCTCGCTGATCAGGGAACTCAAGCAGTGCGAGCATTCCGCATGTGATGACATGACGACTGGTTTCGTCACCGCCGATGAGGATCAGCAAGGTCTCACTCACGATTGATTCATCATCGAGTTTGTGGCCATCGATCTCGGCATTCACCAATGTGCTGATGAGATCATCTTGCGGGGGTCGTGAACGGCGATCAGCGATCACTCTTAACTGGTACTCGCGGAATTCAATACCAGCATTCATCGCCGCGAGTTGCACCTCGGGTGTCGGTGTGCCGGTTGTGCCGCGAATCATGTCGTCGGACCATCGCAAAAGGTCGTCGTAGACATCGGGCTCAAAGCCCAGCATGTCGGCAATAAGTAGGAGGGGGAGTGGAGCGGCGATATCCCAAACGAAATCGCATTCACCCTTGGCCGAGACATCATCAATGAGTTTCGAGCAGATCTTTCGAATTGTTGTTTCGTGGGCTTGCACCTTCTTCGGAGTAAACCCCCTGTTCACCAGTGATCGACGACGCTGATGTTCTGGGTTATCCATTGAGATCATCATTGGAAGCGGTTCGCCGTGAGGGCGTGGTGCTCGCAGTGATGAGAAGGTCTTTGCGTCTTTCTCAATTGCCAGAACATCCTCGTACCGAGTGATGCCCCACACCTGGTTCGGCTCGTCCCAGTACACCGGTGCGTTGTCACGCATCCACGCCCACTGCGCATATGGCTGGCGTGCGTACCATTGGCCATCGAGAAGGTCGATGTCGGTTCGTGTCTCGTGTGCCATTGATCCCCCCGGAACAACTGCGATGAATTCTGCGTCGCTGACGCTATCGGGTGGAGTGGGGGCGATGCCGGCTTAGTTCGGTTCCTCGACGAAACCGTTGGGATGCACCGCAAACCGTTTGCGGTCTGCGTCATGTACCGGTCCATCGACAGGCCAAGGCCAGCCGCCGAAACCTGTGCGCTGGTAATCGATGAACGTTTGCCGAAGGCCCGCTTCGTCATTCATCACGAAAGGACCCTGCTGCACAACTGGCTCACCAATGGGGCGACCTTGAAGCACGAGGCAATCAGCTCCGCCCGAAGACTGAAGCATTGTGATGTCGTTGGAGCGAAGCACCGAACCGGTGTCGCATCCCAAGTGCGTCTCGTCAATTTGTACGCCGTCACCGTCGAAGACATAGAGCGTTCGAATCGTCTCCGCTGATCTCGTGGGCGGAAGCTCGAGTGATGTGCCCGGGTCAAGATGGAGATGCCAAACCGCAACCTCTGCAGAATCCTTTGATGCCCAAGAATTCGAAGGTGGGTTGAGGGGACTGGTGTCATCGAATGCGCCGGCGATGACAACAACTTCAACTCTGCGACCATCGGTATCGATACGGCGTATCTTCGGTACCTGTTCAGCCCAGAGCATTGTGAACGATGGGTCGCACATCTTGTCGACAGCCGGCAGGTTCAGCCAGATCTGAAAGAGTTCAAGCGGATTTGGTTGCGATTGATTTCGCAGCGGCAGCATTTCGGAATGCAC
>WLGJ01000011.1 GCA_009703275.1 Actinomycetota bacterium
CGCTCCGCGTCGTCGGTGGCGGTGCTGACGGGGGCCGGGATCAGTACTGACTCGGGTATTCCCGATTTCCGGGGGCCAAACGGCGTCTGGACCCGCAACCCCGAGGCCGAGAAGCGATCAACCATTCAGCACTACTTGGCCGACCCCCAGGTGCGACGAGACGCCTGGCAAATCAGGCTCGAATCAGACATGTTCACCGCTTCGCCGAATGATGGCCATCGGGCCTTGGTCGATCTCGAGCGGTCAGGACGTCTCCACACATTGGTGACGCAGAACATTGATGGTCTCCATGTCATTGCCGGGAGCTCGCCCGACAACGTGGTTGAGATTCATGGCACGGTGCACCGGTGGGAATGTGTCGATTGCGGCGCACGAGGTCCGATGGAGGAAGCACTTGATCGAGTGCGAGCCGGCGACCCCGACCCGCCCTGCCTGATCTGCGGCGGAATCATGAAGTCGGCAACGATCATGTTCGGACAATCGTTAGTAGCGGCTGACCTCATGCGAGCAGAGATTGCAGCCACAGAAGCCGACGTGTTGCTTGCTGTCGGCACAAGTCTCATGGTCTACCCAATTGCAGGGATGGTGCAGGTTGCGTTGGAGGCTGGGCGCTCGGTGGTGATTGTCAACGCTGAATCGACCCCCTTCGACCCGCAGGCGACAGTTGTCGTGCAGGGTTCGGCGTCAGCGATTCTTCCGGCCATTTTGTAGGTCAATGGCTGAAGGTGGCGGAAAGCCGACCTAATCGGTAGGGTTTTGCTCCCGAGCGCGAGATTCGCTCGATCCCCCGAGCACTAAAGGCAACCCATGGCCACCTTCCGAGACCTCCTCTCGCAGACCAAGAGCCAGATCACCGAGATCGAACCGGCCGAAGCAGAAGCGCTGCGCGCCCAACCGGCCACGGTGTTCCTCGACGTTCGTGAGCCCGATGAGTTTGAGCAGGGCGCTATTCCCAACGCCGTCTTTATTCCGCGCGGCCATCTCGAAGCTCAGGTCGAGAGTCGCATTCCCAATCGGGAATCAAAGGTTGTGGTGTTCTGCGCCGGCGGCGTGCGTTCGGCATTCGCAGCCAAGACGCTTGGCGAACTTGGATACACCGATGTTCTTTCAATGAACGGCGGCTTCAATGCTTGGAAAGACCAGGGTCGTGAATGGTCGGCCCCTCGCACGCTGAGTGCCGAGCAGCGCAACCGCTACCAGCGTCACCTTCTTCTCCCTGAAGTTGGTGAAGAAGGTCAGCTCAAACTTCTTGACTCGAAGATTCTCCTTCTCGGCGCCGGCGGCCTCGGTTCGCCCTCTGCTCTGTATCTCGCAGCAGCAGGTGTTGGAACGATCGGCATTATCGATATGGATGTTGTCGATGAATCAAATCTTCAGCGTCAGATCATTCACAACATCGAGCGCGTTGGTATGCGCAAAGTCGACTCAGCGGCAAAGACGCTTCAGTTGTTGAATCCTGAGGTCAATGTCATCACCCATGACATGCGTCTCGATGCATCGAATGTTGAAGAACTGCTTTCGCAGTACGACCTCGTTGTCGATGGAGCTGACAACTTCCCAAGCCGTTACCTTCTCAACGATGCATCGCTGAAGACAGGCACGCCAGTTGTCCACGGATCAATCTTCCGGTTTGAAGGACAGATCACGGTGTTCCTTCCGCACGATGGTCCTTGCTACCGGTGCTTCTTGCCCGAGCCGCCTCCACCCGAGCTTGCGCCGTCATGCGCCGAGGCCGGAGTGCTTGGCGTCCTTCCGGGCATTGTTGGCTCGATCCAGGCGATTGAAGCGATCAAGCTCCTGCTCGGACTCGGCGATTCGTTGTCCGGTCGATTGATGGCCTACGACAGCCTTGAGCAGTCGTTCATGACCTACAAGATCCGCCGGGACCCCAAGTGCCCAGCGTGCTCAATCGAGCCAGAAGAGATCGTGATTGCGGAATACGACCAGTACTGCACGCCGCACGCACCGCATTTCGACCTCTGATCTACCCTTTCTAAGGGGAAAACCGGCCTGTCGAGGCTTTCTGCGAGCCCTTCGCTAGGGTTATGGCGGGCGGAGAGCGTGGTTACACGCGTCTCATCAAAGGTCTGTATGAACGCCCCCATTCCGACAGTCAGGCACAAGGGTTCACGTCGACTTCGACGTTCATTGGCGATGATGGGATTTGTTGTCGGAGTCGTTGTGGTGTCTGCGGGATGTATGCCCGAGCTGCTCATGCCGGCAACCTCGGGACGCAACTTCGGACAAGGGCCTCTTGACGCGATTCGCGAGGCAGCCGCAAGAACGGCAGAAACGAAACTCGCAGACACAGAACAGCCTGATCTCAATTACAACTGCGGACTTTCATCGACGCACCTGGCCGCCATGATGATCGTTCCCACCTATTTCGAAGCCGGTGGCTCACTTCCATCTCCGATGACGTTGTCTCGATGGGACAACACTTCCGACGGGCGCACGTCGAACGCCAACCTCTTTGCGTTCAGCCGCACAACTGGCCCATATGTAAATGCATTCTTCAGCCCTGGTATCGGCTTATGGCAATTCGATTCAGCGGGCCGCTGGGATATGACTGCAGCTGACGCGATCAACGCGACGACCGCAGCAAACCAGGCCGCAGCGACTATTGCCTATCGCTGGTGCAATGCACCGTCGAGCAAAAGGGTGACGCCTCAAGCGCGACGAATGTACGCATGGGGCCCTTGGTACGGGTGCACTTTGGGCGGAACGACAAAGTGTGAGGACACGTTCAACCAGTTAGTTACATCAGACGGGAAACTCAACACGTCGTTTGATCCCGCGGTAACTCGAACAGGTGGAATGCAGCAAAGAGTCTGCAATCTTCGTGGTATCGGTGAGGGCTTGACCTGCTTCTTTATCAACCCTGCGCTTGCCGAGGGTTCCCGCTGGTGGCAAGGGGGCACCTACGACGGGTCGAGCAACTCCATCACACCACTTCCCAAACCCTTCTATTCCGTTCGAGCGAATGGCAACGAGTATCGCGTCTGGTTGAAGGAGGACACGGGTTACGACATCGACATCACAGCATTGAAACCTGTAACCGCAAACGCGCGTGATTCTCTGACGTGGACTGCGTCGACAGTGCTCTGCGATACATCGACTCGCCGCGGGTTCTGCGGAAATGTCGACCCAATCGGTTCGTACGACGGCGTTTGGCCAGCGGGTCCGAATCAGGTTCGTGTTGCTGGTTGGGCGATCGATTTCGATACAACAAATCCGATTGATGTTCATGTCTACGCCGGCATTCCCGGTGCGCCCGGCACGATCGGAACACCCATTGTCGCGAATGGGAGCCGACCTGACGTTGGCGCGGCATACCCCGGCTCAGGGAACAACCACGGCTTCGATGTCGTTGTTCCGTCGGCTGCCGGAGCGCAACAGGTGTGTGTGTTCGGGATAAATGTGAGCGGTGGAAACAATGTTCTCTTCGGATGTCGTTGGGTGAACGTCACTGGTCCGCCAATTGGTGCAATTGATCTAGTCGCGACAAGTCCTGGATCAGTCTCTATCGCTGGTTGGGTTGCAGTCCCCGGTGCCGCAACTGCGACTGCGGACATTTCTGTTGATGGAGTCGTCGTTGCGAATGCCGCACGCACGGTTGCACGAAGTGATGTCGCTGGTGCTTTCCCATGGGCTGGATCGTCAGCTGGGTTTGCACTCCAGATTCCGGTCGTGGGTGGAACGCGTGTGGTGTGCCTTTCGGCTGGCGGTGCTGCGTTGAATGCTCTGGGTTGTCGGACAGTGACGCTTCCCACGGGTTCGCCATTTGGTTCGCTGGATTTTGCGGTTGCTCGACCAGGGGCAATCAATGTTGCTGGTTGGGTTATCGACCCCGACATCGCTGGTGCGACTGATGTACACGTTTGGATTGGCTCTAGCGGAACGTCTGTCCGCGCAAATCTTTCTCGAGCGGATATCGGAACCGCTTTCCCCGCATATGGATCAAGTCACGGGTTCAATGCAACCATTCCCGTTGCGGCCGGTCTGCGAACCGTCTGTGTCTACGGATTCAACCAAGGTGGCGGAGCGAATTCGTTGCTCGGTTGTCGCCAAGTCAACGTTCCCGGTGGGTCTCCGTTTGGTTCGCTTGACTCGGTTGTTCGTGGTTCGAATGGTGTGACGGTTTCGGGTTGGGGAATCGATCCCGATACTGCGGGCTCCATTCCGATTCATGTGTATGTGGGGTCTGAGGGGACGGCAATCCTGGCGGACCTTCAACGACCCGATGTCGGGGCGGCATTTCCGCTCTACGGGAATGCACACGGGTTTGGCGCCACGGTGGCAGCCCCTCAGACGCCTGTGAAGGTCTGCGTCTATTCGATTGAGGCGGCGGGAAGCGGCACGAATCAGCTACTTGGATGTCGCACGGTCTAAGCCCCCTAGGGATTGAAGGGGTCAGGCTGCTAGACAGTCGGACGTGAAGGGCCTGATTCTTTCCGGCGGTGCCGGTACGCGACTTCGACCGATTACCCACACGAGCGCCAAGCAATTGGTGCCGGTGGCAAACAAGCCAATTCTGTTCTACGGCATCGAGGACATGGTCGAGGCGGGAATCACGGAGATCGGAATCATCACTGGTGACACCGGTCCCGAGATTCGCGACGCAGTAGGGGATGGCAGTCGGTGGGGAGCGAAGGTCACCTACATCCCTCAGGATGCGCCCTTAGGTCTTGCCCACTGTGTGTTGATCGCTCGCGACTTTCTCGGAGATGACGACTTTGTGATGTACCTCGGCGACAACCTGCTTCGTCAGGGCATTGCTGAATTTGTTGAAAGTTTCGAGGCGGACCATGCGGAATCAAGAGCGGGCGATGCGCAAATTCCTTCAGCACAGATTCTGCTTGCCCGGGTTCCCGATCCTCAGCGATTCGGTGTAGCGGAAATTGGTGCCGATGGTGAAGTAACGAAACTCGTTGAGAAGCCAGAAGAGCCAAAGTCTGATCTCGCTCTTGTTGGTGTGTATTTGTTCGACCCGAGCATCCACGTAGCTGTTGCTGCAATCGAGCCGTCGCCGCGTGGAGAGCTTGAGATCACTGACGCAATTCAGTGGCTCATCGATAACGACCATCGGGTCCGTCATGAAGTTCTTGAGGGATGGTGGAAGGACACAGGCAAACTTGAGCCTCTCCTTGAAGGCAATCGTCTTGTGCTCGACATGCTCGAATCATCCAATAGCGGAACTGTTGATGCTGCATCGGTCCTCGAGGGAATCGTCGTTATCGAAGCGGGTGCGGAGGTCGTCAACTCGACACTTCGTGGTCCGGTGATCATTGGTGAAGGCGCTCGAATCGTCGACAGCACCGTTGGTCCGTACGCCTCGATCTATTTCGATTGCGAAATTTCCGATAGCACCATCGAGAACTCCGTCATTCTTGAGCAGTCGCGGATCACCGGTATTCGTTCCATCGCGGACTCGCTTGTAGGAAAGCAAGTGGAGGTGCGCAAGTCCCAACGCGAACCTCATGCGTCGCGCTTGATGATCGGTGATCATTCGCTCGTCGAACTCGACTAGTTCACGTCGAACAGAGAGTGTTTGTCCCGATCTCTCTTCGGATTAGAGGGTGAAGGCAAGAGTCGGGCGAGGGAACGTAGAATTTGGCCCGGGCACGTTCCCGATGATTCCTCATGACTCCACCCCGCCATTTCTCCGCCGCTCCGAATTGTGAGAGCGACCCTTCTTCGTCGCTTCAGGCGCCGAAGTTTTTTCGCGTGCTTGTCCTCGCGCTTGCCTTTGTTGGTGCGTCGTTCTCGCTGTCATTCGTAGCGTCATTGGTGACAGCCACTCCTGCTAGCGCCCTCCTGCGCGGTATTGATGTATCGAGTTGGCAGCATCCTGGCACTCCTTTAGATAATTCATATTGCGGCCGTCCCATCGACTGGACACAAGTTCGCAACTCAGGCGTGTCCTTCGCATATGTGAAGTCGACTCAGGGAACTTCCTATACAAACGTCTGTTTTGCGCAGGATTGGGCGGGCGTTGCATCGGTGGGTTTGCTTCGCGGTTCGTATCACTACGCCAAGCCAGCCCTCCCCATCAGTACTGCAGTTGACCAAGCCCGTTACTTCGTGTCTCGTGCGGGTTCGATGACCGGGCCAGGTGACTTGCCCGGGATGCTCGATTTGGAAGAAACCGGCGGCCTCGACGGGACACAACTGTCCAACTGGGCGCGTGCATTCATGAACGAGGTCACGTTGCTCACCGGCAAGAAGCCTGTGCTCTACATGGGTGCGTTCTTCTTTCCAGGGACGATCGCAGCCGATATCTCCGCGACCTATCAACTTTGGCTTCCGAGCTACATGTGTCAGAACAATGCGGGGGAGCGAATTTGTGACCCCTATACCGACACGCGTCAACCGAGATTGCCTGCCGGTTGGTCATCGTGGACGTGGTGGCAGTTTTCGAGTATCGAAAAAGTTCCGGGTATTTACGCGAATTCTTTCAATGGACAGCAATCGAACGCCTTTAACTACGCGCTCGACAACGTCGATATGAATTGGTTTTGCTGCGACCTGAGTTCGCTGCAGGCACTCGCAGGTGCAGGCTCGGGCGGTGGTTCGCCCTTTGGGTCGTTCGACGGTACGGCATTGAATTCCGTAAACAATATTCACGTTGCCGGATGGGCGATTGATCCCGATACGACTGCGCCGATCCAAGTCCACTTCTATACCGATGGTGCTTGGACGGGTGCGACGACTGCGGACCGAATTCGTACTGACGTCGGTGCGGTGTATCCCGGGTTCGGATCCGCACATGGATTTAGTGCGGATTTCGCAATTCCGACAGGCGCACAGAACATGTGCGCGTTCGGCATCAACGTCGCTTCAGGTTTGAACCTTCCACTTGGATGCCTCTCGCTTGGTGGCGCTCCTAAAGGTTCCCTTGACATGGCGACGGTGACTCAACCTGGAAAAGTCCGAGTGGCTGGATGGGCAGCCGATCCGAACGACTGGTCTCGTTCGACTGTCGTGCATGTCTATGCCGGAACTGCTTGGACGTCATTGCCTGCCAATCAGCTAAGGACCGATGTCAACAATTTCTTCGGCATCACCGGTAACCATGGTTTCAACGCTGAGGTTGACGCGTCCGGCGGACCAATTCAGGTGTGCGCCTACGGCATAAACGACACCGGGCCCGGTGGACCAAGTCTCTTGTCATGTAAGTCCGTCACTGTGCCAACCGGAAGTCCGTATGGGTCTCTTGATGGGGTGAAGGCACGCCCTGGCGCGATCGATATTGCTGGTTGGGTGATCGATCCCGATACTGCCAACCCGACCCAGGTTCATGTTTATGTCGACGGAGTCGGAGTTGCGATTGTTGCCTCGGCGCCGCGACCAGATGTCGCAGCAGCCTTCCCGCTCTATGGGGCCAACCACGGATTCTCGACATCGGTACCCGTTTCAGCGGGTAGCCATCAGGTCTGTGTGTACTCAATCAACACGGTAGGTGCGGGTTCGAATCAGACTCTGGGTTGTCGGACCGTCGTCAGCGGGAATGGCGATCCGTTCGGCTCGATTGACTGGGCAGCGAGTGGATATGGGCATATCGGGGTCGCAGGATGGGCCCTTGATCCCAACACAGATGATCCGATTGTGATCCACATCTATGTGAATGGAGTGGGCGTCGGGCGTCTGGCGAGTGATTATCGGGCGGATGTCGCCGCAGCGTTCGGGAATGGTCCGAATCATGGCTTTACGTATCTGGTGCCTCGACCAAGCGCGGATCCGCAGACCATCTGTGTGTTCGGTTTGAATGTGGGTGCAGGGACGAACTCACTGATCGGCTGTCGAGTCGTCTGATCGGTTTGGGTGGCGAATGGGCGATAGCGCCCGTTTCCACGTGAGAACATGAGGTCGTGCTCTTCCGGAACCGAAGCCTCAAGGTAACGCCATGAAAGCAAAGGCCACAGCCGCATTGGGTCGGGCGAAAGAGGCTGTCCCGGCTGGAACCGGAGCGGTCGGAGCCGGACTCGTTATCTCGTCGATTGCGTCGTACGCATTTGTCGTAGTAGCGCTCAATGCACTCGACGGCACGGCGAAGTCAGCGTTCTCTGCCTTTTGGGCAGTCATCTTCGTTCTTGGCCCAGGTTTCTTCCTGCCGCTTGAACAAGAGGTCGGGCGAGCTCTTGCACATCGACGCGCTCAGGGTTTGGGGGGCCGTCCGCTTGTTACACAAGCGACGAAACTTGGCGCAGCAATCACCGCGGTGTTGATTGTTGCTGCGATTGCAGCAGCTCCGCTTTTGGGCCGTGAGATTTACCATGGCGATCAGTTGTTCACCGTGGCGTTGTGCATCAGCCTTGTGTCGTTCTTTTTGGTGCACCTCACCCGAGGAGTACTTGCTGGTGAAGGTCGATTCGCTGCCTTCGGTGAGCTCATCGCCGTTGACTCGCTCATCAGACTTGCTTTGGCTATCGGAATCACAATTGCAGGTGCGGACAAGGCGGGTCTTTACGCTCTCTGTCTCGCTGTTTCGCCACTCCTTGCGCTTCCAATCGTCCTCCGAGGCAACCGCCGGCATCTCGAGGATGGGCCCACTGCGCCATATTCAGAGTTGTCCTCAAATATTGGCTGGCTTCTCGCAGCTTCGGTGTTCACTCAGGGTCTGGCCTACGCACCGTTGCTTGGCGTGAACCTTCTCGCAACTGCGGCACAGAAAGCCGTGGTTACTGGCTTTGCCTCTGCATTCTTTGTGGCGCGCGTGCCGGTTCTCGCATTTCAGGCAGTACAAGGAACGCTCTTGCCGAAGTTGGCAGGTCTTGCCGGGTCTGGAAAACACGATGAATTCCGTCGTGGGCTCTATCGGCTCCTTGTGCTCGTTGTGGCGATCGCTGTGCTTGGCACGATCGGTGCCTTCTTGCTCGGTCCAACCGTGGGCAAGATCCTCTTCAATGACTTCACAATGAGCGCCGGAAATCTTGCACTTCTTTCAGCGGGAAGCGGCGTTTTCATCATCGCACTGACACTCGCTCAAGCGCTGATGGCGCTCGCTGCGCCGCGGACAGTTGCGTTCGCTTGGGGCGCGGGTCTTGCGGCGTGTGTTGCCACCATGGCGTTGATTGAAGACCTTGAGTTGCGTGTTGGTCTTGGTCTCGTCATTGGGGCAGCGGTTTCTACGGTATGGATGGCAATTGCGCTTGCCCGTCGACAGAGCCAATTCGAACGTGCCGGAATCGGAGCGTTGGTCGAGGCCATTGAGCACGAACCAATCGAGATCTGACTCTCGCTATGGACGAAAGCCACGATTCCACGATTGGCGAGGACTACACCGATCGTTTGCGAAATCGTCGAGGGCATGCCTGGAAACGTCTCCTGCCTGATCCTTATCGTCGCAATATCCGAAGATTGAACTTGGGAAGAACGCTCGACGTTGGTTGCGGTATTGGTCGGTGTCTTGCATTCGTCGATGGCAATGGAGTTGGGGTGGATCACAATCCGACGTCTGTTGCCGTGTGTCGAGAGCGTGGTCTAGAGGCGTATGTGCCGGAAGATTTCCAACTGTCTGATCGAGGACTCTTTGATTCGCTGCTGCTTTCACATGTCCTTGAACACATGGATGAAGACGCGGGAGTTTCGCTGATCAGTTCGTATCTCCGCTCTCTCCGACCAAGCGGAAAGATCGTGGTCATCACGCCACAGGCTGCTGGGCAGCGGTCTGATCCCACTCATGTTCGCCTTATTGGGGAACATGAGGTTTCTCGGCTGTTTGGTCGGCTTGGTGTTGAGCTTGAATCGGCTCGCTCATTCCCGTTTCCCCGCCCAGTAGGGCGGTTTTTTACCTACAACGAGACGGTGGTCACCGGGGTGCTCCGGGGTGAGGCGTCCGGAGGCGACTAACCTCGCTGGCGTTCTACCGCTCTTGTAGCGCCGCTCCCCGAGGACTCCATGGCAACTGTCACCCCATCCGAGAAAATCCACGGAGTTTTGATCGTCGACCCTGACGTTCATGGCGACGAACGTGGATTCTTCGTCGAGACCTATCGTCGAGAATGGTTCCCACAGGGCCGCGAGATGATCCAGGGCAACCGGGGGGACCGTCAGGCCGGAGCGATTGTCGGTCTGCACTACCACCTTCATCAGGCCGATTACTGGTACGTCCCTTACGGCACCGCACGAGTTGTGCTCCACGACTTGCGTACTGGTTCGCCCACCGATGGCGTCACCCAGTGGCTTGACCTCGGCCGCCAAGCCGATGGTACGCACTCCCATCGCGGAATCTTTATTCCGCCCGGCGTCGCTCATGGTTTTGCGGCGTTGACGGATATGACCATTACCTATCTCGTTGATGGGTATTACAACCCGGCCGATGAACTGGGCGTTGCATGGGATGACCCCGCAATTGCCGCTGATTGGGGAGTCGAGAATCCGATTCTTTCGAATCGCGATCAGGCCAATCCACGCCGCTCTGGGATTGACCCGCAGTGGCAGCCGCATATCAGTCTTCGTCCTTGATCGCTTGTAACCGCATGGAAGGTTTGCGTTTCTCATGAAGTTGTTCATCACTGGCGCCGCTGGATTCATCGGATCGAACTATGTCCGTCATGTACTTTCGACCACCGACGATGAAGTCACGGTGTTCGATGCACTTACCTACGCCGGGAATCTGTCGAGTCTCGATGACGTCGCAAATGATCCTCGATTCCGATTCGTCCAGGGTGACATTTGCGATCGCGCTGCGGTGGCTGCGGCGATGGACGGACACGACGCTGTTGTGCACTTCGCCGCTGAAAGCCATGTCGACCGTTCGATTGTTGATCCCGATACGTTCGTTCGGACGAATTGTCTAGGCACCAATGTGATGTGTGATGTTGCACGGAATGTTGGCGTTGATCGCTTCCTTCATATCTCGACCGACGAGGTCTACGGATCAATTGATGACGGTTCATTCGTGGAAACGGATCGGCTCGGACCGCGATCTCCGTATTCGTCGTCAAAGGCGGGTTCGGATCTGATTGCGCTGTCCTATGAAGAGACGTATGGACTTCCCGTCATTGTCACTCGTTCGTCAAACAACTTTGGGCCCTACCAGTTTCCTGAAAAGGTCATTCCGTTGTTTGTCACCAACCTTCTTGATGGCAAGAAAGTTCCGTTGTACGGCGACGGACTGAATATCCGCGACTGGATCTATGTCATGGATAACTGCGCCGGGGTTGATGTGGTTTTGCGCAAGGGCGTGGTTGGTGAGATTTACAACATCGGTGGGGGAAACGAAACAACCAATCGTGAACTCACTGAGAAAGTGCTGAGTCTTCTGGGTGTTGGCGATGAGATGGTTGAATACGTTCAGGATCGTCTTGGTCATGATCGTCGCTATTCGATCGATTGCAGTAAAGCGAATGCTCTCGGTTGGGTGCCATCTCGATCGCTCGATGAAGCATTGGCCGAAACCGTGGAGTGGTACCGGGCCAATCGTGCCTGGTGGGAACCACTGAAGGGCTGAATTATGAGAGTCCTGATCACGGGGGCGGGTGGCCAGGTCGGTTCCGAGCTGGTTGCCAGCTTCAGCGCAAGTGGTCATGAGGTCTTTTCGTTTTCTCATGCGCAGCTCGACATCACCTCCCGTGATGCGGTCCGTGCCGCTGTGGTCGAGGCTCATCCCGATGCCATCGTGCATCCAGCCGCATGGACTGCCGTTGATGCCTGTGAGTCGGACCCGGATCGGGCCTTCTTGGTGAATGCACTTGCTACGAGGTTCATCTCCGAAGCAGCGGCAATTGTGGGTGCGCCGGTGCACTACGTCTCCACCGATTATGTGTTTGACGGGACAAAGCCAACTCCGTATGTCGAATGGGATCAGGTTTCCCCAACTTCGGTCTACGGCGCCTCGAAACTGGCGGGGGAGCGGGAGCTCCACTCCGGTTCAACGATCATTCGCACGTCATGGGTCTGTGGGTACAACGGCGGAAACATGGTGAAGACCATCCTTCGAATCGCAGCGGAAAATGACACGCTTTCGTTTGTCGATGATCAGCGCGGTCATCCCACATTTGCTGATGATCTCGCGTCAATGATTCGGCGTCTTGTCGAAGAACGTCGAACGGGGACGTTTCACGTTACAAATCAAGGCGCGGTCAGTTGGTACGAATTCGCACGCGAAGTACTGCTGGCGTCGGGGCAGGACCCTGATCGAGTGAAGCCGGTTTCGACTGCGGATCTGCAGCCGCCCCGTCCGGCTCCCCGTCCGGCGAACTCGGTCCTCGACAACGCCGCACTTCGTCAGTCTGGCTTGCCGTTGCTCGATGATTTTCGCATCCCACTCGCTCGCCTCGTAACGCGTATAGCGGAAGACTGAACCCGAATGGCGCCCGTGGTCGACAAGGCCGATCTGCCGGTTCGGCTTGTCGTTCTGAATCACAACGGGGGCGATCTCACGCTTCGAAGTCTTCGTCATTTGTCGGCTCTGGATTGGCCCTCAGACCAACTCCAAATTGTCTGTTTGGACAACGATTCTTCTGATGGCAGCGTTGAACGCGTCGAGAAGGAACTTCCGCAAGTAGAGGTTCGACGACTTGGTTCGAACCTTGGTTTCCCCGCCAACAATGAAGCGCTTAAGGATCTCGCTGGTGTCCGCTATGTCGGACTGGTGAACAACGATGCGTTCGTGGAGCCAGGTTGGTTGAGGGAACTCGTGGATGCTCTCGATGAGGATCGCGGGGTGGGTGCGGCTTGCCCCAAGATATTGCTTGAGCCCAGATTCGCAACCGTGTCAATCACGAGTCCAGCGTTTGAGTCGGGACGTATCGATACAAGATCTCGCGGAGTAATTCTTCGCGGTGTGGTCGTTAACGGCGTTGATGTTTCATCATCAGCACATCTTGGAGAGACGGGATGGGGTCGGGAAGTTGATCGAGTCGGCCCGTTTGAGTGGGCCCGACCGGAAGCGGTTCTGCGAGTACCAGCTCCCGAATCGTCGGATTCATTTTCTGCTTTGCTTTCGATCGAGGTTCCGGCTGACTGCACCATCGTGATCAACGGTGGTTCCGGCGACGAACAGCATCATCTTGCAAAGGGACTTCATCGGATCAACGTTTCGATCACGACACCGTTACGTGACGTCATTAACAACGTGGGGTCGATCGTCTTCGATGATGGATACGGCGCGGATCGCGGTTGGCTTGAGTTCGATGACGGCCAATTTGATCCTCCGGTTGATGTCTTTGCATGGTGTGGAGGGGGAGTCCTGTTCAGGACCGACTATCTCATCGACGTCGGCCTGTTCGACCCGTCGTTCTTTCTCTATTACGAAGACACCGATCTCTCTTGGCGAGGTCGCTCTCGAGGGTGGAGATATCGGACAGTTCCAAGCGCCCGGATGCGCCATGTCCACGCTGCCTCAACCGGCGAGGTCTCGGAACTCACGAGCTTCTTGACCGAGCGAAACCGTTTACTCATGCTCGTACGAAATGCGCCCGCGCGCAGAGTGCTTTCTCAACTACTTCGGTTCCCACTGATAACGGCTTCCTATGCTCGCCGCGACGTGGTTTACCCGGTGACGCTAAGGCAGCGTCCACACACCAAGACTGTCACTCGCCGAGTTCGCTCTTTTGTTGGACTCTTGAGAATGCTTCCAGACGCTCTGCGTCAACGTCGCCAGCTTCGGGATCGCCAGATCGTTCCTGACAATGAGATCGAAGGTTGGTTCGTCTCCCATGAGTGAGGGTGGCGGCGAAACCCTTCGAAGAGCCACACGAATGTGGATGTGGATTCGGCCTCCACGAAGGGCGATGTAGATATTCCCCGTTCTGATCGGAATCTTGGTCGTTACGTTTTCCGCGCTTGGTGTGACCGATCTCGTGTCCACCTATGAGCTCAGCGGTTCTTGTTTGCGGCCGATCACAGACGTTATGGGTCCCCGTGGGTTCCCTGTCGCGATCTACGCGAGAGTTCCCAGTTCCTCTAGATGACGGGGGCCTGCTGCTACGATCATTGTTCTGTTCGCTCCAAACGGGGCGACGTTTTGTCCCCGAAGTAAGTCAGAGGAGCGTGATCCACAGTGAGTTCTGCCTCGCAACTGTGGGCCTATCGCAGCCTCATCTACAACCTCACTCAGCGAGAGCTCAAGTCTCGCTACAAGAAGAGCATTTTGGGTTGGCTCTGGTCCCTCATCAACCCGGCCTCGGTACTCGCTATTTACAGTTTTGTCTTCGGCGTGGTCTTCAGCACCGAACCGCCAGTGGCGGGCAATGGTCATACGAAGTTCTATGCGTTGTACCTTTTCGCAGGTCTATGGGTTTGGAATTACTTCAACGGCACCGTGATGGGTGCCATTAATTCGCTCCAGGCTTCGGGTCCATTGCTCAACAAGGTGTACTTCCCACCGGCATGCCCTGCTGTCGCAAATACGATCACGGTTCTGCTTCAAGCGATGATCGAGTCAGCGATCCTCCTCGTCGTAATGGCCTCTCTTGGATGTGTGGGCTGGCAATTAGTGCTGTTCCCAGTTCTGATCCTTTGCATCACCCTGTTCTCCCTTGGTGTCGGTCTCGCCCTCAGCGTCTACAACGTCTTCTATCGAGATGTGAATTACTTGGTCTCGATCGGAATGAATGTTCTCTTCTACGCCACGCCAATCATTTACCCGCTCTCTTTGGTCGAGGCGAAGAGCTCAACGGCTGCAAAGATCATCCAGCTGAACCCCATTGCTCAGTTTGTGCAGTGGTCCCGAGACATCTTCTGGAACTTGAGCTGGCCCAACACATGGTCGCTGGTGGGCGTCCCTGTTATTTCGGTCCTGGCATTTCTCATCGGACTTGCGATCTTCAATCGCAAGTCACGCGACATCGCACAGGAGTTGTGAACTGATGATCGCAATTGACGTTCAGAATGTTTCAAAGAAGTTCCGTCTCTACACTGACAAGCCGGGAAGCGTGAAGGAACTCTTCACGAAGTTCGGGCGCCCGAAGTATGAAGATTTCTGGGCAGTTCGTGATGTAAGCCTGCAGATCAAAGAAGGCACAGTTCACGGACTGGTTGGTCACAATGGTTGCGGGAAGTCCTCACTGCTCCGCATGATGGCCGGCATCCATACGCCCACAACAGGGCAGGTCGTTACAGCGGGTCGAATTTCGGCACTGCTTGAACTCGGTGCTGGCTTTCATCCGGAACTCACTGGACGCGAGAACATCTATCTGAATGCTTCAATCCTCGGTCTAAGCCGCACGCAGACGGACGAACTCTTAGACCGCATCGTTGAGTTTGCGGGCCTGCAGGCGTTTATTGATAGTCCCGTGAAGCACTACTCAAGCGGGATGTTCGTCCGACTCGGATTTGCAGTTGCAGTTCATGTCGATCCACAGATTCTTCTTGTCGATGAGGTTATTGCCGTAGGCGACGAGGAGTTCCAGCGCCGTTGCCTCGATCACCTGCGTTCGCTCAAAGCGGAGGGTGTCACGATCGTTCTCGTGACGCACGCTATGGGCATCGTCCAAGGGATGTGCGATACCGCTACATGGATGGACCACGGCCGCGTCATGGCTGAGGGCGATCCGCTCAGCGTGGTCGGCAAGTATCTGCACGGCGTGAACGATAAAGAAGCCGAGCGTGATCTTGCGAACGATCTTGACTCGTTTCACCCGACAACAGCTGTTGCTCCTGGACATACCTCGCTCCGAGTTGAGAAGCTTGTCCTTCAAGACCCCGATGGCCAACATGTTCCCTTTGGAATTAGTGGCGATCCACTCGATATCCGAGTTGATTGGTCGACCGTCGGGCAATTCGCTGAGCCCCGTCTCGTGATGCATCTTCTGAGCAGTGCCGGGCTTCATTTGGCCACGACTTATACCCCTGACGGTTCTCCGGAACTGCTGGGAGAGGGGCGGTGGTCAGCGCTCTGCCGCTTCGACTCGCTTCCTTTGGCGCCAGGTGCCTACAAGATCCAGGTCACCGCAACCGACGTTCGCACCAACGTAATTTTTCATAAGTCTGATGAATACGACCTCACAGTGCGGGCCGAGGGGCACTCAATCGAGGGTGTCTTTGCCTTACCCGCTCAATGGATCCATGGATTGCGTCGCGGCGAGAGTGCATGAAGCGGCGAAAGCGTCCAGAAGGTGAT
The DNA here is from genome assembly GCA_009703275.1 of Actinomycetota bacterium. Lineage (GTDB taxonomy): Bacteria > Actinomycetota > Acidimicrobiia > Acidimicrobiales > Acidimicrobilacustridaceae > Acidimicrobilacustris. The sequence goes on from WLGJ01000011.1 coordinate 16,070, forward strand.
TCCGTCGACATCTTCGACGAAGCGGCGTACCTTCTAGCGAATCCTGATGTAGCGCAAGCAGTAGCGAATGGCTCTATGCCGAGCGGGGCGCATCATTTTGCGATCGCTGGAAAGTTCGAAGGACGTCCTCTGTCGCCTTCGCAGTCACGAAACGCAATTGTTCGAGCTGAGCTCGATCTCAACGGCCGTGGCATAGAACTCGGCCCCCTCGATAAGCCGATCATGGCAAAGCGCGATGGCTATCAGGTCGAGATCGTCGATTATCTCGACACCGATTCGCTGCGCGCCCAATACGGCCATGAATTGCACGTTGGTGTTGATGTGTCGCTCATTGAGGAAGTTGACCATGTTTCTCGTGGAGAAACATTGACGGAGTTGATCGGCAAAGAAGGCGCCTACGAATGGGTCGTCGCAAGCCATGTCATTGAGCACATTCCCGATGTTGTGTCGTTTCTTCAAGACGTGGAACGGGTCCTTTCGCCTTCAGGGCGCTTGGGCTTGGTCGTCCCCGATAAGCGATTCTGCTTTGACTTCTACGGCGAACTTTCGACAAGCGGTCAGATCGTCGATGCGTTCGTAGAGAAGCGTACGAAGCCAACACTTGGACAGGTTGTCGATTATTTCTCGCGCACTTCACATGTGAACGGAGCCATCGCTTGGGGTCAAGCGCGAGGTGTGGTTCCCGATTTGATGTATTCCGGCGACTTAGTGCGCGACGGTTATCAGCGGTCAGTCGACGGTGACGATTTCGGTGGAGAAATTCATTGCTGGCGATTTACCCCAGAAAGTTTTCGCCTCATCATTGCGGATCTCAGGGCGCTAGGGCTCACATCTCTCGGGATCGTCGCTGAGCACGAAACAATTGGCATCGAGTTCTTCGTCACTTTGGGCCGAAGCGACGAACTCGAACCATCAATCGAGCAGCGACGATCAATGCTCGAAGAAGTTCAACACTCAGATCTGCCCAGACGTTCCTGAACTTCGGTTTGCTGGGGTCCGATAGACCCGTCGCTGTTAGTGGTCGCGGTGCTCTTCGGGTGGGAGGGCAGGTAGTTGACTAAGCAGCAACCGCATTTGAACGCCAGTGCTGTATGCGGTCGGCATTTGGTCAATTCGGTTGCGAGCGGCAGCCGCGAGTAGTGATCGTTGTGACGGGTCATCAAAGAGTCGGCGCATGGCGTTCGCGGCGGCGACGAGATCGGGTTCGGCCCATTCGCCGTTTCCATATGCGCCATCGAGTTCCTGAACCGGTACGAGGTGGTAAGGGATGAGCTCGGCGCAGGTCCCGTCGAGAAAATCGATGGGACCTGAGTAGTTCGTCGTGATGATTGGTGTGCCCGCCGCCATCGCTTCTGCGAGGTGGAGTCCGTACCCCTCCGATCGGTGGAGTGAAACCAACACATCGGATTCCGCAATGAGTGAGAGTTGCTCATCTCGACTGAGGTGGCCGTCACGAACTTCGATGTCGGGCCGATCGGAGCACGCCATCAAGACACGTTCAAGGCAATCTCCGCGTTGATCGCCATTCAGCGTCTTGACGAGGAGCAGTGGGCCTTCGTCGGGTTCGAATGCTGCTCTGAATGAATCGATAACTCCAAAAGGGTTCTTCCGTTCGACGACCGAGAACATGTCGAGGGTGCAGAGAAAGATGACGCGGTCATTCGGTAGGCCCAGTTGCGTCCGGTCGAAGCGCGTCTTGGGCGTGAAAGTAGGCCTCGTCGGCGGCGATAACTTGACCTTGCGTGAATCAAGTTGAGCAAAGGATTCGCGCACAAATTCGGTCGGTGCCCATACTTGGTCAAGCAGCGTGATGGCTTTGGCGGCGGCATCGGACGGTGTGGAAAGTTCCCAGAACCAGTAGCCAACCGAGCGACGACCAGTGAATGGGTCTTGATTCAACTGACCAGCTAAGCGGGAGAGTTGTTCAGCGGTGACGACGATGACGTTGGTGTCGAAGCGGAGTCGTTGATCGAGGTCCATTTCATCGTCAACGATGGGGCTGAGTGAATCACCGATGGCGACTCGCGAAACCGGGACTCCCACCATCTCTAATGCAGAGGCGATCCTGGCCGCTTCCAAGCCGATGCCACTTGTGCGATCGAGATAGCCGATGACATTGACTCCGCCAGCTTCAAACGTTGAAGCGCCAAGGCCGTATCCACGCGACGTAAATGGCCGCACAAACGGCGATTGGTACTCGATACCAATGCGATCGAGCATCCAGATCCGGAAGTTTTCAAGAGCTCCGATTCGGACTTCGGGAAACGTGCTTTGAAGGTCACTCCGGCTCTCGTACACCGCTTTCCAGAAGCGACCCAGAAGTCCGTCCGGTGCATTGAGCCAATCGGTGAACGCGATCGGATCAGTCGTCGGATTCGCGAAGAGGGGTTGGCCAGCAAATGAAGCAGTGATGTTGTCGCGAGCAAGGCGTCGAATGATGGGGCCGATCAGCATTCCGTCTGGCATCGTCGGTTCGGTCGGAGTCCCCCCAAGTTGATCGGCATGATTCCAGAGAAGATCGCGAAGGCCATCGTGTTGGCTGAGACGCACACGAGGGCGAGTGGCAGATCCAACGAGGAGCCACGGCCGTTTTGGATCGTGGCCTTCGCCGTCGATGAGTGCAATGGGGCCGCGTGGAGCTTTCCAGTGTCCAACAGCGAGATCCGATGCATCGGATGATGCGACGTCGTTATCAATACCAAGAATCTCGATGGCTCGACCGGCCGGAAGCGAGGCGCCCGCACAGAGCAGCCGTGAAAGCGCAGTAAGAGACTTGAACGATGCTGACTTGGCGTGGAAGGCGATCGGGCTGTAGCGGCCCTCCACCAGAAGTTGCCCAGGGGCTGGTGAGAGGTTGTCTTGCGGTGGCAAGTGGCGAACTCGAGCCGGAAACGTCAAGTCGCCCTCAGAACTGATGAGCGAAGTCAGTGGACCTGTGACGATTGCTGATCCGGTGAGAACAACGAGGACCGACTCGTATGCGCCACTCAGGAGTTGCTGTGCCTCGGCAACACCCGCGGCGAGTGCGAACTGGCGGGGTTCGAGAGCAAGGAACAGACGGTCCCACCCGATACCTGTGGTTTCCGGAGGCAGTGATTCTCTGTCGTCAGCGCAAACGATTTTCTGAACCGCATCAGGATGGAACGATGCGAGCGCAGATGAAAGAGCCGCAGGGTTAACTCCCGCAGGAGTTGCGAGGACAACGGCGAGCTTTCCGGGCACGGTTTAGACGCCGACCCGCGGGGACCAGTCGTGACGCCCGGGTTCCAGATTCGGATTGAAATAGGGATCGTTCGAAAGCTCGTGTTTCCAACGACGTTGAATCATTGCGTGTTCTTCTGGAGTTACCACTGGGTCGCGAGAAACGCTTTCAAAGTGATAGAGCTCAGCGTGGCAGGTGAAGACGTTGCGGTAGCCGGCCCGATTGAGTTTCAGTGCAAAGTCGACGTCATTGAAATTCGACTTGAAGTCTGGCGAGAACCCGCCTACTTCGTCGTAGACATCGGCTCGAACGAGTAGACACGCTGCAGTTGAGCCGACAACTTCGCGATCCACAACGAGCATTCCGCGTGGACCGAACTCGGTGTTGTGGGACTTGAAAAATATGTGATCGGGATTGCCGGGGTAGACATGACCGGCATGTTGCAATGTTCCATCGGAGAAAAGAAGTTTTGCGCCAACAGAACCAACATCGGGTTCTTGAACGATTCCAACCATTGTTTCTATGAAGTCAGGGGAAATGACTTCAATGTCATCGTTGAGGAGCAGCAACAGATCGCCGTTGGCATGTACCCGCCCAGCGTTGACCTTTTCCGAGAAATTGAACTCGCCGTCGAACCATGTGAGGTGAAGTTTGTCGCCAGCAATTCGTTCAAGCGCTCGGATGGCTTCAGGTGGAGTATCAGTGTCAGCAACAACGACAAATTCAATATTTTCGTACGTTGATTTTTCAAGGATCGATTGCACGGCATCGATGAGGAAACATCGTTCGACTCCCCACACGCGTCCCGAGGTTCCGCGGGTTGGGATAATGATGCTGACGAGCGGGTGATTCTTGAGAATCCTGCGAACGCGGTAGGTGCCGAGAAGTGGAAGTGACTCCACGACGGCGTTGATGCCGATTCGGTCGCAATGTTCCTGAATCGCTCGCCGGCCCGACTCGTAGGCGTACATCTTTGATGTCGGATCGCCCGCGGTTGAAGTTGCGAGTTGGCGCCAGTGGTAAAGGACTTTCGGGAGGTGGTGGATACGCCGAGCTTTCTCGGTAACTCGCAGGATGAGGTCATAGTCCTGCGATCCTTCGAAACCTGGTCGGAATCCACCTACATCAACTGCGAGCGACCGGCGTATCACCGAAAGATGGCAGCAGTAGTTCTGTGCACGGAATCGTTCGGGAGACCAATCGGGCTTATAAAACGCTTGAGTCCGCGATCCATCGAAGGCGATGAGGTCTTCATCGGTGTAGAGGTAGTCGATAGTTTCGTCGGCCCGAAGAACATCGTTGATGAGTTCGAGCGAGTTGAGATCAATGATGTCGTCGTGGTCCAGCAACACGACGAAATCGCCAGTGGCCGTTGTCAGCGCATCGTTCGACGACGCAATAATTCCGCCATTGTGTTCTCTGAAGGTGACCTTGATTCGGGGATCACCGACGTAGTCGTTGAGCACTTCTCGGACATGAGGGCTCGGAGACGCATCATCGACGAGATGTAATTCCCAGTCGGCGAAGGTTTGATTCAGGATGCATTCAATGGTGGCTCGGAGAACCTCTGCCGGAGGGTCGAAGACAGGGGTGATGACCGAGAACCTGGGGCTCATCGACGAAGACCCGAGAGAACTCGGCGCACGAGGCTCAAGGCCTGTCGGATTGGGCCACGGAGACTGGGATGAACGAGCTTGGCCGCAATGCGCTGGATTCGGTAGTAGTCCCGGCGTATCTGGAAGAGCTGCGTCTCAAGGGAGACAACCTGCCCGCGGACATAGCCCAATTCCGCCTCGGCAGCGATGGCTGCATCTCGAGCGCCGAGCACATCGAGTCGGAGCTTGCGGTAGGACTCCTCTGAGGGACCGATGAGTCCTTGAAGGCGCTCAACCTCGCTGCGGAGTCTTGTGAGTTCATCGGCGGGGCTCCGGACGACGGAATCCGCTGAGGGAGTGCTGGTCGTGGTGGGTGACGATGTCTCCATGCGCTGAGACTACCGGGTGCTCGTGGGCCGGGTGAAGGGCGGGTTGCGGGTACCATGTGGCGTTCGGACCACACTTCGAGGCGCAATAACCGTGATCTTCACACCACATCGTCTGACTGAGTGTGCTTGGGCCGCCCAGAATGGTTCGATTCTCACGTCCCTAGGGGTCAGCCGATGAACGGCGACCTCACAGCACCGATCGACATCTGCGTCGTGGGTGGATGTGGTCATGTGGGGCTGCCTCTAGCAATGGCCTTTGCTCGAAAAGGGATTCAGACCGCCTCCTTCGATATCAATCCGGCAGCAGTTGCTTTGGTGAATTCCGGACAAATGCCCTTCGACGAGCCTCAAGCTCCCGAGATCCTTTCTGAGATCTTGGCGGCGGGTACGTTTCGAGCCTCTACCGATCCAGCGGTTGTGACTGCGGCCGATGTCGTGATTGTGGTGGTCGGCACTCCGGTTGATGAACACCTCAACCCAGACACTCAGGCCGTTCCTGACGCCATCAGTGCCCTCGGCCCAAACCTTCGAGACGGCCAACTGCTTGTACTTCGATCGACGGTGTATCCGGGGGTTACTCGATTGGTCGAAGAACGGATCGCCGATCTCGGTCTTGCTATCGAAGTGGCGTTCTGTCCCGAGCGAATCGCCGAAGGAAAAGCATTTACTGAGTTGTACTCACTTCCGCAGATCGTCTCAGGTCGAACCCCGGTAGCAGTGAGCCGGGCATCGGAAGTCTTCGGCAACCTTACCGATCAGATCGTCGAGACATCCCCTGAAGAAGCGGAACTCGCAAAGCTCTTTACCAACACGTGGCGTTACATCAAGTTTGCTGCCGCCAACCAGTTCTACATGATCGCAAATTCTCATGGCATCGATTACGAAGCGGTGCGCCATGCGATCACATTTGACTATCCCCGGGCCAACGATCTTCCAGGCGCAGGCTTTGCTGCAGGGCCGTGTTTGTTTAAAGACACGATGCAATTAGCGGCATTTAACAACAACACGTTTTTCCTTGGACATGCGGCGATGATGGTCAATGAGGGACTTCCTATGTACCTCGTTGAGCGTATGGACGAACGTTTCGGACTTCGCAACAAGACGGTTGGCATACTTGGAATGGCATTCAAGGCCGAAAGCGATGACGTCCGGTCAAGCCTTTCCTACAAATTGAAGCGCATCCTGAAGTTTCGTAGCCGTGAAGTTCTTTGCGCTGACCCCTATGTCACCACAGATACGTCACTTGTCGCACAGGAAGAACTCCTGGCGCGCTCAGACATACTCATCATCGGTGCGCCTCACCCGCAGTACAAGACGCTTGTGACCGATCGTCCCATCGTCGACGTTTGGAACTGTCGCGATCAGGGTGTACTCCTTTGAGCCCCCGAGTTTCGGTCGTCGTGCCTGCCTATGAAGAGGGCGAAGGAATCGTCTCTGTTCTTGAGCGCATGGGTGAAGCGATCAAGATTGAAGCCGAGATCGTTGTTGTTGTAGACGACGAGTCCGATTCCACGGTTCAGTTTGTGAAGGCGTTTGCATTGCGGGACCCGCGTGCACGCTTGGCAATCAACACCTATGGCCGCGGCCCAGCCAACGCAATCAAGTACGGCATGCACAACGCGGCCGCGCCGGTTGTGGTCGTCACAATGGCCGACGGTTGCGACGACCCTTTCCAGATCGACCCACTTACGCGTCTTGTTGAGCGTGGCGTAGTTGTCGCTGCGGCAAGCCGGTATGCGCGTTCGGGTCAACAGGTTGGCGGGCCTTGGGCCAAGGGCTTCATGTCGCGAATGGCCGGTCTCACTCTCTTTCATCTCGCTCGGGTCGGTACTCGTGACGCCACTAATTCGTATAAGGCATATTCGAAGAAATTCATCGACGCTGTCGAGGTTGAGAGCGACCAAGGATTCGAGATCGGAATCGAACTCATCTCAAAGGCGCGTCGCTATCGTCAACCAGTTGCAGAGATCCCTACTATCTGGCTCGACCGTGCGTTCGGCGCTTCGAATTTCAAACTGATGGCGTGGTTGCCGCGCTACCTGCACTGGTACTTCTTTTCCTTTGGGCCTCGGCTCACTTTGCCGACTACCACTAGTTCTGCAGTTCCCCCAACTACCCCTGAGGTGTCTTCGTGAAGGTCTGTGTTTCTGGTTCCGCTGGATTCATCGGTGGCTACATTGTCGAGGATCTTCTCGGTCGTGGCTACGACGTGATTGGTGTCGACAATCTGTCGAAGTACGGTCCGGTTTCGAAGAGTTTCGACTCAAATCCCAAGTACGAACTTGTTGTTGGCGATGCCATAGACGTTGACCTGATGACGAAGGTCCTTATGGACTGCGATCACTTCATCGCAGGAGCGGCACTGATTGGTGGTATCAGCTACTTCCATGCGTTTGCCTACGACCTTCTTGCCCAAAACGAGCGCATTATGGCCTCGTCCTGCGACGCTGCGATCCGAGCGAATCGACAAGGCAACTTGCAAAAAGTCACCTACATGAGTTCGTCGATGGTGTTCGAGTCGACTGAACATTGGCCGAGTGTCGAAGGCGATGAGCGTCAGGTTCCTCCGCCCCTGTCTTCCTACGGATTCCAAAAACTTGCAGTTGAGTATTTCGCGAAGGCCGCGTGGGACCAGTATCGACTTCCCTACACGATCGTTCGCCCATTCAACTGTGTGGGCATCGGTGAGATGCGAGCGAAGAGCGAGGTTGAAGTGAAGTCGGGGAATGTGACGCTTGCTATGTCGCACGTCGTTCCCGACCTTGTTCAGAAGATCATCAAGGGACAGGATCCGCTTCAC
>WLGJ01000110.1 GCA_009703275.1 Actinomycetota bacterium
TACACCTCGATTGCCGGCATGCCCGTCATCACCGGTCTCTACACAATTCTTTTGCCAATGTTGGCGTTCGCCGTCTTTGGCTCGTCTCGCCACCTTGTCGTTGGCGCTGACTCGGCAACTGCAGCTGTCATGGCCGCCGGCCTGATTGGACTCGCGCAACCAGGCTCGGACCATTACGTCGCGCTCGCAGGCCTGCTTGCACTTATGGCCGCAGGATTTCTGCTGCTTGCTCGGGTCATTCGTCTCGGGTTTCTCGCCAACTTTCTTTCTCGTTCTGTACTTATTGGTTTCCTCACCGGTGTTGGCATTCAAGTTGCGTGCGGCCAAGTCGGCGGCTTGCTTGGTGTCCCCGAAGGTAAGGGCATCACTATCAATGGCGACCTCTTCGACAACACGATTACCAAACTGATCTCAACGCTGCAGAACGTCGGCTCAACAAGTTGGGCGACTGTCGCGGTTTCGGTCGGCGTGCTCGTCGTCATCCTTGGCGGGAGGTTCGTGACGAAGAAGGTTCCTGGTGCTCTTGTCGCGGTAATCGGTGCCATTGTGATTTCTTGGCACTGGGATCTGGTGTCACACGGAATCGCAACCCTCGGTGCTGTTCCAGGTGGACTTCCCAAGATTGGTATCCCGAGCGGCCTCAGCTTCTCCGACGTTCCATCGCTCATGGGAACCGCTGTCTCGATCTTTATTCTGATCCTCGCTCAGAGCGCGGCGACCTCACGTGCGTATGCCGCGAAGTACAACGACAAGTTCGACGAAAACGTTGACCTCGTCGGTCTCGGCACAGCCAACATCTTTGCGGGCCTCACCGGCACGTTTGTTGTCAACGGAAGCCCAACCAAAACCGAGATGGTCGATGGTGCCGGTGGTCGAAGCCAGCTCGCGCAAATCACAACAGGGCTCATCGTTCTCATTGTGCTGCTCTTCCTCACCGCCCCACTTGAATACATGCCGAAAGCTGTGCTGGCCGCCGTTGTCTTCATGATTGGCATTCAACTCATTGACATCAAGGGAATGCGCAGCATCTTCCGAGTTCGGAAAGACGAGTTTGTCGTAGCGGTGCTTACAGCAGCGACCGTGGTTCTGCTCGGCGTCGAGCAAGGCATCGTGTTGGCGATTGTCGCATCGGTGATCGGACATCTTCGTCGCTCCTACAAGACCGCCACCGCAGTGATGATCCCCGACGAAAACGACACTGGGCTTCACTCCACTCCGTTCGATCCAAGTGCAAGAACCGCTCCGGGCGTTGCCGTTTATCGCTTCGCCTCTGACCTGTTTTATGTCAATGCGAACCTTTTCCTTGAAGATCTCACCGCACTTGCGAATTCATCCGAGCCACTGCAACTCATCGTGCTCGACTCTGGGGCCATCACCGATGTCGACTTCACCGGTTCGCTCACCATCAAACAAGTGCTCACTGAACTCGCCGAACACAACGTAAAACTTGTCTTCGCTGATGCAATGACCAGCGTGCGGCACAAACTTGATCGCTACGAAATCACTCAATTGGTCGGCGACGACGCGTTCTATCCCACAGTCGGCTCCGCCCTGCGGGCGGCTGATAGCAACAACAAGGGCGATCGCCAGATACCTGACGACCGCCCTTGATCACACTGAGAGAGCGCCGAAGCGCCGGGAACTACTGACCGGCTTGTGAGATGCGGTTGGAGTCGAGCTTGGCTCGATCGACAACCGGACCAGTGAGCTTGATGAGGTACTTCGGATTACATGCCTGAGTACCAATCGTGGTTGGAAGTACCTGTTCGTACTTGGTGCCCGTCAGTTTCACGATGAGACCACAGTCACCAGGAATGTTGGCGCCAGAATTTGTCGGCGACTGCATACCACCAGCGTCGTAACTTGTGACCTTCTTGAGTTCACCAATTACGCAATCGCTTGTGAGATTCGAACCGCAGGCCTTTACACCTTGGGCCCACAGCAAGAACGCTGCAGTTGCCTGAGCGCTCAAAAGTCCAGTGGTTGCGTTGTCGGCTTTCATGATCTCGAGATACTTCGCCACTGCCGGGATCTTGTCGGCCTGATCGAACGGGTAGTACGTCATACGAACGTAGACGTTGTCTCCATTTCCAGAGGTGTTCCACTTCGCGAAGTTCGAATCGTAGAAGTTCGCTTCAAGCATCCACATCGGGCTGTACCCAATCGCTTTCGCAGCATCGAGCACGTTCTGGAAGTTTGGATTCGGCGAACCAGAGAAGTACACGACCTCAGCGCCGCAGTCCTTCAAGCGCTGAACGAACGGCGTCCAGTTGGACTCGCCACCGATGTTGTACACCTGCTCACAAGGAAGGAATGTCCAACCAGCTTGCTTGTACGCGATGACTGCCTTCTCAGTTGAATCCTGAGTAGCCGCATAGTTTGCATACATCGTCGCGGCCTTTTTCACCGCTTCTGGATATTCCTCCGCGAAGATGAATGCGTTCGCTGCGCCGTAGTAATCGGCGGGATTCGGCGAGGGTTGCACCATCATCGGGCCATTCGCGAATTGCGGTGACACCGTGTAGGTCGGCACTGCAGCAAGGTTGCAGCCGACTCGAACCTTCTCCTGAGCCGAATCGAGCGACCAGCCTTCGCCCACAAGCATGAAGACCTGCGAACACGCTTCGGTCATCACGTTCGAAACGTTCATGATTGCGGCGTCGTAGTACTTGCCAACAACCTGGCGACCGTTAATTCCGCCTTGGTCGTTGCACCACTTGATCATTGCCCGCATCGCGTCGGACATTTCCTTGTTCAAACCAGGAGCACCGGCGTAACCAGCATCATCGCCGTAACCGATGGTTATTGAAGTGTCGGTGACGCCCTGTGCTGTTGCACCTTTCGCATCACCGCTCCCACACGGCGAAGCCATCGTGCCAAAGTCCGTCGCCGCCGGCGCCTTGGTTGTTGCGGTTCCACCGGACGAATCGGATCGACCGCCGCCGCACGCGACTGCGAACACGCTTAGAACGGCAACGAGTGCCACTGTAAGCACTGCGACGCGCGGCCTACGCGAATATTTCCCTGCACCCATGAACTTCCCCCTTCGATTCGAAAGACCGAGGGTAGCCCTCGGAACTCCGATGCGAAGACAGGTTCGAGTCGATGTTCGACGTGGTGAGGGACCTCAAGCCTTCGGCAGCAAAACCGACAAGGGCGGCCGCCGGTTTCCCGACGACCGCCCCTGTTCAGTTCTACGTGACGCCGAAGCGCCGAGTTTTACTTCGCTACCTGCGAAACGCGATTGGCGTCAAGCTTGGCGGCGTCAACAACCGGGCCGGTAACACTGCCGATGAACTTCGGCGAGCATTCCATCTGTGCCTTTGTTGAAGGCGCAACCTGGGTGTATTCGGTTCCCTTGAGCTGGACGAGCATGCCGCAGTCCGGGGGAAGGTTTGCACCTGGGTCAGCGTTGGAGTGAAGTCCGCCGCCGTCCCATTCGTTGATGGCCTTGAGCTTTTCCATCACGCAATCGCTGGTGAGGGTGCTTCCGCACTCCTGTGCAGCCGATGCCCAAAGGAGGAAGTTCGTGGTGGCCTGCGCACCGAGAAGACCGGTCTTGCCTCCCGATGCCTTGATGAGATCAAGGTATTGCTGAACGGCGGGGTGTTCCGAAGCCTGCTCGAACGGGTAGAACGCCATGCGCACGTACACGTTGTCGGCGTTGCCAGATGTATTCCACTTCGCGAAAGTTGGGTCGTAGAAGTTTGAATCCACGTACCACTTCGGCGTGAAGTTGATGGCCTTTGCGGCATCAAGGACGTTCTGGAAGTTCGGAGCAGGTGAACCAGAGAAGAACACGACCTCTGCTCCACAATCCTTCAGACGCTGAACGAATGGCGTCCAGTTGGACTCGCCACCGATGTTGTAGGTCTGTTCACAGTCAAGGAAGTTCCAACCTGCGGTTGTGAACGAGGTCTTCGCCTTGTCGGTGGAGTCCTTGGTCGCTGCGTAATTGGCGGTGAAGATTGCTGCCTTCTTCACTGCGTCAGGGAAAAGACCAGCGAGCTGGTAGGCACCGGCAAGCGGGGTCTTGTCGATCGGGTTCGGAACGGCCTGCACCATGAGAGGACCGTTGGCGAATGCAGCGCTCACCGAGTAGGTGGGAACCGAGGCCATCTTGCAACCAAGACGGGTCTGTTCCTGCACTGAATCGAGCGAGAAGCCTTGACCAACAAGCATGAAGACCTGTGTGCAGGCTTCGGTCATGCGGTTGTTGGCTTCCATGATTGCTGCGTCGTAGTACTTGCCAGTGATCTGACGACCGTTGATGCCGCCCTGATCGTTGCACCACTTGATCATGGCCTTCATTGCGTCGGACATTTCCTTGTTAAGGCCAGGGGCGCCGGCGTAACCAGCGTCATCGCCGTAACCGATGGTGATTGAAGTGTCGGTGACACCCTGCTGGGTCGCGCCCTTTGCTTCACCTGCGCCGCACGGCGAATCGAGAGTTCCGAAGCTTGTTGCCGTCGACTTCGCTGTGGTGTTTGAGCTTCCGCCCGAAGAATCGGATCGGCCGCCACCGCAAGCGGCAGCAAAGATGCTGAGCACGGCGACGAGCGCCACAACCAACACCGCGCCACGTGTGCGGCGCTTGGGTCGGCTGTTCACCGACGCAGTTTCATTGCCTTTAGGCACTGATTTCCCCTTTGTAGATGACTGGAATCCCGACAAACGTCGGATGGTTCACTCGGTACACCAAGTTGAACCGGCACTACGGCGCACTCGAACGAATGCAGGGCCGGTCGTTGAGACCTTCCCCAGTGCCGCCACCGAAGCGACGACAGGCCCCGACGTTACTGTCCCTATTCGGAAGTGACAAGCGTCATGCCCCGAAATCGCTGGGTTTTCGCGATCCCGAGTGCCAATCTCCGCCTATGCGTCTTCGAGTTCTGGCCATTCGCCAGGATGCGGCGCTTCTTGTGACTCCAGATCGGGCAGAAAGACGAATGCTGCGATCGATCCGACAAGGGCGACACCGGCACAAACGAAGCAGGCGAGGCGCATTCCTTGCATGAAGGAGTCTGATGCGGCCGTTTCGAACAACTGCCGCACCTCGTCAGGAGCTTGGGACGCCACGATGATGGCGGCCGCCATTGATGCCTTGGCGGCCGCAACAGCATCGGCGGGAACCTGAGGGAAATTCGTAAAGAACTCGCCGATCTTGGGCGCGTAGACCGAAGCGAACACGCTTCCGACAACAGCTACTCCGAGGGTTCCACCAACTTCACGCGTGGTGTCGTTGACGGCTGCGCCAGCGCCAGCCTTCTCCTTCGGCAGCGAGGACATAACAGCGGCCGTTGATGGAGACGTAACCAGCGATAGTCCGGTTGCGATGAACGCCATCGAAATCACCACTGGCCCGAAGTACGCGGTATCGGCGTTGCAAAATCCGATGATGATGAATCCGATCATCATCGAGAGCAGCCCAGTCCCAACGACGCGACGCGGTCCAAACTTCAGCGCCAAACGTGCGGCGTTTGGCGCTGTGATCGCGGCGAAAATTGCAAATGGCAACGTGTGCAGGCCCGCCGACAACGTTGAGTAACCGCGCACGAATTGGAAGTACTGCGTGACGATAAAGATGAACCCGAAGAGAGTGAAGAATGCTGCTGCGATTGAACCCGCCGCTGCGCTAAAGCGAGCGATGCGGAACACACGTACATCAAGCAACGGGTTTTCGCGGCGA
>WLGJ01000111.1 GCA_009703275.1 Actinomycetota bacterium
CGGCGAACTCGCCGATCGCATCGCCGCGGCCAAGGCCACCCTTGGCGACCGCCTCTTCATCCTCGGCCACCACTATCAGCGCGATGAGGTCATGGAATGGGCCGATGCACGGGGCGACTCCTTCCGACTCTCGGTGCTCGCGCAAGAACAACCCCAAGCCGAATACATCGTCTTCTGTGGTGTGCACTTCATGGCCGAGTCGGCTGACATCCTCACCGGCGACCACCAAGCGGTGATCCTCCCCGATCTCAATGCCGGCTGCTCGATGGCCGATATGGCCGATCTCGAAGAAGTCACCGAAGCGTGGGAAACCCTCGCCGCCACGACCGACATCTCGAAGGTCATCCCCATCACCTATATGAACTCTTCAGCAGCGCTGAAGGCGTTCGTGGGTGAGCACGGTGGAGCGGTCTGCACCTCTTCAAATGCCCGCGCCGTTCTTGAATGGGCACTTTCACTCGGCGATCGCGCCGAAGACGGAGCCGGTGGCGAGCAGGTGCTGTTCTTCCCTGATCAACACCTCGGCCGCAATACCGCGATCGACCTTGGTTTCTCCCATGACGAAATGCGCGTGTGGGATCCCCGACGTGAACACGGCGGACTGACGGAAGCAGAAGTGAAGGACTCCACGTTCCTGCTCTGGAAGGGCCATTGCTCGGTACATCAGCGGTTCCGCCCCGAACACATCGCGGCCTTCCGCGAGGCAAACCCCGACGGCATCGTGGTTGTGCATCCTGAATGCGCGCACGATGTGTGCGAATTGGCCGATCAGGTTGGCTCGACCGATTACATCATTCGTGCCATTGAGAACGCCCCGGTTGGCGCGGTCATTGGCGTTGGTACCGAGATCCATCTCACGAACCGCCTCAACAACGAGACGCCCGATAAGACCGTGGTGTCGCTTGATCCGCTCGTGTGCCCGTGCTCGACAATGTTCCGCATCGACGGACCGCATCTGTGCTGGGTGCTCGAGAACCTTGTGAACGGCAAGGTTGTCAATCGCATCACGGTTGACCCCGACACCACTGAGTGGGCGAAGGTCGCGCTCGACCGCATGCTGCAAATCACCTGAGCAAACGTTTGCTCGGCGAGTTGTTCGTCAGTCCATACCCAACAGCGGCCGCAGGAACTGTCCCGTGTAACTCTTCTTTGTCGCGGCCACCTTTTCGGGTGTGCCTTCGACGAGCACCGAGCCACCGCCACTGCCGCCCTCGGGACCAAGATCAATCAACCAGTCAGCGGTCTTGATCACGTCGAGGTTGTGTTCGATCACCAGCACGGTGTTGCCCTGATCGACAAGGCGGGAAAGCACCGTGAGAAGTTTGCGAATGTCTTCGAAGTGAAGGCCCGTGGTCGGCTCATCGAGGATGTACACGGTTCGACCCGTTGAACGCTTCGAGAGTTCGCTCGCGAGCTTGACGCGTTGCGCCTCACCACCGGAAAGCGTTGTGGCCGGCTGGCCGAGACGCACATAGCCAAGACCAACATCGACCAACGTCTGAAGATGGCGGGCGATAGCTGGCTGGTTGGCGAAGAACTCGACGCCTTCCTCGCAACTCATGCTGAGGATGTCGGAGATGTTGTGATCTTTGAAGGTGATGTCAAGCGTGTCACGGTTGTAGCGAGCGCCCTTGCACACTTCGCACGGTACATACACATCGGGAAGGAAATGCATCTCAATCTTGATGGTTCCGTCACCTGAGCAGGCTTCGCAGCGACCGCCGGCCACGTTGAACGAGAAACGGCCAGGCAGATACCCACGCACCTTCGCTTCGTGCGTTTGGGCGAAGAGTTTGCGGATGTGATCGAAAACGCCGATGTAGGTGGCGGGGTTCGAACGCGGCGTGCGTCCAATCGGTGACTGATCGATGTTGATGACCTTGTCGACTTGTTCCATCCCGTCGACGCTCTTGTGCAGGCCTGGCGGAGTCTTTGATCCGTAAACCTTCTGCATAAGCGCGCGATGCAGGATGTCGTTGACGAGCGTCGACTTCCCTGAACCCGACACACCAGTCACCGCGATGAAGGTGTGAAGCGGGAATTCAACGTCGATGTTCTTCAAGTTGTGTTCGCGAGCGCCGCGCACAACGAGTTGATCAGCGCTTGGAGAGCGGCGCATTTCCGGAACGGGTATTGAACGCCGGCCGGACAGGTACTGACCCGTCACCGATTCTTTCGATTTCAGCAGGCCCTTGACCGGACCCGCGTAGACGATGTCGCCACCATGCTCGCCTGCACCGGGACCGATATCGACGACGTAGTCAGCGACCTTGATGGTGTCTTCATCGTGTTCGACGACCAATACCGTGTTGCCCAGTTCACGAAGGCGAATAAGCGTGTCGATGAGTCGGCGGTTGTCTCGCTGATGCAAACCGATCGACGGTTCGTCGAGCACATAGAGCACGCCGACAAGACCAGAACCAATTTGCGAGGCAAGGCGGATGCGCTGTGCTTCGCCACCGGCAAGCGTTGCTGCGGAACGAGACAGCGAGAGGTAATCGAGACCCACGTCGAGCAAGAAGCCCATACGTGCATTGATTTCCTTCACCACGCGCTCGGCGATCATGCGATCACGTTCAGAAAGTGTCAATCCGTTGAGCGCGGCGGCTGCATCGCCAATCGACATTGCGCAGATCTCGGCGATCGAATGTCCATCAATCGTGACACCGAGGCTGAACGGAGCAAGACGTGAGCCTTCGCAATCAGGGCACGGCACTTCGCGCATGTAGCCCTCGATCTGTTCGCGCTGCGCATCGCTCTCTGCATCGGAATGACGACGCTGCAGCCAAGGAACGAGACCTTCGAACTTCGCGTCGTAGGACCGCTGCCGCCCATAACGGTTCTTGTAGCGAACCTGCACCCGACCAGTGGCTCCTGTGCCATGCAACAGAAGTTTCTGTTGCTTCTTCGGAAGTTTGTTGAACGGAACGTCAGGATCGATCTCGTAGACATCGCACACCGATTCAAGAAGACGCCCGAAGTACTGCGTGCGGGCAGTGGCCCACGGCGCAAGCGCTCCTTCGGTAACGCTGAGATCGGGATTGGGAATGACGAGTTCGGCATCGACCTCGAACTTTGTGCCCAGACCATCGCAGTGTTCGCACGCGCCATACGGCGAGTTGAACGAAAAATTTCGGGGAGCCAGTTCCTCATAACTCAGACCACAACTCGGGCAACCGAGGTGCTGGGAGAACGTGAGGATTTCATCGTCAAGACCGGAGTCGTCTCCCCCGCCCACAATCTGCACTTCGGCAACGCCTTCGGCAATGCGCAGCGCGGTTTCGAGCGAGTCGGTAAGACGGCGATCGATGCCAGCCTTCTTCACAAGGCGGTCGACCACGATCTGAATGGTGTGCTGCTCATAACGAGCAAGTTCGATCTTGTCAGTGAGTTCATGTAGTTCGCCATCGATGATGGCTCGGGCAAAACCCTGCGAGGCTAAGTCGGCAAGCAGCGTGTCGTAGGTGCCCTTACGGCCGCGGACGACTGGGGCAAGAACCTGGAACTTGGTGCCGTCGGGAAGTTCGAGGACTCGGTCGACGATCTGCTGCGGGGTCTGACGCTTAATGACGGACCCATCGACCGGGCAATGGGGAACGCCGATGCGGGCATAGAGCAGACGGAGGTAGTCGTAGACCTCGGTGATCGTTCCGACGGTGGAACGAGGATTGCGGGAGGCCGACTTCTGATCGATGGAGATCGCGGGCGAAAGACCCTCGATGAAGTCGACATCGGGCTTGTCCATCTGGCCGAGGAACTGACGGGCATAGGCCGACAACGACTCGACGTAGCGGCGCTGGCCTTCGGCGTAGATCGTGTCAAAGGCCAATGAGGATTTGCCCGAACCAGAAAGGCCGGTGAAAACAATGAGGCGATCTCGGGGAAGTTCAATCGAGACGTTGCGAAGGTTGTGCTCTCGGGCACCACGAATGACCAGTTGATCCACGGCGGGAGCCTACTGTCGCCCCGAATCAGAACGATGCTCGAAGCGGGAGTTCAGCCCACTTCGCGAAGTTCTCGACGCAGTTCCTTGATTTCGTCTCGGAGCCGGGCCGCGTATTCGAATCGAAGGTCGGCCGCAGCTTCCTTCATCTCTTCCTCGAGGGTGAGCACCAAACGACCAAGTTCATCGGCCGGCAGTTCAGCAAGATTCGAGCGCACCTTGTCGCGAGCGGTTGATCGTTTGCCGTTTCCGGGAACCGGAGCGCCTGAGGTTCCCCGAAGTGTCGCGAGGATGTCGGTCACGGCCTTGCGAATGGTTTGCGGGTTGATGCCGTGTTCTTTGTTGTAAGCCTCTTGTAGGCCACGACGACGATTCGTTTCGGAAATGGCCCGCTGCATGGAATCAGTGATCTTGTCGGCATACATGATGACCTGACCGTCGACATTTCGAGCAGCACGTCCGATGGTCTGAACAAGAGCAGTTTCCGAACGGAGGAAACCCTCCTTGTCGGCATCGAGAATTGCGACCAAAGACACTTCGGGAAGATCGAGACCTTCACGAAGGAGGTTGATGCCAATCAACACATCGAATTCGCCGAGGCGAAGGTCGCGAAGGATTTCGATGCGCTCGATCGTGTCGACCTCACTATGGAGATACCGAACCTTCACGCCAAGTTCAAGGAGATAGTCGGTGAGGTCTTCCGACATCTTCTTCGTCAGCGTCGTGACCAGCACGCGATCGCCGTTGGTGACGCGCTTGTTGATCTGTTCGATGAGGTCGTCGATCTGCCCCTTGGTGGGCTTCACGATGATCTCGGGATCGACCAAACCAGTCGGACGCACGACCTGCTCAACAATGGCTGAAGAGTTCTCGAGTTCGAATGGTCCCGGCGTCGCAGAGAGGAACACAACCTGACCGATGCGGCCCATGACCTCGTCAAAAGTCAGTGGTCGGTTGTCTGCTGCTGATGGAAGACGGAATCCGTGCTCGATGAGGGTCTGCTTGCGAGAACGGTCGCCGGCGTACTGGCCACGCACCTGCGGAACGGCCTGATGGCTTTCGTCCATGACGACAAGGAAGTCGTCGGGGAAATAGTCAAGAAGCGTGTACGGCGCCTCCCCCGGTTCGCGGCCATCGATATGGGCCGAGTAATTCTCGATGCCGTTGCAGAATCCGAGTTCCGCCATCATCTCGAGGTCGTACTGCGTGCGCATACGCAGACGCTGCGCTTCGAGAAGTTTGTTTTCGCTTTCGAACTTCGCCAGTTGTTGTTGCAATTCAGCTTCGATGCGGGTCATTGCGGTGCGCATGCGTTCGTCACTTGCGGCGTAATGCGTTGCCGGGAACACAACAAGCTCTTCGAGTTCGGTGATCTTCTCGCCGGTGAGTGGGTCGACCACGATGATCCGCTCAATATCGTCGCCAAAGAGCTCAATGCGGATCGCGGTTTCGTCATATGCCGGATGAATCTCGATGGTGTCGCCACGAACGCGGAATTTTCCACGAATCAGGTTCATGTCGTTGCGTTCGTACTGCATGTCGACAAGTCGACCCAGAATGGCGCTCTGCTCATGGGTTTCACCCTGACGAATCACCAACATCTGGTCGGCATATTCCGCAGGATTACCGAGGCCATAGATACACGACACCGACGCAACCACGATCGTGTCTCGGCGAGTCAACAGCGCCGAAGTTGCGGCGTGACGCAATCGCTCGATCTCATC
>WLGJ01000112.1 GCA_009703275.1 Actinomycetota bacterium
ACGGCAAGTATCGGTCGAGCTCGCGTTCAATAACGGCGGGGTACGAACCGAAGTCGGCAAGCACGGTCAGGAACGTTTCAAACAAACCGTCAATGGCAAGGAACGCGTCGGGCAAAGCAACGCGGCGCACTACCGAACAACTGACATCGCCTTCATTCCATTGATCGCCAGCAAGCGATGCAACCATCGTGAGGTGGCCGCGAAGAATGGCAAGCAACCCGCCGATGCGTTCGCAACTGCGGCTATTCATCTTGTGCGGCATGGCCGAAGATCCGACCTGACCCGGGCGGAAACCTTCGGTGGCCAGTTCTTGACCAGCCATGAGTCGAATCGTGAGAGCAAGATCGGCAGGACCAGCAGCCGCCTGAACGAGAGCCGACACAACATCGAGGTCGAGCGATCGTGGGTACACCTGACCAACGTTGGTAAGCCAAGCATCAAAACCGAGATGCGCGGCGACACGAGATTCAAGCTGTTCGAGACGTTCGCCATCGCCATCGAAGAGATCGAGCATGTCTTGTTGCGTGCCGACCGGGCCCTTAATGCCACGCATCGGATAGCGCGCAAGTAGATCGTCAACTCGGTACAACGCCTGCAGCAACTCTTCACCAGCATTCGCGAATCGCTTGCCGAGCGTGGTGGCCTGTGCGGGCACGTTGTGCGAACGACCAGCCATAACCACGGTTGCAGACTCAGCAGCGCGTTCGGCCAAACGGGCAAGTGCCGCGAGCATGCGACCACGAACCACCACAAGCGAACGACGCAACTGCAGCTGCTCGACGTTCTCGGTGAGATCGCGCGAAGTCATCCCCTTATGAATCTGTTCGTGACCGGCCAACGCACAGAACTCGTCGATGCGAGCCTTCACATCGTGACGAGTAACGCGTTCACGAGCGTCGATGGAATCAAGGTCGACCTGCTCGATGACACGGCGATAAGCGGCGATCGCATCGTCGGGGACCGCAACACCGAGATCTTGCTGGGCTTCAAGAACTGCCAGCCAGAGCTCTCGCTCAAGAACGATCTTCTGTTCGGGCGACCACAGTCGGACCATCTCCGCGCTCGCATATCGAGCAGCAAGAACATTGGGTACGGACGTGGACGCCATTCGGTCTCCTCAAGGGCCCAAAACGGGCACCTCTTCAGGATACGACTACGCCGAGGTGACCTCGGTGCGATTTAGAGATCAAGAATTGGCGCGAGGAGCGCGATCTTCAATCCTCTGGGCCGCAGCGTCCGAGGCGATGTCGTTGCGATGGTGCAGACCAGGCCAAGAAATCTTGCCAACCGCGTCGTATGCAGACTGACGGGCTTCGGCCAAAGTGGTGCCCTGGCCAGTCACAGTGAGCACTCGTCCACCAGCGGTGATGAGTTCGCCATTGGCATTGGCCCCAACACCAGCGCAGAACACCGTGACTCCAGCGACTGCTTGCGCGTCGTCAAGACCTTCAATGACATCGCCGGTGCGCAGCTCTCGCGGATATCCCTCGGCTGCGCACACAACAGTGACAGCTGCGCCGTTATCGAAGGTTGGTGCAGCACCAAGTTGGCCTGCAGCGGCTGAAGCGAGCAGTTCACCGAGGTCGCTGGTGAGTCGGGGAAGCACAACCTGTGTTTCGGGATCACCGAAGCGCACGTTGTACTCGAGCATCTTCGGACCATTCGGCGTGAGCATGAGGCCGGCGTAGAGAACCCCGCGGTAATCGATCCCAATCGAACGCAAGTAGGCCAGCGTCGGAAGTACGCCATCGTTCATCACGGCATCGATCACTGATTGATCCGCAACAGGCACAGGCGAGTACGCGCCCATGCCACCGGTGTTCGGTCCGGCATCGTCGTCGCCAACGCGTTTGAAATCTTGCGCGGGTGCGAGAGCGACCGCGTTCGTTCCATCGCAAATGGCAAGAACAGAAACCTCTGGTCCGGTAAGACCTTCTTCAATAACAAGCGTTCGGCCGGCATCACCGAAGGCATCGCCAGACAGGTAGTCGAGAACCGCGGCGCGAGCTTCTTCAAGCGAAGTTGTGACGATGACGCCCTTGCCCGCTGCGAGTCCATCGGTCTTCACGACGTACAGACCATCAAGTGTGTCTAGGAACGCGAATGCCGGTTCCGCTTCGGTGAACGTCCCGTGTCTCGCGGTGGGAACACCGGCCGCAACAAGCACTTCCTTCATCCACGCCTTCGAACCTTCGAGACGCGCACCGTCTGCACCCGGGCCGAATACCAATTTGCCGGCAGCACGAAGTTCGTCGGCAAGGCCAGCAACGAGCGGCGCTTCGGGACCGATCACATAGAGATCGGCGTCGATTTCTGTCGCTGGTGTTGCGACAGAACCAGGAATGCCGGGGTTGCCGGGAGTGACCACAACCTCGTGATGACGGCGCAGGACCGTGGCAAGCGCATGCTCACGACCACCGGAACCAACGACGCAAACCTTCATCAGCCGTTGAAGTTCAAGTACTGATCGCGCCCCGGACCAACGCCAACAAGACCAATCGGGACACCAATCTGTTCTTGCAAGAACGACACGTAATCGAATGCTTCCTTGGGAAGATCGTCACGCGACGTAATGCCCGAAATATCGGACTTCCAACCAGGGAATTCTGCATAAACCGGCGTGACTTCATGCAGCACCGACTGGTGATACGGAAGATGCGTGAACGTTTCACCGTTGAGTTCATAGGCGATGCACACCTTGATCGAATCGAACGTGTCGAACACATCAAGTTTCGTAAGCGCGATTTCCGACAACGAGTTCAAACGGACCGAATGCCGCAACATCACTGCATCGCACCAACCGGTCCGACGACGACGGCCCGTGTTCGTTCCATATTCATGACCGATGTCGATGAGCGCGTCGCCAATTTCATCAGTGAGTTCGGTAGGGAACGGACCAGAACCAACACGAGTTGTGTATGCCTTGGCGATACCAACAACGCGGTCGATGTAGCGAGGACCAATACCGGCACCGGTGCAAGCGCCGCCAGCAACGGGATTCGATGACGTCACAAACGGGTAGGTGCCGTGATCGAGATCGAGGAACGTGGCCTGTGCACCTTCGAGCAGAACGTTTTCGCCTGCCTCGAGTGATTCGTGAATGAGATTCACCGAATCAGTGATCATTGGCGCAAGGCGCGGTGCACAGACATCGAGGTATTCGGCAGCAATTGCGTCGCCATCAAGCGGCAGTTGATTAAAGACCTTTGCGAAGATCGCGTTCTTCTCTTTGAGCGCAACGTCGAGCTTCTCGCGGAAGATCTTCGGATCGAGAAGATCCTGCACACGCAGACCAACGCGAGATGCTTTGTCGGCATAGGCCGGACCAATTCCGCGCTTGGTCGTACCGACTTTGTTCTTGCCGAGGCGACGCTCAGTGAGCTTGTCGAGTTCTTGGTGGTACGGGAGGATCAAGTGCGCGTTACCGCTGATCTTGAGCTTCGATGTATCGACGCCCTTGCCCTCAAGCATGTCGAGCTCGGCGATGAGCACGCGGGGGTCGACCACAACGCCATTGCCAATGACCGGCGTGATGTGCGGGTACAGGATGCCGCTCGGCACCAACTGCAACTTGAAGGACTCGCCATCAACCACGAGGGTGTGGCCCGCGTTATGACCGCCCTGATAGCGGACGACGAGATGTTGATCGCGGGCGAACAGGTCGGTGAACTTGCCCTTCCCCTCGTCACCCCACTGGGTTCCGACGACGACGGTTGCTGGCACGGTGAACTCCTCAATGGCACTGCATGGGAACCGGGAAACACTACCCGTTTGTGTTTCACCCGGCCCCACCCGATTTCGACCGCTACCCAAGGATCCAAGCGATCGGACCCCGCTGTCTAGGCTCAGCACGATGACGTCCGCCGCCCCCCGCCCTACCGGCGTTCACCGGGTTATGCCCTACATCCGGATTATGCGGGTTGATCACTGGTTCAAGAACGTCTTTGTCCTCCCCGGGATCGTGGTGGCGCTCAGCTCCCAAGAGAGCACCGAGTGGTCAAGTCTCTTTCAGAACTTCATCATCGGGATGGCCGCCGTCTGCCTCATCGCCTCGAGCAATTACGTGATCAATGAAGTGCTCGATGCGCCATTCGACCTTCACCACCCAATCAAGAAAGACCGCCCGGTTCCCTCGGGCTTGGTGAACATCAAGATCGCGTATGTCCAGTGGATTGTCTTGATGATCATCGGGCTTGGTCTCGGCGCGCTCGTCAGCGTTCCGCTCGTTCTTTCACTCGCCGGACTTTGGATCGCGGGATGCGCCTACAACATCCCGCCGATACGCACGAAAGACGTTCCCTATCTTGATGTCCTTACCGAGTCGATCAACAACCCTTTGCGCATGCTTGTTGGTTGGTACATCGTTCCAAACAGCCCCACGCCACCGGTCTCGCTGCTGATCTCGTACTGGATGATCGGTTGCTTCTTCATGGGGCTCAAACGATTCGCCGAATATCGCGACATGGCCGATCGACGCGAAGAGCAGATTCGCTATAGGAAATCGTTCGCGGTCTACAACGAACAGCGTTTGCTCGTTTCGATCATGTTCTATGCCGCGTCAGCAATGTTGTTCTTTGGCGCATTCGTACAGCGTTACCGCATTGAACTCATTCTCTCGTTCCCATTAGTAGCGCTCATCATGGCCATCTATTTCAAGCTTGCGTTTCAATCATCAAGCCCGGTCGAACATCCCGAAAAGCTCTACAAAGAACGCGGGCTCATGGCCGCCGTCGTGAGTTGTTCGGCGCTCATGGTCCTGCTGCTGTTCGTGAACATTCCCGCACTTGTCGACATGTTCCCGATGTCGGCCTGGAACCGTTAATTACTGACGAGCCTGCAGTTTCCGGCAGAACGAATCAGAACTGCCTCCCGACGACGTCCACTCCGGATTCACCACTGATTCCGGACTGTTCTTCACCGGAGCGCCAATCACGCTTGTTTCATTCACAACAACGCGTCCCACTCCAAGCGGAAGCGGATCGAAGACAATGTCGATCGTCGTTGGCCCGACATAGTCGATCTTGATCGGCTTCGACTCTTCGATCATTCCATTTCCATACTCCCAGCGGAACACGAGACCATCATCTGATCGCGATGCTCGAACCTTCCACTCCGAGTTCGAAAGAA
Organism: Actinomycetota bacterium; assembly: GCA_009703275.1. Taxonomy (GTDB): domain Bacteria; phylum Actinomycetota; class Acidimicrobiia; order Acidimicrobiales; family Acidimicrobilacustridaceae; genus Acidimicrobilacustris. Next base: position 5,128 of record WLGJ01000112.1, read on the forward strand.
TTGTCTGGTCATTCATACCGATAGTGCCTGTGAGTCGGTAGGCGTATGGCCCACCGATCCGACGTTCAAGCGGTCCCCATCCATACCCATCAGTTCGATAGAGCGCGTCGCAGTCGCCCACGATCACGATCGTCCCCCTTGCCGCCCCGAGAGGAAGTTGCCCGTCTTCGCTGTAGATCACTGCAGGCGCAGCACCACCAAAGAGCGACTCGTCAATCAAGTACTGAAATTCGGCGAACGAACGTGCGCCAGATTCACTCGGAAGAATTGAGAATGCTCGCGTTGAAATCGCAAGCCCGAGTTGATTCCAGAAACCAAGAGCGAACAGCAACGCCATCGCCACAACAACGGTTCGCCGAATCCATCGGCGCCAGGTCGCTGCCTGTCGAGCAATGATCCAAACGCCCGGCGCAGCAAGCACAACAAAGACCGGGACCAGATCAGCCAAATAACGATGCGCGAGGTAGCCGAAGGTAAAGGTGCTCGTTGTCGCCACAATCGCGGCCAAAGCA
>WLGJ01000113.1 GCA_009703275.1 Actinomycetota bacterium
CTACTGCGGACACGGTCACCTCGACCTCGCGGCCTACGACGAGTACCTCAGCGGTCGTATGGTCGACGCTTGAGTCTGACGAAACAAATGATCGCGTGATGAACACGTCGCGCCGCTAGCGTCGCGGCGTGTTCATCAAGATCTGCGGAACAACGAGCGCCGAGGATGCACTCCTTTCAGTGTCCCTCGGCGCCGACGCGCTCGGCTTCATTTTTGCCGAGTCGAAACGCCACGTCGATGTCGCAACAGTTGCGGCGATCGTTTCGCAACTTCCGTCCGAAACGATTGCGGTGGGGGTCTTCCGCAACGAGTCTGCAGAGCGCATTCTTGAAATCGTGAATGCCACAGGGCTCACTGGAGTGCAGTTGCATGGCAACGAAGGTCCAGAGGTGGCGCAGGCATTGCGCGACGCCGTTCCGTTCCTCGTCCAAGTCTTCACCGCTGACGATCCCCGGCTCACACGCCTCGATGAGTATCCGATCGATGCGGTGCTGCTGGATTCACCCACGCCAGGCTCGGGCGAGACCTTCGACTGGTCCCGGATCGCCGATCTTCCGCAGCGTCGTCGGGTGATCCTCGCCGGTGGCCTGAACCCAGCCAATGCGGCTGAAGCGGTCGAGCGAGTTCGTCCGTGGGGGGTTGATGTGGTGAGCGGGGTGGAGGCATCTCCCGGCCACAAGGATCCGGAAGCGCTGGCCGCGTTCATAACGAGTTCGAGAGATGCCCTGTCCGAGTTCTCCACCGACCCGGGCCCGGCGTAGCCTCATCTCCATGTCACTGCCCGAGCCATCATCAAGCGGTCGTTTCGGAGAGTTCGGAGGGCGCTACGTGCCCGAGACTCTTGTTCCGGCCTGTCAGGAACTCGAAGCCGCGTTCCGTGAGGCGTGGGCCGATCAATCATTCCGTGACGAACTCGACGGGTTGCTCGCCGATTACGCCGGTCGTCCGTCGCCGATCACCGAATGTCATCGTTTGTCAGCAGAACTTGGTGTGCGCGTGTTGCTCAAGCGCGAAGACCTCAATCACACCGGTTCGCACAAGATCAACAACGTGCTTGGTCAAGCGCTCCTTGCCAAGCGCATGGGCAAGACCCGCCTCGTCGCCGAAACAGGTGCTGGTCAGCATGGTGTCGCGTCAGCAACAGCCGCCGCGCTTATGGGCATGGAATGCAAAGTTTTCATGGGCGAAGTCGACATGGAACGTCAGGCACTCAATGTGTTCCGCATGCGTTTGCTCGGTGCTGAAGTTGTTCCGGCAATGTCTGGCAGCCGAACGCTCAAAGACGCAGTGAACGAAGCCATGCGCGATTGGGTCGCTACCGTCGAAAACACTCATTACTGCCTTGGTTCCGTGATGGGCCCGCACCCGTATCCGTGGATGGTCCGCGAATTCCATACCGTCATCGGCAAGGAATCTCGCGAGCAGTGCGCCAAGTTGCTCGACAATGAGATCCCCGATGTCGTCACCGCATGTGTTGGTGGCGGATCAAATGCCATCGGCATCTTCAGTGGCTTTGCTGACACCACCGCCGAACTTGTTGGCGTTGAACCTGCTGGTGGCGCTGCGGTTGGTCGTGGCGTGCCCGGCGTTGTGCACGGTATGAAGAGCTATCTCATGCAGGACGAATTCGGCCAGGTGCAAGAAGCGCATTCGATCTCTGCGGGTCTCGATTACCCAGGCGTTGGTCCTGAGCATTCGCACCTTTCCTCAATCGGTCGTGCCCGTTACGAACAGGTCACCGATGACGAAGTCATCGCTGCGTTCCAACTTCTCAGCCGCACCGAAGGCATCATTCCGGCGCTCGAACCAGCTCACGCATTGGCCTGGATCAGTCGTGACCGAGCGAAGCTTGCCGGAAAGACGGTGCTTCTCAACATGTCTGGCCGCGGCGACAAAGACGTCGGCCAAATGATGGAAATCCTGGGATGAGCCCGACGCTTGCCGAAGAAGGACTCACGATCCCCGACGCTCCCACCGAGCCGGGGGAGTTCGAACTCTCGCTGCGTGCCACTCGCGAAAGTGGTCGCAAGTTATTGATTGCCTACGTCACTGGCGGGCTTCATGACGAATGGCCCGACGTTGTTCGCGCTGTTGCCGACGCCGGTGCCGATGCCATTGAAATCGGTATTCCATTTTCTGACCCCGTCATGGACGGCCCGATCATTCAAGAAGCCAGCGAACTGGCGTTGCGTGACGGCGCCAGTCCTGTCACGGTGCTCGACACACTGCGCACGATCGATGCTGGTGTTCCGCTCGCCGTTATGACCTATTACAACCTTGCGTTCCACATGGGCCATGAACGCTTTGCATCGCTGATGTACGAAGCTGGTGTGCGCGCGGCGATCCTTCCCGACCTTCCGCTCGAAGAGGTTGGCCCGTGGGCAACGGCGGCCGATCCAGCAGGAATTGAAACGGTGATGCTCGCGGCACCGACTGCGCCCGATGAACGCCTTCCTCGCGTGGTGGCTCGTTCCCGCGGTTTCGTTTACGCCGTCGGTCTTCTCGGCGTGACTGGTGAGCGCGATGCGCTGGCCGAGTCATCTCTGGTTATTGCTCGTCGACTCAAGGCAATCACCGACAAGCCTGTGCTCGTTGGTGTTGGCGTATCGAACGGTCAGCAAGCTGCGGAAGTCAGTCAGGTCGCCGACGGTTGCGTCATCGGCTCGGCGCTTATGCGGCGAGTTGTAGAGGGCGAAGGTCCCGCTGGCGCTGGCGCGTTCATTGCTGACGTGCGTGCCGCCCTCGACGCGTCATGACCGACGCAAGCTCTGACAACGCACCTCGCAAGATTCCGCTCGAACAGCCGCTCTATGACCGAGTCGACCCAGAGTTCTTCACTCGCCTTGTGGATCGGTTCTATGACGGCGTCATTGCTGATCCGGTGCTGGCTCCGCTCTATCCGGCTGATGACCTCGATGGCGCCCGTGAGCGCCTTCGGCTCTTCCTCACCCAGTTCTGGGGAGGTCCTCAGACCTACAGCGAGCAGCGGGGCCATCCACGGCTTCGTATGCGCCATGAGCCGTATGTGATCGGGGAAGCCGAGCGAGAGGCCTGGTTCCGCGTCATGGCCACTGCGGTGGGAGCAGAGGTCGAGGCAGGTGCCCTGAGCGACCAGGACGAGGCCGCAATGCTGGGATATTTCGCTCATTCGGCCAAATTCATGATGAATTCGCCGGAGTGACGGGCGTCTCATTTTACCCTCTGACCAGCACTGATTCAGCCGAGTGCATAGTCATGCAGGAAAATCCGCTGCCATCCACCATTTCGGCCTCAACTGCCGCAATGCTTGAGTCCTATCGGGCGGTCCTGCCCGAGTTCGAAGGTGACCGGGGGCCGACCCGGAATCCAACCCGTGCCGGGCCACATGGCTGGGCCAACAGGAGGAAGTCATGACCAAGAGCGAACTCATCGCCGAGATCTCGAACCGGACGGGCCAGACAAAGGCCGACGTGGAGAAGACTCTCAAGTCGTTTGAAGACATCGCACACGAGGTTGTTGCCAAGGGCGCCGAGAAGCTGACGCTCCCGGGTTTCATCAGCTTCGAGCAGACCCACCGCAAGGCTCGTACCGCTCGCAACCCGCAGACCGGTGCAACCATCCAGGTTCCCGCCACCAACGCCGCAAAGGTGTCGGCCGGAGCAAAGCTCAAGGCTTCCGCCAAGGCTGGCGCCTGAGTCACCCTGCAACACAATCTGTAGAGAGGGAGAGTGCGAGAGCACTCTCCCTCTTTCGTTTTGCCGCGTGCTCGTGTTGGTTGTTCTTGGCGTCTGTTGTGGATGGGTTCTCCCGCTAGTTTCGGGGCATGGCAACGACACAACTTGCAGTTGGAGCGAAAGCGCCGGCGTTCACCCTCGCTGATCAGACCGACACCAAGATCAAGCTTTCTGGTTTCGCCGGCACGAAGGTCCTCGTGTACTTCTACCCAAAGGCCGACACACCCGGCTGCACCACTCAGAGCTGCGGTCTTCGTGACATCGCCAAGAAGATCGGCGACACCGTCATCATCGGCATCAGTCCCGATCTTCCGGCCAAGCTCGCCAAGTTCGATGACAAGTACGACCTTGGCTTCACGTTGTTGTCTGACCCAGAATATGTTGTGGCCGAGAAGTTCGGTGTGTGGGGCGAGAAGTCGATGTACGGCAAGAAGTACATGGGCATCGTGCGCTCAGCCTTCCTGATCGACGAGAAGGGCAAGATCGAGCAGGCCTGGTACAAAGTCAGCCCGAAAGACACGCCCGCCAATCTCCTCAAGGCGCTGGGCAAGTGAGCTTCCCTGCACCTGCCGATGTGCTTCCGCATCGGCCACCGTTTCTTCTGCTCGACGAAGTCACCGAACTCGAAATTGGTTCTTCGGCAAAGGGCTTATGGCGCATTACTGGTGAGGAGTGGTTCTTCCCGGGGCATTTCCCCGGCCGGCCCACGCTGCCGGGCGTGCTCATGCTCGAAGCCATCGCACAACTCGGCGCCTACGCCGTGTTGAGTGATCCCGCTTTCGCCGGCAAGTTGCCGCTGTTCGGTGGCGTTGAGAAGTCGCGATTCCGTCGTCAGGTTGTGCCCGGCGATGTGCTTGAACTCGAAGTCACGCTCGGTCGCATGTCGGCTCGTGCGGGCAAAGGTTCCGGCCGAGCTCATGTCGGTGGCGAAACTGCAGCCGAAACTGAACTCCTCTTCGTCTTCGCCGACGCCTGAGTTATGGCCAAAGCACTGATCGACACACCAATCGGTGCACTCACTGTCATTGCCAACGATGTCGGTGTTTGTCGTGTGTGGTTTGGTGACCTCAATGAAAACGCCACTGGAACTGCAGTTGCTGACGCGCATCTCGAAACGGCGCTCACCCAATTACGTGAGTACTTCGACGGTGAGCGCACGTCATTCGATGTGACGATTGATCGCAGCGGACGCGCCGGTTTTCGTGGAGAGGTTTTGGACGCGCTCGAAACCGTGTCGTTCGGGCAAACGACTACCTACGGCGACTTAGCGGCGCGTGCTGGTCGGCCGAAGGCTGCGCGCGCTGTCGGCAGCGCCATGGCCACGAACCCAATCGCCATCATCGTGCCGTGTCACCGAGTGCTGCCGACTGGCGGCGGCGTCGGACAGTTCGGCGGGGGAGTACCCGCCAAAGAGTGGTTGTTGCGTCGAGAGGGCAGTCTCGACTGAAAAGGCTCAGGCCGGCGGTGGGCCGATCACGATGCAGCCGTTGTGGCCACCGAAACCGAAGCTGTTTGAAAGCACCGGAGCGGGAGTCCACTCACGAGCCTCGCCGACAACGATGTCGATAGGTGCCATTTCGGGATCGACGTTCTCGTAGCCGGCAGTGGGTGGGATTGCGCCCTTCTGCATGCCAAGCACAATGCCGACTGCTTCAAGCGAACCAGCACCACCAAGAGCGTGGCCAGTGACGCCCTTGAATGAGGTCACCGCCGGCGGTGTGTCGCCAAAGACCTCGGCGATGGCGGCCGCTTCGGCAGCATCGTTAAGTGGTGTTGAGGTTCCGTGTGCATTGACGTAGGTGACATCGGATGGCACGAGACCCGCATCGGCGATGGCAGTGCGCATGCAATTGATTGCGCCAACACCGCCAGGCGAAGGAGCCGTGATGTGGTGCGCATCGGC
>WLGJ01000114.1 GCA_009703275.1 Actinomycetota bacterium
GAAATCTTCAGTGAGCGTTGTTGCGGCGCCGAGCGACATGAGCGTGCCGCGCTTCACGATCTTGTCTTTCCACTCCGGGAGACGTTCGCCAACGGGATAGGGATTGGCCTCAACTGTCCGGCCTGGGCGCGGAAGGTGGCCTTCCCATCCCCACGGTGTGTAGTAATCGGGCAGGGGCTGAATATGAAACGTCGCCGGGGTGTGTTCCACGAGGTACTTGAGCATCTCGGGTGCTGTGTCGACGAACACCTCAAGAAGCGCTGGGTCGGGAGCCCGTCCATCACACACACGCTCGATGTAGGTGAGTGCAGCCTCTTTGGAGTCGGGGATACCCGCTTCGGCCATTACATGGTTATTGGGAAGCCAAATCCCGCCGCCTGAAACTGCGGTGGTACCACCGAGGAGTTCGTCCTTCTCGACGACCAGAACCTCTGCGCCTTCATCGGCGGCCATCGTCGCCGCCACGAGAGCGGCGCCGCCGGACCCCACGATGACGACATCAACGATTCGATCCCAATCGGCAGGTGACATTGACTTCCCCAGTCCTCAGGGGCTGGCTGCCCCGACATCAACGGAGGGTAGTTCTGGATCGGAAGTCGTGCGGGCAAAGGTCGCACACGCCTAGGGTCACAACATGTTCGATTTGAAAATCATCAACGGAACCATTGTCGATGGCACGGGCCAGCCAAGTTATGTCGGGGATATTGCCGTCAAGGATGGCGTGATCGTCGAAATCGGAAGCGCAGTCGATGGTGACGCTCGTGAAACGATTGATGCAACGGGATTCGTTGTTTCGCCAGGCTTCGTTGATATCCATACTCACTACGACGGACAAGCAACTTGGGATCCAGTTCTCGATCCTTCTGCAAGTCATGGCGTAACGACCGTTGTGGTCGGTAACTGCGGCGTTGGGTTCGCTCCAGTTCGCCCCGGTAAAGAGGAGTGGCTTGTTGAGCTGATGGAGGGTGTCGAAGATATCCCGGGAACCGCGCTTCATGAAGGCATCGAGTGGTCGTGGGAGACGTTCCCGCAGTACCTCGACGCTCTCGCGGCGCGTGAGTACTCCATGGATCTCGCAGCGTTCCTTCCGCATGCTCCGTTGCGTGTCTACGTAATGGGAGATCGAGGTGCACTCGATGTTGAACCAACCGAAAATGAAATTTCCGAGATGGCTTCTCATGTCAGAGCATCGATTGAAGCGGGAGCAATTGGTGTTTCAACCTCTCGATCGCTGAACCATCGCACGCTCGACGGTGAACTCGTTCCTGGAACATTCGCGAATTCAACGGAACTCGTTGCTCTCGCTCAGGCAATGGTCGACGCTGGCGGCGGACTCTTTGAAGCAGTTCCAACCGGCGAAACCGGTGACGATTACGAGACAGTCCTGAATGAAATTGCCCTGTTGGCTGAGGTGTCGAAGCGAACAGGCGCTCCGGTCACCTTCTTGATGATTCAGTCCATGGGTGCTCCAGATCTTTGGGAAGAGCAGTTGTCAGCGGTTGCGAAAGCAAATGCTGAAGGCGCACAGCTTGTGCCGCAGGTTGCTGGTCGCCCGGGCGGAATGCTGATCGGGGTTGCGACCTACCACGGCCTTATGCGCAGGCCGACATTCCGTCGACTTGAGTCAGAACTTTCTTACGAAGCTCTTCTTCACGAACTGCAAAAGCCTGAGGTGAAGGCTGCGATTCTCGCTGAAGAGAATCTGCCCGAAGATCCGAACCGCCAGTACGAATCAATCGCCGACAACATGGCCTACATGTTCGAGAGGCTCTTTGTTCTTGGGGATCCGCCTGATTACGAGCCCACTCGAGATCGTTCGATTGCCGGAATCGCCGAGGCGAGTGGCAAGGACCCTTGGGAGGTTCTCTACGACTCGATCGCCGGCGGAGCGCTCCTGCTCGGTGCGTTTACCAACTATGCGAAAGGATCCCAGGATCATCTCGCTGTCATGCTCGAAAACCCAGACACGGTCCTCGGTCTTTCTGATGGTGGAGCTCACGTCCGGTTCATCTGCGATGCGTCGCTGCCGACGTACATGCTCACGCACTGGACGCGGGATCGAACTCGCGGTGATCGACTGTCACTCGAATCAATTGTCCGGAAGCAAACGGCACTTACGGCTGAGGTCGTTGGCCTGACCGATCGCGGCACACTCGCGGTTGGCAAAAAGGCCGACATCAACGTGATTGATCTCGAACATCTCACGCTGCGTCCGCCGCATCCTGCTGACGATTTGCCGGCGGGTGGCCGCCGGATACTTCAGAATGCTTCGGGGTATGTGGCAACGATCGTGAGTGGCGTGGTCACTCGCCGAGACGATACCGATACGGGTGCTCGTCCCGGTCGCCTCGTTCGCTCTTCGCACTAAGAGGGTTCGCTATGGACTTGGGGCTCGCTGGTCGCGTCGCACTCGTAACAGGTTCATGGCGAGGAACGGGAGCCGGAATAGCTCGAGTGCTGGCATCTGAGGGTGCCACCGTTCTGGTCCATGGATTTGAGGCCGGATCTTGCGCCGAGACCATCGACTCGATTCGATCAAACGGAGGAATCGCTCACGAAGTGATCGGCGATATTCGGACCGATGATGGCACGCGACAACTTCGTGCAGAAGTGAACCGAGCAACGAATCGGGTTGACATCGTGGTGAATAACTACGGCGTTGCCGAGGGGAGTGACTGGCCCGGTAGTGATGCTGAGTCGTGGCATTCGAGTTATGACACAAACGTCGTCAGCGCAATCCGAGTAACGAATGAATTCGTCGAAGGAATGTGCTCGAGCGGTTGGGGCCGGATTGTTTTCGTCTCGACGGTTGGAGCAACCCGCCCGGGAGATCGCATTCCCGAGTACTACGCCGCAAAGGGCGCTCTCCCGTCGATTGTGGTGAGTTTGGCGAAGCATCTAGCGAACACCGGCATCACCGTGAACTGTGTGAGTCCGGGGATCATCGCCACCCCCGAGATGGTCGAACTGTTCACGAAGCGAGCCGCGCACGCGGGCGTTGGTCCGGATTGGGCGTCAGTAGAACAGTTCGTGCTCGAAACGGGTATGGCGAACCCATCCGGCCACATCTCAACACCGGAAGATGTTGGTCGATTTATCGCCTTTGTCGTCAGTGAACCAGCGTGGCATCTGAATGGTGCGCATCTGCGATTCGACGGCGGCGCAGCTGATGCGGTGACCTGATTAGCGGCTTCGCCGAAGAATGCGCCAAATCGCGAGGTAGTGGGTCACAACGCCAAGGACGACGGCGGCATGAAAGATTTCGTGGAACCCAAACTTTTTCGGCCAAGGGTTCGGACGTTGAGCGGCGAAGACGGCGGCACCGCCAAGATAGGCAGCACCACCAGCAACGAGTCCAACCAGTGCAGGTTTGCCCCCAATTCGCACCACCGACGGGGCGAGGACGGCGCCAGCCACCCCGAGCACTGGGTAGAACCATGAACCAGCTCGCTGGCTTTCGTTAAGCCGCAATACCTTCGTGCCGGCAGCAACGCCCGCGGCAGACCACACTGCGGCCAGCACGATCTTGGCGTGTTTCGGTGGGAGCGTTGCAACGGCGATCGGTGTCCAGGTGCCGGCGATCATCACGTAGATCATCGAATGATCAATGCGGCGCATCACGCTCGCCATCTTCCGACTTTTGGTGAGACGGTGATACGCGCCAGATGCGCTGAACATCGCGCAGATTCCAAGACCGTAAATCCCTGCGGCAACTCGATCTCGGCCGGGCTTCGCATTCAGGGTCATGGCGACAGCAGCGGGCGGGGCGAGCAAGGCCGATATCGCATGGAGCTTGCCGCGATATTTCGGACGAGCATCCCAACTGACTCGCCAGATCAACTCATCGAGTGCGGAAAATGGCCGCGAGGCGAATGTGGGAGGGGAGTCTTCCTGAGTTGAAGTTGGGAGCATTTCATCCACATGCTGATCGTACCGGTGTCGGATTCCCTTCCACCTTGTTCAGGCCGACGAGGGCGTTCTGTTGGGCAGAGTGTCGGCACAGCACTACGACCTCGGTCAGAATGCTGGAATGCAACCTTCTGGAATCATCTTCGCCGCCCTTGATTGCGATGCTGCTGTACTCGAGGACTGGAACCGTTGGTACGACCTCGAGCACACGCCACCGAACGTCATGCTCGAAGGTGTCATGCTCAGTAACCGGTACGTGGCGCGCCCCGCTCTTCACGCTGCACGTGAGGTGATCGAAGGTTCACCCTTCGGTGCTGGACGTGCATCTTTCATCACCATCTACACGCTTACAGGAGACCCGCAGATCGCGTTCGACGATATGAGCACACTGCGCGAGCGATTAATCGACACGGGTCGCATGGCATTTCCTGAGAATCAAAAGGCTGTGCGTGAAGGGGATTGTTTTCAGTCGGTAGCTGCATTTGTTTCGCCGCCAACAAAGTTGGTGCCGGCCGATGTGCCGTTCGTGGGCCACACGGGCGTGGTGCTGCGTCAACGTCGGGGTGGCCAAGAGGCCTCGCTTGATCGAGCGGCACGCCTCGTTGAATTGGAATTTGTTCACGGCGTCTGGAGTCTGAGTTCCCGACTTCGCGACGGACTCGATATGGACATTGTTTTCGTTGAAGGCGACTCAGCCGTCGCTGCAAAAGAGATGCGCGAGGCTGAGCCAGTCGATTCGACGACTCAGATATTGGTTGACGCCCCCTACGACCGCATCAATCCGATGCACTACCCGTGGGCCGACGAGATTCGAAACTCCGACCTTCCAAAGACGGTCGCTCTATAGTTCGTTCGAGCTTTAGCTCGTCATTCCGCCGAGACCGACAAGACCTCGGGCGAGTTCGATCTCGCCCATATGGCGAAGCCCGTGCTGGTAGAGCCAACACTCGAATCCATCGAGGACCGTGATGCCTTCGGGCCCAGCAACGCGAGCGCTGTAGGTAGAGGCCACCTGCGGAGGAAACGGGCGGGGGATGACCAATCGAGTGAAGTCGGCGGGGTCCATTGTCGCTAGGTAGGCCTCGGTGCGCTCGAAGACCGTTCGCTGGTACTCCTTGAACGCTTCAAAATCGCCGATGCGCTGATGCACCATCTCATCGACGGTGCGTTCCTTGCCATGGTCGTTGATGGCCATCTGCACTCGTGATTGCCACTCTTCGTTCCAGATCGGCAGTTCACCAGTGATGAACATGAAATTTCCGTCTTCCTGGTTTGTGTAGTGGAAGAGGGAGAACGCGATCGGAAGAACCTTCTCGCGTTCAAAGTGATTGACATGCTCAAGATCCATCGAACCGACGGCTTGGTAATACAGCGAATGCATCGCCGCCATTCGGCGTTGTAACGAGTCAAGAATCAGTTCGGTCATGATGAGTTAGCGCTGGTAGAGCGGAGCGGCGCGATTGAGGATGATCTGGGTGCGCTCGTTGACGGCATCTTCGAAGCGTCCCTCTTCAACCATCCAGAAGCGATTGGCATACAAGCCTTCGACGACCTGCTCAGCGACCTCGGAAAGCGGGGTCACGGCTACCGGCGTACCGGCGGCTTCCATCGACTCAATCCAACCGGCCATCTTGTGGGTGTGGTCAATCGGAGCATCTGCTTCGTAGCC
>WLGJ01000115.1 GCA_009703275.1 Actinomycetota bacterium
TGGCATTTTGCAATCGATCGGCATCTTGAACGACAACCAAGGCATCCTCGGCTCGCCATTCGCAGTCGTGGCGGCGCTCACCTACAACTTCTTGCCGTTCATGGTGCTGCCCATTTACGTCAGTCTCGAAAAGTTGGACCGCCGTCTGCTCGATGCCGCTGCTGATCTCTACTCGTCACCAGCAAGAGCGTTTCGAAAAATCACTCTGCGCCTCTCGCTCCCTGGTCTCTTCGCCGGAACACTCCTCACCTTCATTCCTGCGGCTGGCGACTTCGTGAACTCGGAGCTCCTGGGTTCTGACCGCACCGTCATGATCGGCCAGATCATCGAGAAGAACTTTGGCAAGGAATTCTTCCGGCCAGAACTCTCTGCCTTGTCCTTCATGCTCATGGCGATGATTCTCATCGGCGTCATTGTGTATGCGCGTTTGTTGGGCACCGAGGAAATCGCATGAACCCGCCCAATTGGCTGCGCGCGATCGGACGCGTCTCGCTATGGGTGTGGGCGGTGCTCGGCCTGCTCTTCTTGTTCACGCCGATCCTCGTCACCGTCATCTTCTCTTTTAACGAACCGTCCGGGAAATACAACTACGTCTGGGACAAGTTTTCGCTTTCCGGTTGGACCGATCCGTTCAAGTACCCCGAACTAACTGACGCGCTCATCTTCAGTCTCAAAATTGCCGTTGTCGTTACTGCCATCGCCACCGTGCTGGGAACACTCATGGGCTTGGCCATGGTCAAGTACAAGTTCCGCGCCAAAGGAACGATCGGCGCGATCCTCATCCTCCCGCTCACGATGCCCGAGATCGTCCTCGGCTTTTCGCTCCTCACGTTGTTCGTCTCCATCAACTGGTCACGGGGGTTCATCACCATCGTCATTGCTCAGGTGATGTTCTCGGTGAGCTACGTAGCCACCACCGTGCGCGCTCGTATTCGTGGATTCGATTGGCGACTGGAAGAAGCCTCCCTTGACCTCGGCGCCTCAGCGTTCCGAACCTTCTACAAGGTGACCCTGCCGCTCATCGCTCCTGGCGTCGTCGCCGCCGCAATGCTCACCTTTGCCCTGTCTCTTGATGACTTCATCATCACGTACCTGAATTCGGGTCTGGACAACACCTTCCCCATCCAGATTTGGAACATGAAGCGTTCAAAGATCCCTGTGCAAATCAACGTGTTCTCGACCGCCCTTCTCATCATCAGCATCGTCCTGGCGGCGCTTTTGGTGATCTTCAACAACCGCCGGGCACAAAAACTCGCTGGCTTGAGCGATTCCTGACCGCTACCTGACCAAAGTTCGTTGCTGAATCGCTTTCGTCCGGCAAGAATCAACGAACGATCAATGGCACGTCCGATTCTCGGCCGGCCTCTCTCGGGAGCACTCAATGAGCCGGACCCCTGCGGAACTCCGACAGCTCGCCCAGTCCCATCTTTGGGGACACTTCAGCAGGCTTGACCCCGGAGACGGCGGCGCACCCATCATGGAACGCGGCGAAGGCTGCTGGGTCTGGGATGTCGACGGCAAGCGTTACCTCGACGGACTCGCCGGACTCTTTACCGTGCAGATCGGTCACGGACGCGCCGAACTCGGTGAAGCGGCAGCAAAACAAGCAGCAACGCTTGAGTTCTTCCCCGTCTGGACCTACGCCCACCCCAACGCGATCGAACTTGCGGCGCGTCTCGCGAATCTTGCTCCGGACGATCTCAATCGCGTGTTCTTCACCACCGGCGGTGGTGAAGCAGTGGAGTCAGCGTGGAAGCTTGCGCGTCAATACTTCAAATTGCGTGGACAGCCGTTACGCACAAAAGCCATCACTCGGTATCTCGCCTATCACGGCACGACCATGGGTGCGCTCTCGCTTACCGGCGTGCCCGCATTCCGTCAGATGTTTGAACCACTCGTACCTGGTGTTGGTCGCGCAGCAAATACAAACCGCTACCGCTGCACGATGTGTTCGAACGACAGCGCCTGCAATCTCGCTTGCGCTGCCGACATCGAAACAATGATCCTGCGCGAAGGCCCCGACACCGTGGCATGCGTCTTTGTTGAACCAGTACAGAACGCCGGTGGCTGTTTCACCGCTCCTAACGAGTACTTCGCTCGTGTACGTGAGATCTGTGACCGATACGGCATTCTCATGATCAGCGATGAAACTATTTGTGCATGGGGTCGTCTTGGCTCAATGTTTGCCTGCGATCGACTGGGCTACGTGCCCGACATCCTCACCTCAGCCAAGGGACTTACCTCGGGCTATTCGCCCCTCGGGACAATGATCGTGAGCGATCGCATCGCTGAACCGTTCGCGGCCGAAGGTGTGTCGTTTCTGCATGGCTTTACATTCGGTGGCCACCCGGTGAGTTGTGCCGTCGCCATGGCCAATCTCGATGTGATCGAAAACGAACATCTCATTGATCACGTTCTCGAAAACGAGGCCGCGTTCCGATCCACGCTCGAGAAACTTCTCGATCTTCCGATCGTGGGCGATATTCGAGGCATGGGGTACTTCTATGGCATCGAACTCGTGAAGAACGCCTCCACGCGCGAGACCTTCACCGCTGACGAAGCTGAGTTGTTGTTGAGGGGCCACTTGTCGAAGCGATTACTTGAACTCGGTCTGGTTTGCCGAGCCGACGATCGCGGCGATCCCGTTATTCAGTTGTCCCCGCCGCTCATCGCGGGTCAGGCCGAATTCGACGAGATCGAGCGCATTGTGCGAATCGCACTCGTTGAAGCAATCGACATCCTCGCTGCGGCGGGAACCCCGGTGGCATTGACATGAACTCCGCGTCGGCCTCGCTCACCGTTGGAGTGCCACGCGAGATCAAGAAGGAAGAGCATCGAGTCGCCATCACCCCCGATGGAGTTCGTGAACTTCTCCACGCCGGAGCCACGGTTCTCATTGAGCGCGGCGCTGGCAGCAACTCGTCCATTCCCGATGAGGACTACGTTCGATCCGGCGCGACCATCGTTGACTCGGCTGCAGAGGTTTGGGAGCGGGCCGATCTCATCTGCAAAGTGAAGGAACCACTCGCATCTGAATTCGAGTACTTCCGTCCTGGCCTCATTCTCTTCACCTACTTGCACCTTGCCGCGTATCCGAACGTCGCCGACGCGCTTCTTGCGAGCAACGTCACGTCTATTGCGTATGAGACGGTGCAACTGGCCGACGGCTCGCTTCCCCTTCTCGCTCCAATGAGCGAAGTCGCCGGTCGCATGAGCGTGCAGATCGGTGCCCATTTTCTCGAACGCCATAACGGCGGTCGCGGCGTGCTGCTTGGCGGCGCTCCTGGGGTGCGGCCAGCGCGCGTTGTTGTGCTCGGGGCTGGCAACGTTGGCTGGAATGCAGCGTGGATGGCGGCTGGACTTGAAGCCGAGGTCGACCTACTCGACAAGAACATCGACCGCCTTCGTCATGTTGATCAGATTCAGATGGGTCGCATCACCACCATCACCTCGAACCGTGGGGCGGTAGAACGATCGGTAGCCGACGCCGACCTTGTCATCGGTGCCGTGCTTGTTCCCGGTGGCCGCGCGCCAACCGTCGTAAGCGAAGACATGGTCCGGTCGATGAAACCCGGAGCAGTCGTGATCGATATCGCCATCGATCAAGGAGGTTGCATAGAAACCTCTCACGAGACCACGCATTCCGACCCCACGTTCGTGAAGCACGGTGTTGTGCATTACGCCGTTGGCAACATGCCCGGAGCGGTACCGCACACCTCGACAAACGCACTTACGAATGCAACGCTCCCCTATCTCGCCGAACTAGCGCGCTTCGGTGCTGCTGAAGCCGTGCGACGCGATTCGGCACTGGCGAAAGGTCTCAACACTGCGGGCGGATGCGTTACCAACGCTGCAGTCGCTGAAGCACTCGGAAAATCGTTCGTCGAACCGGAAACAGCGCTCCCGGCTCTCTGACTCAAACCAACTCACGGCACATCACGCCAACGCAGCGATTGCTTCGCGGAGAGCAACCACACATTGGTCGAGTTGTGCATCAGTTGTCACAAACGGTGGGCAGAACGCGATAACCGAAAGGCCGATCGGCCTTGCGATCACACCGTGCTTCAACATTTCGTTGCGAACCGCCGGCGCGGCAAGACCGGGCTGAAGTTCGGCGCTCCAGATACCACCCATACCGCGGGCTTCAACAATCGCACTGGTTGCCGCTAACGCGGTGAGTCCGCCTCCGATTCGCTCTGCGATAACTGGCACGCGATCAAACAAGTTCTCTTCCAACAAGATTGCCGTGTTTGCAAGAGCAGCAGCACACGCTGACGGATGGCCGCTGTAGGTGTAGCCGTGGCGAAGGATGAAGTTGGGGTCGGCTTCGAGCACATCAAGCACTGCTTCGCCGACCACAACGCCGCCAAGTGGCAAGTACCCAGACGTGCAGCCCTTTGCGAACGTAATCATGTCGGGAACAACGCCAAAGTGTGATGCGGCAAACCAAGAACCCAAGCGACCGAACCCGGTAATGACCTCATCGAAAATCAACAGCACGCCGTACTCGTCGCAAAGCTCGCGCAAGCGAACGAGATAGCCAACAACCGGCGGATACACACCGCCAGCACCTTGCACTGGTTCCGTGATGACTGCAGCGATCGTGGAGCCCGAACGTTCGAACAGTTTCTCGATGTCTTCAATGTCGTGAGCTGACACCTGATGCACCGTGTCGAGCAACGGACCAAAGCCCTGCTGATTCAGTGGCAGACCTTGCACCGACACGCCGCCATACGCGACACCGTGATACGAGTTCGCGCGCCCCACAAACTCGGTGCGTTTCACATCACCCTTCAACGAGTGCGTGAGCCGCGCCAGTTTGAGTGCAGTTTCGACAGCCTCAGACCCTGATGATGTGAAAAAGATGCGGCTGTCATCCATCGGCGCCGCTGCAGCAACAAATGCAGCAAAGGTTTCAACTGTCTCGTTCGTGAAAATGTCGAAAGTGTTGTAGTTCTCGAGCACCGCCATTTGCGACGCAACTTGGTCGACGATCTCCCATCGACCATGGCCCACGTTGCAGTACCAAAGGCTGGCCAACGCATCGATGTATTCGTTCTCCTGGTTGTCCCACACCAGTGCGCCTTCACCACGTGTGATCGTGATGAACTCCTCGGCTGCGGCTCCCGGACGGGCGAAGGGATGAAGAAACGGGCTTCTCATAGGTGTGAGTCTCCCACGATCGCTAGCCTCAACCTGTGGGTTCTGATCACACAACACCGCCACTACCGCGCCGAGCCGTGTACCCCGGCTCCTTTGATCCGCCCACAATTGCCCATGTGCATCTGGCCGAAACGGCAATTGCACAACTCGGCCTTGACCGCGTCGATTTCGCAATTTCCTCACAGACGTTGGGCAAGGACGACTCCCGGCTCGCGCCGATCGACGACCGTGTGGCGGAACTAACCGCCATCTCAAGCGGCAACGCACGCATTGGCGTGATCACGACTCGGCACAGTCTCGTCGCCGATATCGCCGAGGGCTACGAGGTCATCATTCTCGGTGCCGATAAGTGGCACCAAGTGCTCGATCCGGTTTGGTACGCAGATAGCAA
>WLGJ01000116.1 GCA_009703275.1 Actinomycetota bacterium
ACCACGACGTTGGCCCCAGCACAAATCAGGCCTTCGGCAATGGCCCGACCGATACCCCGGGTTCCTCCGGTAACGATGGCGGTGCGGCCGGTGAGATCAAACAGGTTGTCGAATTTCTGCATGTCCATGACCCGAAACTAACCGGGACGGCAGAGCCCAAGGGTGCGAACTGGTAGAAACTCCTCATGACTGCACCAACCTACGCAAACGATCCCAACGGCATTCTCGGCACCGACATCCTCTTCGAGATCTCCGACAACGGCGTGGCCACGCTCACTCTCAACCGCCCCGATGCGGCCAATGCCATCACCCCCGATCAGCGCAACCTCACCATTTCGCTCATGGAAGGTGCATCAAACGATCTCAACATTCGTTGCGTGGTCATCACCGCCGCTGGCGAGCGTCACTTCTGCACCGGCGCCGACCTGCGCGTCTCGACCATCCCGGTGAACCCTGGCCCCGCCGATGCCCCCGACAAGGTGCTCGGCGACGTTGGCCGAAACATCAAACGCGGCGCACAGCGCCTTATCGCCTCGATCATGGATTGCGAAAAGCCGGTCATTTGCGCAGTGAACGGAACCGCAGCGGGCATCGGCGCACACATCGCGTTTGCTTCTGATCTCGTAATCGCCGCCGACAACGCCAAGTTCATCGAAGTGTTCGTTCGTCGGGGCATTACCCCAGACGGTGGTGGCGCCTACATGCTCCCCCGCCTCATCGGCATGCAGAAGGCCAAGGAACTCATCTTCTTCGGTGACGATCTCAAAGCCGCCGAAGCCGAGCGCGTTGGCCTCGTGAACAAGGTTGTTCCGCAAGCCGAACTTATGACCGCTGCTGGCGAATGGGCTGGCCGCCTTGCTGAATCGCCCACCCGCGCCATCATGCTGTCGAAGTGGCTCCTCAACCGCAGCCTCGACTCCAACCGTCACGGCGCGTTCGAAGATGAAGCATGGGCGCAGGAAATGGCTTCCTACACCCAGGACTTCCAAGAAGGTGTCGCTGCGTTCAAGGAACGTCGCGACGTCGAATACCGCGGCTGGTAAGTGCTTAGGGGCTTAGCCGGTGAACTTCGGGCCAAGCACGAAACACGCACCGGCGCCGTAACGCTCAAAGACGGAACGCTCGCAGTAGGTCGCCTCGGGGTAATACGCGCCCATCGTGGCGCGGGCGGCTGCATTCGATTGCGTCATCGGAATGTTTTGTACGGCATTCGTAAACGATGCGTCCGGCAGCATGTTGCGCAAAATGAGATTGCCGTTGGGCTTCAACTCATCAGGCAGCGCTTCTCCGATGGGGCCGAACCACTTCAACCATGTTGCATTGTCACGAGCGATCGCCGCAGCCGAAGGCTGGTCCTGATCGGCACCAATCACGTAGGTGTAATAGCCCTGCGCATCGAGCGCGGTGACATTGTCGCGAGCGCATTCAACAACAGGCGCGGGCGTTACGAGCAGGTTCGTACACATCGACCAGTACCGAAGCTGCTGCTCGGGATAGAGCGGTTGGACAGGTGTATCGGGATAGCTCGGCGCCAAACCACGGACAATTGCGAGTCGGCCCGGTTTCCACGATGTCGTGGCGTACACGTACTTATTGTCGGCATTGGGGAACAAACCACCGCCGCCAGAGAACGAGAACTCAGGAACTTCGGCTGGCGGAATGGCATCGGCGATGGCCTGCCCCATAATCAGCGCAGCGAGTGCAACGATCGCTGGTTCCGCACCGAACGATGTGCAACCAGTTTTGGTCGCGCCGTTCACGGTGATTGACGGAATGGGAACGCCACCGCTCGGACTGTTGGCATCAAACGGCACATACACACGAATGAGCAGCCAACCAACACCGGGAATCGCATCGATTTCACCGGCAACCGGCGAGGTGACCTGCGGAGTATTCGTGACATTCACGTTCACCGTGTAGTTACGTGGCGTACCCGTGAGCGACTGACCGTCGAGAAACGGATTGATACTGCCTGCATCGGGGAGGATGGCCGTATCGCGCAGACCGCCGACGCTTGAACCGGTTTCGTTGTAGGAGTTGAACGACATGTACCGGGCGTAGGAGAACTCACCGGTGATGGTGACGACATCGCCAAGAGAGAAGTTGGTGGGCATGGCCCAATAGGTCGAGTTTGTGTCGGGATAAGCGACATTGGCGTCTTGCTGATTCACGATGATCGGGAACGCGCAGGTTGGGTTGATGATCGCCGGCGAGACCTGGGCGGACGCAGGTGTTGACACCGTTGCCAAAGCGGCAAACGTTGCGAGGGCCATGGACACCGCGAGACAACGCTTGAACAGTTTCATGACAATGGTTCTCCGGTCAGTGAGGAATGAAGCAGACGAGCAACGGTCTCGATCATCGCCTCGCGACTTGTGCCGCGCTTTTCGAAACCTTCTCGATAATTGGGGAGTCGATCGAGCGCAGCGAGCATTGCGCCTGCGGTTGCTTCAGCATCGATCACTTCAGCGATTCGGCCAGCATCTTGCGCAGAACGCACTTTGGCGACCATCGCGGTCATGAAAGGGGCGTTGTAGTCGCGTCGCACCTGACGGAATCGTTCATCGCGCTCATCAGCTCGAAGCAACAGCACCCGCAGGACCGCAGCGTTCTCATCCCAAAAGTCGGTGTAATCAGACACTGCTTGACGAGCGAGGTCGAGGCCCGCGGGCCCCGACCAGTCGCTTTCAAACTGTGCCTGAATAGACGCAACCTTTTCCGGCAACTCAAGTGCCAATGCGAAAATCGCATCTTCAACATCGGCGAAGTATTGGTAGAAGGTCGCTGGTGACGTTCCGACTTCACGAGCAACATCCATCGCCTTCACATCGAGTGCACCCTGTTCGCGCAGCAGCGCGGCAGTGGCTTCAAGGATGCGGCGGCGCGTTTGCAGCGCCCGCTCCCCGATTACCCGACCGTCAGTAGCGGTGGTGTCGCTCATGTACGTCGACTGCCGATCAGGTTCCGTGAACCGGGAACGGAGCAGGAGCAGCCTTCACAAGGTCGTCGACAACCGCGCCGATTTCCGCTGGATCCCACTTGTCGCCCTTGTCGAACTCGGCACCGACCTGCCAACCATCAGCAAGGCTGATGAGGCCACCGGCACATTCGAAGACGCGACCAGACACGTTGCAGTCTCCGCTACCGAGCCACACCACAAGCGGGCTGATGTTGGCCGGGTCCATGGCGTCGAAACCGGTTTCGGGCTTCGCCATCATTTCGGCGAAGGCTTCTTCGGTCATACGACTACGGGCCGAGGGCGCAATCGAGTTCGCATTCACACCAATGCGGCCGAGTTCGGCAGCAATGTTAATGGTGAAGGTCGCGATACCGGCCTTTGCCGCTGAGTAGTTCGTCTGGGCAATCGAACCATGCAGACCAGCGCCGGACGAAGTGGTGACCACGCGACCCTCACGAGGACGGCCAGCCTTTGATTCGGCGCGCCAGTAGTCGACGGCGTGCTTCACCGGGCAGAACGTGCCACGGAGATGAACACGAATGACGGCATCCCATTCATCGACGCTCATGTTCACAAACATGCGATCGCGCACGATGCCCGCATTGGTCACAACCGTGTCGAGACCACCAAACGTGTCGATGGCGCTCTGCACAAGGCGGCCAGCGCCGTCCCAATCGGCAATGTCATCGCCGTTTGTGATGGCCTCGCCACCATTGGCACGAATGAGATCAACGACTTCCTGGGCTGGGCTCATGTCGTTGCCGTCGCCTTGCAGCGATGCGCCGACATCGTTCACCACAACCTTGGCGCCTTCGGCGGCGAATGCGAGTGCATGTTCACGGCCAAGGCCACGACCAGCACCGGTGATGATGACGACACGTCCGTCACAAATACCCATTGCTTATTTCTCCTTCTGAGTTTGGAAATACATCATCGTTCCCACGCCTTTTCGGCTTCCGCCGCAGCAGGGGCCAGCGCACGCTTGTCGATCTTCGACATTGCCGTGAGCGGTAGTTCATCAAGAAGAACGAGCGCGTCAGGCGCCTTGTAGGACGCGAGTCGTTCGTTGCACCAGGCCCGCAGTTGTTCAAGTGTGGGCGGGTTCGCCGCATCGGCCGGAACCACAAAGGCCACGCCGATTTCGCCAAGAACAGGTGCGGCCGATCCCGTGACCGCAACACGGTCAACGAGATCATGCTGACCAAGGTGGTTCTCCACCTCGATCGGGTAGACGTTGTAACCACCGCGGATGTACATCTCGGTGCTGCGCCCGGCCAAGTGAAGATCACCACGAGCGTCAAGGAATCCAAGATCGCCGGTGAGCAACCAACCGTCGGCATCGATCGCATCGGCGGTGAGCTCTGGTTCTTGCCAATAACCGCGCATCATCGCCCGACTACGCAAACACACTGTTCCAACTTCGGTGTCGCCCGAATCAGTTTGTTCAACGACTCGGCCGCGACCATCGTCGAGACGCAGTTCCATTTCGACACCATCACCAGGTGTTCCAACGGTGTTGCAAATGACATCGTCAGGATCATCAAGCGAGGTGCCGGTAGAAACACATGCTTCAGTGCTCGTGTAACGAACAACCACCGGAGAATTGAAGCGGTCGCGCATGGCATCGACCATTTCCGGCGGAATACGCGCTGCGCCCGACGAAACGATTCGCAATGACGAGGTATCGGTCGTGGCGAGTTCGGGGAGCGCCAACATCATCTGCCATTGAGCAGGAACACCTTGGCCGACAGTGACTCGTTCCTCTTCAATGAGTTTGAGTGCACCAACCGCTGTCCACGGCGTCGGGCAAATGATGGTGGTGATGACGTGCATCAATTCATCCCACACGCGAGTCATGTAGCCAACATGGGCGAAGGGAAGCGGCGACAATCGACGATCGCCGACTGCAGAAAGTGGCCCAGCAGCGCGAGTCATGGCCCGCAAACACGCGTGGTCGAACATGGCACCTTTGGGTTTACCCGTGGTGCCGGATGTCCAGACGATGGCAAGAAGATCGGTATCGACAATTGTTGGTCGAGCGGTAAACGGTTCGTCGTTGTAGGCGTCGCGAAGTTCTTCGACCGACAAGACGGTCACCGCCGGATCGTTCACGAAGAGTGCGTCTGTCACGATCACCTTGGGTGATGACTTGGCGATGATGTGCTCGGTTTCAGCTGGCCCAAGCTTCGGATTCATACCGCTGGCGATTGCGCCAAGCCGCACAACCCCTTGATAGGCAACTGCATACTCAATCGACGAGGGCAAAGAAATGCCAACAACATCGCCCTGCCCGACGCCCATTGCCGACAGTCGCGTCGCGACACCATCAGCAGCGCGCTCCCATTGCGCAAATGTCATGCGGTCCCGATCAGCGGCCGGACCGTTCCCGTCAACGAACGCTTCAACATCGCCGCACTGCGCCACAACTGCGTCGAAAAGTTCGAGCAGGTTGGCGTAGCTGTCAGTGAAGGGAGCGGCGGGTAGTGGCACGAACGTCAGGC
>WLGJ01000117.1 GCA_009703275.1 Actinomycetota bacterium
GAAGTTGGCGGCCTCGAAGCGGGCATTGACTTCCATCATGGAAGCGTCGAGTTCGCTCAGACGAGCGGCGATCTTGGTGGCCTCGGCTCGTTTGTCGGAAAGCTGGTCAGCGCCCACAGGCTGCACGACAAGGCCTGCAACAACAGCAAGCCCAAGCATCACGGCCAGCGTGCGCAATCGGACAACGGAACGAAACGTTCGGCGGGGGGTCGTCATGAGATGACAAGTCAAACACGGTCCCATTGCGAATCGCAACCCATTCGTCATCAAACTGTCATATTTGGAGGAGCGATCCCAAGCCCCCCTTGGGTTCAGAAGAATTCGGCCATATGTCACTGTCCGGGAGGTTGGCCTGCATACCCATAAGAAAGGCCCCGGCCGGAGCCGGGGCCTTTCTTATGGAGCGGACGACGAGATTCGAACTCGCGACCCTCACCTTGGCAAGGTGATGCTCTACCAGCTGAGCCACGTCCGCAGGAAGCGACACACTACCAATGGCGGCCGCTGAGGGAAAAACCGAGGGATTAGGAGGCTGCTGAGAGCCGTTCCAACGCTGCCCCCACAAGCGAAGCGCAATGGGGATCAAGATCAAGGGCCAGCGCCGCGGCCTGGCCTCGGGGACCCATCTTGGGAACCGTGCGAACAAGCACGTCGATCATCTTCTCATCACCAAGTTGTGAGGTGACGGGAATGAACTGGGTTTGCAGGAACACCAGACACAACGAGTCTTCATGCACCTGCACTGCTGGCGAACGACCATCGACATCGGCAAGCCCGCCTTTGCCAAGACCTTGTTTCGAAACCAACGCTTGCACGCGTTCGATGGTGTCATCGCCATCGGTGCCGTACCCAACACCAGTGAGGATCTCCCCCACGAACGCGGCGTGGCGTTTGCGCGCTTCGGTGCGCCACTTCAAATAGCCAGCGCGACCTTCGGGCTGTTCGGTTCGGGGATAGGCCCAGCGCCGCAAATGATGCGCACGAGCCGCAAGTATCTGAGCGTCGTCAGCTTCGGGGTCAAGTTTCTTCACCCATTCGCACATCAATTCCGAATGAGCGAGTTCCTTTGGCCGAGTGACTTCAACGCCGTCAACGGCATAGGTGACGGTAAATGGATCATCTGCGTTCGCTGCATCGATCGCAGCGATTGCTTCATCAAAACGAGTGCTCACGAGGTCTACCGCTCAGCTCTTGGGACGAAGATCGATGGTGAGCGTGAGAACACCGTCGTCGAGCGTGGCGGTTGCATCACCGATGATGGCGAAGTCCTGAAAGTCGTTCTGCGCTTGTTCAATGAAGCGAGCCCGCTCATCGCCACCGATGGGAGGAAGATTGCGGTTCTTCACCGCAGCTGCGCGGTCGCGGAATCGTTCAAGCATTGCGTCGAGATCAAGTGCGTCGGCCATGGCCCAACGCTAGATCAGAGCAAGCCGAGATCGTCGCGAGTCACGAAAGGATCGGGACGCAACGCTTCGGCCAACATCGGGCTCACTGGGCCTACTGGGCCCGGCGCGTCAGGAATGTTCCCAATTCCGGTGTCGTCGCCACCGGCACCCTTGCCATCAGACCCAGCGACACCGGGGCGCGTTGCTCGCCAATAGAAGTAGGTAAGCGCCGACATACCTACGGCGGCAAGGAGCAACAGCGTCACGATCGCTGCGATCTTTCGGCCGCTGGACCAGAACGGCGAACTTGAGCCGCCCGAGGTGTCAGACGAAGACGGGCCAGCCGCTGCCGCGATTGTGGTGGTGGTCGTCGATGAGGTCGTCGAGGTACTGGAGGTCGTTGAGGTCGAACTCGTTGACGTCGACCGCTGCGTCGTTGTGGTGTTGCGCTGCGTCGTCGTAGTCCGTGGAGCTTGGGTGGTTGTCGTTGGCGCACTCGTCGTGGTTGTCGGTGCAGCCGTCGTCGTCGTGGGCGCGGCAGTCGTGGTTGTCGTTGGATCTTCCGCCCCTGCAGGACCCACTCCGATGCCAAACATTGCGATCATGAGCAGCAGTACGGCGCCACCAAGAGCAGCAACAGCGGCTCGGCGGGGGGTAGGCGGGCGCATCACGTGAACAACCCTAGACCGGCGCTGTCTTCTGAATTGGTCGGTGATCCGACGCGTTCGCTGCTTAGCGCTGATGTTGCGGGCAGGAATAGGTAGTTCGGCCACCGATCGTGCGTCGCAATAGCACCGCCCCATCGGTTGGGCAGGTGCCGCCTCGATGGCGGGAGTCCTGCAGGTCGCCCATATGTGATCCACCTCGACGGCCCAACACCCGCAACGTCGAGCGCATCGATTTCCGCAATGCTGCGACTTCGTCGACATTCAGCGAACCAGCAGCTCGTGCTGGGTCGAGACCTGCTCGCCACAAGGTTTCGTCGGTGAGCAAATTGCCAAGCCCCGCAATGCGGGCCTGGTCCATGAGTCGCGCTTTCAACGGCGCGTTGCTATTGGCCAGAATGGACGTGAGTTGCGCGAGCGAAACATCGCCCGCGTCGGGCCCGAGTCGCTCTTCGTCGGGATCAAGCTCCACTCCCCCGAGTCGACGGGGATCTCGCAATCGCAGTGCGCCACCCCCATCGAAGTGAACAACGAATCGCTCCCACGCGGGATCTTTGCGATGACTCGAATACTCAAGGCCATCGATGGCATCGACTCCGTCAAGTTCCAAGACTCCTGTCATTCCAAAACGAAGTCCAAGCGTTGGGCCCTCATCACTCGTGTCGAGCAATAACAACTTTCCTCGACGACGATCGTTCACAAATGTGCGGCCGACTAACGCAGTAACGACTGCGGCTTGATCGGTGCCGCCTTTGAGAAACCAAGCGTCAGGAGCATCAACTGCAACGATGCGTCGGCCCAACGATGCTGCAGCAGCACGCCGGTAGATCTCGATTTCGAGCATCTCCGGCATAACGGCTACTTGATCTGGTTGATGGCTTGCGCGAAATCGGCGATGAGGTCGTCGGCATGTTCCAGACCAACCGATACACGGATCGTCGATGGCTGAATACCAGCCGCTTCAAGTTCTTCGGGGCTTAGGCCAACATGCGTGGTTGATGCAGGATGCGTCACCAGGGTCTCGGGACCACCAAGCGAGGTTGCCAACTGCGCAATCTGCACCGCTTCAACGAACGTGCGGCCGGCATCGAGTCCACCAACGAGTTCAAACGCCAATTGCCCACCAGGAACATCGAGTTGTCGTTGCGCAAGTTCGTATTGCGGATGCGATGCAAGACCGGGCCAACGCACCGACGCAACCTTCGGGTTCGCTTCAAGGAAGCGGGCTATTTCACCGGCGTTCTTGCTCTGACGTTCGAGACGAACACCCAAGGTGCGCAAACCACGAAGTGCGTTCATGGCGTCAAACGGCGATGCAACCGCACCTTGGATAACGGCGAAGGAATACAGCCAGTCGATGTAGTCAGCAGCACCGGCAACAACACCGATTGTTGCGTCGTTATGGCCAGCAATGCCCTTCGTGGCCGAATGAACGACGAGGTCAATACCGAACTCAAGCGGACGTTGTGCAAACGGCGTGGCAAATGTGGAATCCACGACCTTGACCGGACCTTTGATCGCACCGAGTTCGGCAAGGTCAATGAGATCAAGACGAGGGTTCGCCGGAGTTTCGGCATAGATCATCGTGGTGCGGCCAGGGATGACCGCAGCAGCGAACGCACCGGGCTCGGTGCCGTCGACAAACGTGACGTCAATCCCGAAGCGTGGGCACACCGCTTGGAACAACAACTGAGTTGCGCCGTACAACTGATTCTGCGTGACGATGTGATCGCCCTTTGAGCAAAGACCAAGCACAACGGCACTGATTGCGCCCATGCCCGATGCAAATGCACGAGCCTTCTCAGCGCCTTCAAGTTGCGCGATTGCATCTTCGAAGCCGGCCACCGTCGGATTGCCATAACGGGCATAAAACCGCGATGGCCCAACACCCGTTGCCATCTTGCGCGCTTCATCAACCGTTGGCGTCACGAACGTGGTCGTGGCCCAAAGGATTGGAGCGAGTGCGGTGTCGTTATCGGCACGACCAGCACGAATTGCGCGAGTTTCAGGGTGGAGATGTGAGGTGTCGCGTTCTTCTGTCATGAGTTCGTCAGTTTCGTTTTAATTTCGCCAAGGAACGGTTTGAGTGCAGCGCCAACAGCCTGATGTTCGGTGAGGAAACCATCGTGGCCAGCTTTGGAGTGAATGATTTCGTGACGGCTACTGCCACCGTTGCTCACGATCTCATCGTGCAAGAACTGTTGCTGACGGGTTGGGTACAAACCATCAGTACTGATTGAGAGCGTGAGTACTGGGGCCGTGATTCGAGCGAGAGCGCGTTGCAACCCGCCGCGACCGCGACCGACATCGTGGAGATCCATTGCTTTGTTGATGACCAGATAAGAATTGGCATCAAATCGGCGAATCAATTTCTCGGCTTGGTAGTCGAGGAAGCCTTCAACTGCGAAACGTTGCCAAGGAGTAAAGCCTCGGTCCATCACGTCTTTCTCGCGACGGCCCTGCTTTGTGTCAATAAGTTCTTCGCTCTGATAGGTGAGGGTCGCTTGTTCACGCGCAAGGCCAAGCCCAAAGTGTGGTCCTTCATTGGGAGCCGCGTCGTAGTAGTCGCCACCATTCCACTTGGGATCAAGAACGATTGCGCTTCGCTGAACGCTGGACTGACCAATCTGGAACGCGCTGGCCGCAACGCAGGTTGCAAGCGGCGCCAGCGAGTGAACACGCTCGGGGAACATGATCCCCCATTCAAGAACTTGCATTCCGCCCATTGAGCCGCCGATAACCGAAAGCCATTTCGCAACACCGAGCTCGTCGGCAACTGCAGCTTGCGTACGAACAATGTCTCTGATCGTTACGACAGGAAATGATGAACCATAGGGACGACCGGTTTCCGGATTCGTCGATGAGGGCCCGGTGGTGCCTTGGCAACCACCAAGAACATTCGTGCACACAACAAAGAATCGATTCGTGTCGATGGCTTTGCCCGGACCAATGAGCGGATCCCACCAACCTTCGGTGGGATGGCCGGGACCACTCGGTCCTGCTGCATGACTGTCGCCAGTCAGCGCATGACAAACCAGAATCGCGTTCGATGCATCGGCGTTGAGTTCGCCCCAGGTTTCATAGGCAACAGTCACGCCCTTGAGCGAACCGCCGCCTTCAAGTTGAAACCGGCGATCGGGGTCAAACGCGACGAACCGCCGTTGACCCACAGGGTCACCGGGACGCCACGCGCCTGAGGCGGGTAGCGGGTCGGCGCTCAATGGCGCCCGACGGTTCACTTCGGTCAATGCATCTCCTCGAACTGGTTGTTGCCGACACCGGAAGGTGGAAGCCGCATCCCCACCGAAGGTGGGTTGGCACCTTGGGTGTTCGCCCCAGGTTGCCGAGCCCGGAAAACCGAGCCACTCGTGATGTGAGAGTCAATGCTGCCAGCCCAA
>WLGJ01000118.1 GCA_009703275.1 Actinomycetota bacterium
CTCATCGACCGCCTCGTCACCGACCTTCGCTTGACCCCAATCCGCACTGACTCATTCACCACCAAGGAGCACCCATGAGCCGCATCAACAGCGACCGCCGAATCGACTACGCCGGTTCCGTCCATGACGACCGCGAAATCGACGCAGTTGTTCAAGTTCTTCGCGGTGGTCCAACCGCCATGCGCATTGGCAAGAACGTCAAAGCGATGGAACGCCGGGTAGCCGATCTCTTCGAAAAGAAGCGCGGCGTCATGTGCAACTCCGGAAGTTCGGCGCTCTACCTCGCGTACGAAGCCATCGACCTCCAACCCGGCGACGAGATCATCACGAGTTCGGTCACGTTCTCAACCGACGTCGCACCCGTCATCCGTAAGGGCGCAGTGCCTGTCTTTGTCGATGTCACCCCTGACACGTTTCAGATCGATGTCAATCGCATCGAAGAAATGATCTCTGCGAAGACGCGCGCCATCCTTGCTCCCAATCTCATCGGCAACTGCCCCGACTGGGATGTCATTCGCGAAATCGCCGACCGCCACAACCTTCTAGTGATCGAAGACTCATGTGACGCTCTCGGTCAAACATTACGCGGAACGCCAACCGGCACCCGAGCCGATATTTCGCTTACAAGCTTCGCCCTTTCGCACATCATCACTGCAGCCGGAACTGGCGGCATGGTCTGCTTCGACAACGACGAACTTGCCGACCGTGCGTTGCTCTTCCGTCGCTGGGGTCGCCGCTCAGAACTTCAGCTTTTTGGCTCACTCAAGGGCAAGGTTGATCGCTTCTTCAGCGAGCTCGACGACGGCCTTGAATACGACAACATCTTCATCTTCGATGAGAACGGTTGGAACTTCGAGCCCTCCGAACTTTCCGCAGCCTTTGGTCTTGTACAACTCGACAAGTTGGACGAAAACCTCGCTCGACGTCAGCGCAGTTTTGCCATCACAAGTTCTCATCTTGCGAAGTACCCGCACTTATTCGTACTTCCTCAACTCACTGAAGGAATCGAAACCGGGTGGCATATGTTCCCGTTCATCATTCAGCCCGACTCAGGCATCCGTCGCGCCGATCTTCAGCAGTGGATGGAATCCCACGGGGTCGACACCCGTATGGTCTGGACCGGCAACATCACTCGCCAGCCGATGCTTCGCGACCAAGAATTCCGCGTTCCTTCCGATGGCCTTCCCAATGCCGACCGCGTCATGGAATGGGGTCTCATCGTTCCCAACAATCATTCGCTCTCTGACGACGACTGCAATTACATCGGCGAATGCATCGACGGCTTCGTCGCCGAAAAGGGACTTTGATGACTGGTCGCTTCGAAGGTCGCCGTGTCCTGGTCACTGGTTCGAGCAGAGGCATCGGCGCAGCACTAGCGGAACGAATGGCTGCGGAAGGCGCGAACATCGTCCTCACCGCACGCACACTTGATCAGCACGAGACCCTCGAAGGAAGCCTTAACGCAACTCGTGACCGTATTGCGCGGTTCGGAACTCAGGTTGAAGTAGTTGTTGCCGATCTCACTGATCCGATTGATCGACTTCGCGTCATTCCCGAAGCAGCCGAAGCCCTCGGCGGGCACATTGAGATTCTCGTGAACAACGCAGCGGCGTCAATCCAAGCTCCGCTTACGGGATTCTCGGTAAAGCGTCGCAACATCATGTTTGAAGTGAATGCAAATGCTCCGCTCGATCTTTCGCTGGCTGCCGCTCCGGCGATGGTCGCCGCTGGCGAAGGGTGGATCGTCAATCTTTCCAGCGGCAGCGCGAAATTATGGGGCGGACCTTCAGAGCCCATCGTTCCAACCTCGGTCAACATCTCGGCTTATGGCGCAACGAAGGCAGCGCTCAACCGCATCAGCAACGGTCTCGCCGTGGAGTTGTACGGCACGGGAGTACGCGTCAACACCGTGGAACCCAGGGCAGCGGTGCTGTCCGAAGGTGCTGCTGCACTCGTAGGCGATCGCTTGCGGCCCGATCAGATTGAGTCGATGGAGGCAATGGTCGAGGGCACCCTCTTCCTTTGCGATTGTGGCCCCGATATCACTGGGCGCATCACCGTCAGCCTCGACAACATCGAGGAATTCGGTCTCGACATCCACAATCTCGATGGGACACCGATCTCCTAGACACCGTCCTCAAGCGCCATTGCGTTCTTCCGTCGGTTGAAAGAAGCGTTATTTGGGTTGGTAGTAGCGTGTCGCCGACTCTCAAACTTCCCGGAGGAACCCATGTCGTCATCACTTGCAGGTCGCTCAGCAATCGTCACCGGTGGTGGCACCGGCATCGGCGCAGCCTGCGCAACCCGTCTCGCCCAGGACGGCATGAACGTCACCATTTGTGGCCGGACCGAAAGCAAACTCACCGAGGTTGTCGATCGCATCAAGGCTGGCGGCGCTTCGGGCCAGATCCGTCATCAGGTCACCGATGTCACCGTTGAATCCGACGTCGCCGCACTCGTTGCAAATCACGTCGAAGCATTCGGTGGCCTCAATGGCTTTGTCGCAAATGCCGGTGGCGGTGGCGGAATGGGTCCGTACCACTTGCTCGATACCGACGAGTTCTTGCGTGTCCTTCATCTCAACGTTCTCGGCACCATGCTCTCGGTGAAGTACTCCGCCGCCCACATGGTCGCTGCAGGTGGCGGTTCGTTCATTGGAATGTCGTCACTCGCCGGTCACATTCCTCATCCGATGTTCGGCGCCTACTGCGTCTCGAAGGCGGGCATCGAAGAAATGATGCGCAATGCCGCTAATGAGTACGGCGAAACCAAGGTTCGATTCAACGCCATTCGCCCCGGTTTCATCTCCACCGAGATCATGGAAGGCATCCCGCGTGAATCCGCGGTCTACGACTCCTACATCGTCAACACACCGCTCAACGATGTTGGCGAGCCGGAAGACGTCGCAAACCTCGCTGCCTTCCTCCTCAGCGATGAAGCTCGCTGGATCACCGGCACCACGATCAACGTCGACGGTGGCCATCACCTGCGTTCTGGTCCCGACTTCCGCTCGTTTATCGAGCCGGCAATCGGCCACGACGCAATGGTCGGTCGCATGTCGTGAAGCTCGGCCTCTATTTCGATCTGCGCAACCCTGCACCTTGGGCCCGTCCGTGGCCCGAGGTGTATGGGCGAGCACTCGATCTCGTCGTCGAAGCTGAACATCTCGGGGCCGCCTCGGTGTGGTTCTCCGAACACCATCTCTTCACCGATGGTTATCTTCCCCAGCCCCTCACATTTGCTGCAGCGGCCGCAGCGCGCACCTCGCGCGTGCGCATCGGAACTGCCGTGCTTGTCGCCGCGTTACGACCGGCTGCATTGGTTGCTGAAGAAGCAGCAGTCATCGATCAACTTTCAGGCGGTCGTCTCGAGCTCGGCATAGGCGCTGGGTACAGCGTTCCCGAATACGAGCTCTATAACGCCGACATTACAAAGCGATACGGGCTCACCGATTCCGCTGTGGCCGAAATCCGTCGTTTGCTCGACGACGGAATCGTCACTCCCCCAGCAGCGCAAAATCCATTCCCTCTTTGGCTCGGCTATCAAGGACCACAAGGCGCAAAGCGAGCTGGCCGTCTGGGCGTTGGTCTCCTAAGTCTTGATCCCTCGCTTCTTGATCCCTACCGCGAAGGACTTATCGAGGGCGGCCACGATCCCGAAATTGCCCGAACGGGCGGAATGCTCGACATCATTGTCGCCGATGATCCGGAAGAAGCGTTCGAGCGGATCCTCCCCCACTACGCGCATCAGTTGAACTCCTATCGTGCCGCTGCGGTTGCCGGTTCAGGTCGTGACGCTCCGAAAGAAATCACCGTCGAGAAACTGCGCGGTGGCGCGGCACAAAAGGGCCAGATCCCTGGTCTTCGAGTGCTTACTCCGACCGATGCAGTTACAGCGATCCGCGAAGCAACTGAAGGTTCGCCGGTAGAACACGTGTATTTATGGGCAAGTGTTGCGGGCATGCCCGACGACCTCGTCGAACACCACGTCGAACTCACCTGCACGCAGGTAGCGCCAAACCTCTAACCGCTGACGACCGCTCAGTCAGTTTCGAGAAGCGGCGGCAACAGCCCAATTGTGCGGGCGATTTCTTGGGCCTCGTGATAGCTGCCGTTCTTTTCGGTCGTTGCACCCGTAGTCGCCAACCACGCGATTGCCGCACCAACGACCGACGGCTCGACACCGCGTGAAGCGATCTCTCCAAGTTCGGTGACCATCTTCGTTCGTTCAGTCGCAACGAATCCTGGATCGACCGTGAATGCAACGATTCCCTGATCGCCATATTCGAATGCCAATCGATCAGCAGCGCGATGAAAACCGGCCTTTGCCGCGCAGTAGGCCAATTGAGGGCCACCTTGGCCAATGGGAAACTTCAACTTCCATTTCCCAGAGCCAGAACCGATATTGATGACGACGCCACCGCCGCGAGAGACCATGTGTGCGACCTGTGGCTGGAGCAACAACAACTGTGCAGTGAGATCGCCCCACATCTGGTTCACGAGATCATCTGGGTCGGTGTCGAGGAAACACTTCGGACCACCACCGGTGACATAGATCGCGTTGTTCACCACAACATCAAGATGACCAAGACCGCTGATTGCAGACTCAACCGCAGGAACGAGCGCATCACGATCAAGAAGATCAAGCGGAACCTGAACTGCTCGTTGACCGAGCGCTTCAATCGCTGCTGCGGTTGACGCCAAACTGCCCGGTAACACTTTTCCGTCATCAGTTAGCGAGGACGGGTCACCATCAACCACCGTTCGGGCAGTGATGGCGACATCAAAACCTGCTTCTGCAAACGCGATCGCGGTGGCCCGTCCAATTCCGCGACTAGCGCCCGTGACAAGCACTGTTCGTGATCCAACACTCATACGTCTTGACCCCAGAGCGACTGACCGCGAGCTTCGCGGAACAATCGACGTGCGTCGGGGAATGAATGGTTGTCGTGGTCTTCGCCCCAGGTTGTGGTGCCATCGAATGACCAACGAGTCAGGCAATTGATCGTGTAAAGGTTCGGGTTGATCAGGAACCCGAGTGAGTTCGTAGTTTCCCCACGAGCATTGAACTCACGACCAAGTTCATCGACACCATCAAGTTCGACGATGAGCGGAAAGCCTTCACCATCGCGCTCAATGACCCGACGCTCACCGCTCTTCAACTTCGACCACTCACCGTCTCGCATGTACGAACCGTGAATCACGATTGCGCCGGCACCGAAGTCCATGGTGATGGCATGAAACGCGTGCGCATCTGAAGCAGTGGCGTAGCTATAGCCACCGCGCATCATCGATCCACCATGGATACCTTGCCCAAACTGCGGACGGGGGCCCCACGAACGATCACGAAATCCGTAGTCATCAACGTCAATGGTTTCGCCGTGCAAGACAATCGTGCCCTGATAGCGACAGGGCTGGTCGACA
>WLGJ01000119.1 GCA_009703275.1 Actinomycetota bacterium
ACCGGAAGGTGGAAGCCGCATCCCCACCGAAGGTGGGTTGGCACCTTGGGTGTTCGCCCCAGGTTGCCGAGCCCGGAAAACCGAGCCACTCGTGATGTGAGAGTCAATGCTGCCAGCCCAACAGGGCCGAGGTCAAAGACCAGTCGTTTCCCCTTGGCGTTTCCGGCGCTTTGACTGGAGTGCCCACCAGTTGAGGACTGCGGTTTGCTCGCTCTGGTCCAGGCCATAGGCATCGGTGAGCGTGACCGCTGCGGCCTCCAACTCCCCTGCCCTGAGTTGTGCTGCACCAGCTCGCCATTGCTCTGAGTTCGTGGGCAACGGAAGCAATTCGAGTTGCGTGGCACTGAGTCGGACGGCGCCCGGGCTGCGTGCAGTTCCAGCCGCCTGGCGAGCTGCCCATACCGAAGCTGGCGGTGCGAGGACCGCTGCAAGCAACAGATCCATTGCTTCTTCACCGTCTCGTAAGGGCAGCGCCGAGATCACTGGAACCGATGGCCATAGCGATCCGTCGTAATCGGCCACGGCTTCGATGATGCGTGTTTGTGTCGCAACCAGAATTTTCGGTCGCTTACGGAGCGCAAACTCCTTCACCAGTTTCGAAACATCGACAACTGGGTGAGTGAATGTCGTGCCGGCGATACGCGCGGCGCGCTCACCCCACAACAATCGCGCGGGGTCAATGAGCCCGACAGTGATAAGTCGTGGGAAGTTTGCCGACTCCGTCCTGCTGTCCTGCTCGATCGTTGCGTTGGCAACCTCGTAGAACTCATGACGAAAGCCCGCCGTGCAATCAGCGATCGTTGAAAGCTGTTCGCCGCGCAAGTGAACAGATGGAACACCCATTGCTTCGGCAGCGAGTTCGGTCCACGTCGGAATCAAATGGCTGTCAGCCGCCGATTCAGCAGCAGATGGCTTGCGCAGCACCGGCGCACACACGCTGACCGCAGCATCGAACAACTGGTCGTCGGGAATCCAGATCGATTCGAGTGCATCGCTCACCAGATCGCGGACGATCGCTCCATCTCGCGACCCAAGAACAGAAAGTGGCTGCACGAATACCACTGATCCCCCAACTCGAACAGCGTCGAGTGCTCGCACGAGCAGAACGCCAGCGGTATCGGTGTAGCCCGCCGGTCGACCAAGAATCCGCGCTGCACCAGCAACCGCGCTTTCGTCGCGCACTGTTGCTCCCGCAAGTTGGCCGCCAAATGGAGGATTGCCAACGACAACATCTAGGCGGCCATCGTCTGGCCAAGTGTCATTCAGCGCGTCGCCAACGATAAGAACGAAGGGAAGTTCCTGCTGCTCTGCCGCGACGCCATGCGTACGGGCCCACCCAACAAGTTCAGCGCGGGCAACTTCAAGTGCATCAGGATCAATGTCCATGCCGCGCAAACCTGTGAGCGCATCGAATGGAGTTCTGCCGGCGGCAACCAATGCATCGGCAGCCGCAAGTAAAAAGACGCCCGCCCCGCAGGTGGGATCACAGACCGAGAACCGTGTCCCAGACGCGATCGCCTGACCATGAGCAGCAAAGGCACGTTCGACGAGCTCATCGGCAACTTCTCGGGGCGTGTAGTGCACTCCGTCTCGACGCCGACGAGTCGGATCGAGCGAAGTCTCGTAATCCCGACCGAGATCGGACACGTTCAGCGAGTTGCGGAGTCGGCGCGCGGATCCCAAGAAGCGAGATCGGCAAGACGCTTATCGTTCGAGAACACCTCGACGATGGGCTGATCGAGCTTGAGACGCTTGAGCAAACGCTTGACCTCAAGTTCTTCGTTCCACATCACAAGCGTGGCAACAACACCCTTGGCCCCAGCGCGCGCGGTACGGCCTGAACGGTGCAGGTACGCCTTTGAATCTTCCGGCGGGTCGTAGTGAATAACGACGTCAACCTCATCGACGTGAATGCCGCGAGCAGCAACGTCGGTGGCAACAAGTGCCTTCAACTTTCCGTCGCTGAAGTCCTTGAGCGCCTTCTCTCGCTGGCTCTGACGAAGATCGCCATGGATCGATGCGGCTTCGACACCTTCGCGACGAAGGTTGTCAGCAACGCGGTCGGCAGCACGCTTCGTGCGCACAAACACGATGGTGCGGTTGGAGTTGCAAATGATCGCGGCTGCGACCTTCACCTTGTCCATGTCATGCACCTGCAAGAAGCGGTGCTGCATTTGTTCAACGGTGACCTGTTCCGAAACAACCTCATGCATGGCCGGATCTGTTTGGTAGCGCTTGATAAGCGTGTCAACGACGCCATCGAGCGTGGCTGAGAACAACAAGGTTTGGTGCTGACCAGGAACGTGGCGAAGGATCCACTCGACCTGCGGGAGGAATCCCATGTCGGCCATACGGTCGGCTTCATCGAGCACAACCTGGGTGATGTCGTCGAGGAAGATTTCCTTGCGCTCGATCATGTCGATCATGCGACCAGGGGTGGCCACAACGATCTCGACGCCCTTTTCGAGTTCGGCAACCTGCGTTTCCATCTTTGCGCCGCCATAGATGGCAGTGACAGTGACGTCGCGAACAACACCGAGCGGAGCGAGTTCGTCACGAACCTGCGTTGCGAGCTCACGAGTGGGGACGAGAATGAGTGCTCGGGGGCGGCGGGCTTCAGCACCCTTCACCTTTTCGAGCAGCGGAAGACCAAAGGCAAGCGTCTTGCCCGAACCAGTCTTGGCCTTGCCGCACACATCGCGTCCGGCGAGTGCATCGGCAATGGTGAGTTCTTGCACCGCGAACGGTGACATGATGCCGCGAGATTCAAGTGCGGCAGTGAGATCAGGCGAAACGCCGAGATCGGCAAACGTTGTCATGAGGTGGCTTTCCAAGAGGGAGGATGCGACACCCCTCCGGATGCCGCCGGACGACCGACGGTCGTCCCAACGCCCTCAATCCTACCGGCCGATACCTGAATGACCCATTCGGGAGCGATCCCTACTCAGGACGCAAGTGTGAAGGCTTCGCCCTGAACGATCTGCACCGCAGCGGGGTAGCTAGGTTCATTTTGGGCATCGAAAGCGAAGGGACCGAGCACCGTTTCCACCGTTCCAATTTTGCTCAACGCAACCTGGATATCGGCAGACGACGCGGTCTTCGCCTTCTTCAACGCCGCGAGCAATACCTGAATGGCGGCATAGCCCTGGGCGGCAAATGCGTCGGGGACTGCGTTGTTCGCCTTGGTATATGAGTCGACGAACTTCTTCGAATTCGCATTGCTCGTGTTGATGTTCCACGAACCCGAGACGATGAGTCCGTCAGCCGCAGCACCTGAAGACTTCACCACCGCCGCCGAGTTGAATCCATTCCCACCAACACGAACAGCCCCCGAGGCAGCAGTTGCAACCAAGAAATCGCCAGCAGGGGCAGAACGCAACGCCAAGAAAATCGCATCGGGTGATCCCGATGAAGCAGCAGCCGAAATTGAGCCGACGGAGGTTGCGCCCTCGACATACTTCTGCTCACTCGTAATCGTGATGCCATTTGCCTTGGCTGCTGACCGGAATGACTCAGCAGAGCCAGTTGAATAGCCATCGGCTGGTTCCCAAATAAGTACCGCGTTCTTCACGGACTTCTTCGATGCTGCGTACTTCACCGAAGCCGACACCATCGCATTTTCAGAAAGTGAAACTCGCCAAATCAAATTCCCGATTGCGGCCATATCAAGAGTGGCGTTGGTAACCCCGAGCACAGGGACACCAGCTGCTTGTGCAAATGGATCGGCAACAGCAGCAGCAGATGAAAGCGTCGGACCAAGCACAACGTGAGCCCCATCGGAAATGGCCTTCTTCATCGCTGTTGCTCCGGCCTGCACATCCGACATTTCGTCATAGGTGCGCAGATCAATTGATCCGTTCGCCAATTCGCTCACGGCAAGAGCAGTTCCGCTTTGCTGACTACTGCCCAACGGCGCGGCGCTACCCGAAGTGGCCGCAATCGATCCAACAATCAACGGAGTCTTTGAACTCGTTGCAGAAGAGGACCCGCAGGCGACGCCAAGAACAGAAACAGCGAGCGTGAGAGCAAGCGCGGGAACAACACGAAAGTGACGCATGAGAGATTCAGGAAACCTTTGACTCGATGGCAGCGACGATTTCGTCGGCTTCAGGATCAACAGTGGGACGGAAACGGGTGACTGAGCCATCGGCACCGACAAGGAACTTCTCGAAGTTCCACTGGACATCGCCTGCATCGCCCGCCGCATCGGCGACGGCGGTGAGTTCGGCATAGAGACGATGACGAGCCTCGCCGTTCACATCGATCTTCTCAGTGAGCGGGAACGACACGCCATAGGTGGCCGAGCAGAACTCGGCGATTTCTTCGGGCGTGCCTGGCTCTTGGCCCATGAACTGATTGCAGGGAACACCAAGAACGGTGAACGAATCGCCACCGAAACGCTTCTGCAAACGCTCAAGGCCTTCGTACTGCGGGGTGAGCCCACACTTCGAGGCCACGTTCACAACCAGAACGGTCTTGCCATCGGTGTCGGGAAGGCCCGCACCGTCGAGAGCGGTGAGATCGGAGAGGTTCATTCGGAAGCTTCTTTCTCTGGTTCTGTTTCAGAAGTGGTTTCGGGAG
Source organism: Actinomycetota bacterium (assembly GCA_009703275.1). Lineage (GTDB taxonomy): Bacteria > Actinomycetota > Acidimicrobiia > Acidimicrobiales > Acidimicrobilacustridaceae > Acidimicrobilacustris. Next base: position 4,582 of record WLGJ01000119.1, read on the forward strand.
ACCATACGTGACCGTCACGGTAGGGATCGTCGCTGTCGCTTTCGCGCCGGCGGACGCCTCGGACAATGAACACCAGAATCGCGCCACCAATTCCAATGATCGACATCCAGATGTTGATCCGAAACGGTCCAATGGTGCTGGCGGGATCAATGCGAAGCGCTTCAATCCACAGACGACCAGCGAAGTACAGGCCGACATAGAGCGGAAGGATGTTGCCCGGCCGCATGACGCGCTTTTTGTCGACATAGAGAAGGAGTCCGCACAGCCCGAGGTTCCACAACATCTCGTAGAGAAACGTGGGCTGGAACACCGAGTACGCGATGTAGTCGAGCGGGCGATGCTGCACATCGATCTGCACACCCCACGGGAGGCTCGTGGGCTTGCCAAACAGTTCTTGGTTCCACCAGTTACCCAAACGGCCAATGGCTTGGGCCAACGGAATGCCGGGCACAAGCGCGTCGATACCCACCGACAGTCTCCAACCACGACGATGAGCGGCCCAAAGCCCGACGGCAACACCGAGCGCGACACCACCGGGAATTCCGAGACCGCCCTGCCAAATCTTGAGCGCGTCGAGCCAACGACCCTCGTAGCTTCGCCAGTCCGTTGCAACATGGTAAATCCGCGCGCCGATCAAACCAGCGGGAACGGCCCAAAATGCAACGACATA
>WLGJ01000012.1 GCA_009703275.1 Actinomycetota bacterium
CGGATCAAGTGCACCGCGCTCGTCGAGAAAGTCGCGCAATGTTCGACCCCGAACAAGTTCCATGACAATCGCGTCGCATCCGTCGAGGTCGACAGTGTCATAAATCGCAACAATTGATGGGTCAACGAGCCTTGCAGCTGCGACTGCTTCGATATGAAAACGTTGCCGCACAACCGGATCATTCGCGAACTGTGGGTGAAGAATCTTCACCGCAACAGCGCGACCGAGCACGAGATCGTTCGCTTCCCACACCTCTGCCATTCCACCGATGGCTAATTGGGACTGCAATTGATATCGCTGTGCGAGAACGCGTCCCGCGAGTGCGCGGCCAGTTTGTTGTGCGGGTGGTGGCCCAGTGTCGTCCGCGTTCACGCGGAGTCAGAGCAGCGTTGAATCACGGACGCAGGTAGCACATGCCGATGACGCCGGGACCGCCATGGGTTCCAATGACGGCGCCGATCGTGCCCAAACGAATCTGCTCGCGGGGATAACGCTCAGAAATCATGTCGAGGAACACGTCGATATCGGGAGCCTGACCGTGGAGGATCGAAAGCTTTTCGACGGGCCCTTCGGCGAAGAGTTGATCGCGCATCCATTCGAGCGCGCGCTTACGAGTGCGCTGCTTGCCCGCTTCTTCCACTGCGCCATCGGCGATGTGAATGATTGGTTTCACAGACAACATTGATCCGAGAAGCGCCTTCGCGCTGCCGATGCGGCCACCCTTCTTCAAATTCTCAAGGGTGTCGAGGCCGCCGTAGATCTCGGTGCGCGGAATCATGGACTCGACAAGTGCGACAACGGCCTCGACATCGGCGCCGTTGCGAGCGGCCGCAGCCGCTTCGAGCACCATTGTTCCGAGACCACCGGTCAGCGAGCGACTGTCGATGACGCGAACGTCGATGTCTCCGGCAACGGCGGTGGCGGCATTGCGCGCCGACTGCACGGTTGCGGAGAGTTCACCGGAAAGATTGATACACACCACGGCGCTTGCGCCGACAGCGGCAGCACCGCGAAAAGCTTGTTCGAAGCGACCGGGTGAAGGGGCGGCAGTTTCCGGAAGCAATCCGGTGCTGGCCATCTTTGCGTAGAAGGCGTCGGCGCTGAGCTCTTCGCGGTCAATGAACTCTTCGTCGCCAAAGCGAATGCTCAGTGGTACGACGCCAATGCTGTTGGTTGTCGTTTCAAGTTCGGTTAAGTCACACGAACTATCGGTGACGATGTGTACGCCGGTCATGATGCTCCCGTTGGATCTGTGACGGTACGACGCTAGTCATCCACCCGGGCTCGGTGATGGTTCGTCGGAGGTGACCAGAGCTCGGGCTCGGCGAGTGTGGCGGAAATGGCGGCCCCACCACACCAGTAAGAAGAGTCCGGCAATCACCGAGACAAACAGCCCGAACCCGGAAACTGCGGTTGAGCGCACATCGATTCGGCTGGATGCGACGAGTAATCCTCCACCAGACGAGGCGACCTCTACGTCGAGGGGGAAGGCACCCGAGGCTCGGGTGGTGACAGAGATATCGGTTCGTGTCGTACTCGATGGAGAAAGAGTGATTTCGTAGGACGTGCCCTCGGGAAACTCGAGTTTGGGGCTACTCACGGTGATCCGCACCAATGCCTCAACGGGCAATGCGTTGGTAATCACCAATGGAATCTTCCCGCTACTCGATGTCAGGGTGACTTTCTGAGAGGTCGGGAGGCTGATGGCTGAGCTCAGTGCCTGGAGTTGTGAGTCGGCATTGGCGAGGATGGCGGCACGGTCGGAGGAATCGAGAGTCGCCTCGGCCGAAGCAAGAACCGTTCGCTCAATGGGAGCGATCAGTTCGCCGCCTTCGGGAAGCATCGCCTGAAGCCCAAGCAGGTTCCATTGGGCTTGCTCGAGTTGGTTGCCGTACACCCCGAGTCCGGTCGGTTCGTTGCTCGTCCAGTCACGAACGATTGGTTTCTGCGAAGCGGTTGCGACCGCAGTGCGAGCGAACAGGTCGTCGAGGGTGACGGGTTGGATCACGGCGCTTCCGATGGAACCACTTGCCGCACCAGTAGTTGTCGAGAGTCCGGCCAGAAACTCCTTGAACGCCGCCGTGTCAGTACCGGCCGGAATTGTGAGGGCAGCGCCTCGGTTCGCGCCGGGTTGTTCCTGGTGAAGCATCATGATCTCGGCGAGGGCATGGTGGGCCCCAAGAACTGGATCCTTGGTAAGGACGAAGCGCGAAGAGGCGGTGTCGTCGTTCGCCATGGCCGAGAAGGAGGTTCCGTTCTCCCCTTCGATCACGAATCGGTTTGTGAGAACGGATGATTCATCGTTGATAACTGCGGATCGAAGTTGCGATGACTGGAGAACCACCGAGCGGGTGCCCAGTGCGGCCAACCGATCAATTGCGGCGGGAGTGACAGATGGGTCGAGCACCTGTGTCCGCCTGTCAGGGGCTGCGGCAAAAGCTGCAGACAGGACACTGTCGCCGGCGGCGTATTCGGTTTCGATGACCGATCCGCGACCGCCCGCCATGAGGGAGCCGGAATCAATTGAAACGAAGGGGCGACTCAAGGTTTGTCGAATTTGGTTTTCGGGTCGCACTGAAGAATCACCAGCATCAGTGAGTGCTTGGACAACAAAGGGTGTCGCCGCAAGCGTCAGCGGTGTTGCGAGAGAGCCCCCCAAAATGCGGAATTGTTCGCCAGCCCGTGCGAGTTGTGTGTCAGAGAGTCGAGGGGAACCATCTGGACTCACTTCGAGCGGTGCATCGATCACAACAGTTGCCGCAAGAGAAATTGGAGTTGTTGGAGTGGTTTCCGAAGGCAAGCGCAACAGATGCGTGACGATGCTGGCGAGTCGAGAACCATTTGGTGCAGTTGCTTCGATGAGCACGGGATAAATCCCGCTTTGGGTCAGCACGGTGCCACCTTCCCGCGCGGGCCACTGCTCATTTATGGGAAGCGAAAGCGTTGTTGTTGACTGGTTTGGGCTGAGAGCCGTTGCTGTTGTGGAGAACAGTGCGCTGCCGAGTTGCTCGCCTGCAATTGTTCGATTCAATCGACTTCGAGTCGTGATGGAGTTGTAGATGATGAGATCAAGCTTCGTCGTTGCAGGGAGATCGCCTGTTGAGACTTCTGCAGTAAATGTTCCATTTGGTCCAACAAACGCAGTTTGACGAACAAGAGTGAGTTGACCAGATGCTGGCGTGGTTTGTGCGCTCGCGCCGCGAGGACACATCACGAAGAGCAGTGCAGCGACTCCGAGTAGGGAGAGAACGCGACGCATCACGACCCGTAACTCTCCGTGAACGTGAAGTCCAAGACCGCTAACCCGGTGGGTTCATCGGTGAATCCGAGGTGCCGATACAACGAATGTGCTCGTTCGTTGATTTCTTGTGTATTGACGAGCACGGATTCACATCCGCGACGACGACACCAACTCAGTGCATCGCCAACAAGTGCGGTGCCAATGCCGCGACCGTGAAAATTGGGATGGACGGCAAGGCGCTGGAGGTACCCAAGACGGCGGGCAACTCCTGTGATGTGGTAGCCCACGACTCGGTTGTTCACGCACGCAACGCGGAAACGAGAACGCGGCGTTGCGTGCCGGGCGTCGAGGAAACCGTTGAGGTCGAAGCGCCAAAAGCCATCGAAGGCGAGACCGTCGAGATTGAGCACGGCCTCAATGTCGCGAGATCGGCCTCGCCGAATGTGGGTATTCGGAGCTGTGGCGCTGGGGAGATTGAACAATTCATGACGGAGAAGGTGCAGCCGTTCGTGCACGGAAAATCCGTACTCGAGGAAGACGGGTTGTTCCGGGAAGGTCAGTGCCGGTGTGAGCACGGCGCGATACCCGGCATCGGCGATCGACACGACGGCACGATTTAGGGCTTCGGGGGAGGGGGGAGCGCCTGGCGTCGGACTTAGCAGGGCCAGCGCGGGGTCGCCCCGCCAAGGGCCGATCCGCATGCGGTCGGAATGTCCGGTGATCGTGTCAGTGCGTCGCATGGCCTCGTCCTGAGCCTAGGACCCCCGACTGCTCTGCTCCTTTGCATGGGGACTCGGCCGGTCCCTCTTCGCCAGCGGTCAAACCCGATGGGCCAGCCACGTTCGATTGCCCCGGTAGCCTCCGCCCGGTGATTCCCGACCGACTTCTGCCCGTTCTTGAGCGAACAGCCCCACTGGCTGAGCGCTTTGCCGCGTCGGGATACAAGCTCTATTTGGTCGGTGGAGTTGTTCGCGACCTGCTTCTGGGCCGGGATATGAGCGATGGTCGAGACATCGACATGACCACCGACGCCCTTCCGGCCGAAACGAAGCGATTGGTCAAGGGCTGGGCCGATTCCGTCTGGAGCCAGGGAGAGCGATTCGGCACGATTGGCTGTCAGAAAGACGGCTGGACGTTCGAAATCACCACCCACCGGGCCGAGGCGTACGACCCTGAATCTCGCAAGCCCGAGGTCGTGTTCTCCGGTGTGATCGACGCTGATCTATCTCGTCGGGACTTCACGGTGAACGCGATGGCGTTGTCGCTACCCGACCCCGTACTCATCGATCCCTTTGGCGGTGCCGAAGACCTTGCCGCCGGCCGGCTGCGAACGCCGCTGTCGCCGGAAGAGTCGTTCTCTGACGATCCGCTGCGGATGTTGCGCGCAGCCCGGTTCCTTTCCGGGTACGGCCTGACTCCCGATGACGATCTGCGCGCCGCCGCAACATCAATGTGCGAACGGCTGTCGATTGTTTCGGCCGAACGTATTCGTGACGAGTTCGACAAGTTGATGGTCGTTGACGACCCAACACCGGGTTTGTGGTTTCTTGCCGATACCGGATTGATGGATCAGTTCCTCCCCGAGTTCTCGCGTATGCGTCTCGAACAGGATCCAATTCATCGACATAAGGATGTGCTGACCCACACGATTGCCGTTATCGGCAAGACGAGTACGAATCGACTCGTTCGTTTGTCGGCGCTGTATCACGACGTTGGTAAGCCGAAGACACGCGCGATCGGCGATGCCGGTGTGTCGTTCCATCACCACGAAGTCGTTGGCGCGCGCATGACGCGTGAACGAATGAAAGCGCTGAAGTACTCAAGTGACGACGTAGAAGCAGTAAGTCGTTTGGTATTTCTTCACCTGCGTTTTCATACCTACAAGATGGGTTGGACCGACTCTGCGGTTCGCCGATTTGTCCGTGACGCTGGTGATTTACTGCCTGAATTAATTGAACTCACTCGTTGCGACTGCACCACGCGCAACGAACGCAAAGCGCAAGAACTTGCAAAACGCATGGATGAACTCGAAGCGCGTATCGACGAACTTCTTGCGCGAGAAGAACTCGCGTCCATGCGACCTGATCTTGATGGCAACGCGGTGATGAACTACCTCGGGCTCACGCCCGGTCGTGATGTCGGTGACGCTCTCGACTTCCTTTTGGAACTTCGCTTGGAAGAAGGTCCGTTGGGCGAAGACGAAGCGAAGAAACGCCTCGACGCGTGGTGGGCGGAACGTCAGTCGAACTGAGTTGGCTCGAATTCGGTTACACGCCGTCTTTGCGACCGCGGATGATCACTGTGCTCGGCACGATTGCGCGACCGGAACGAGCTTCGGGCTCGAGTAGCGCGTCGACGCGGAAGTTTGCTCGCATGAACGAGGTGAACAATTCCCCGACTGAACGCGAATACACCTCGACGCCGTCGAACTCTTGTGGCATGTCCTCCCCGTAACGGCGAGCAAGGCGCGGCGAGTTCATTGGATCGTGGTCAAGCATGAGCCAGGCCGGATGGGGGAGCGACACACTGAAAGATCCGCCGGTGCGAAGAACTCGATTCACTTGTCGCAGCACCCGATCGAGATCGTCGGCCCGAGCGAGCGCATAGACAGACAGCGCAAGATCGATTTGGTCGGCGCGAACGAAGGCCAGATCGGCGAGATCACCGTGGTGAAGTTCGACCTTGACCTCGTTGACCTCTGCGAGTTGTCGGGCGGCATCGATGCGGGCGATGTCGTGGTCGACGGCAATCACATGAGCACCGGCAAGGGCCAGGCTCACGGCGTTGTGTCCGAGTCCGACGCCAAGTTGAAGGATTTTCTTGCCCTTTGGGGCGGTGAGGAGTTTCAGTGAATCGTCGCCGGGAAGATCGGGGCCCCAGGTGACCGTGTCGAGTGGGAGTTCCGCCCGACCGGGGAAGGAAGTCGATGGGTTGGCCGAAGGGCGAGAGGATCCGTAGTCAGTCACGGAGGCAGTCTCCCGCGGGCAACGGTGCGGCCGGTGGACCGGACGACTCTGCTTGTACCGCGAGTGGAGCGGCCCGTCGCTAGCCTCGGCCCCTATGGGTTCCGCCTCACGACCCTTCCGCGGTGCCCCGAGCGGCAAAGGCGGCGAGATCGATTACCGACTCGCGCGTCAGCACCTCATTTCGGAATACAAGAAGGGCCGGTTGGCCCAACACGAAGTCTGTGATGCCCACCCTGAATTGGTGCGTGCCGCCCGTGAAGTGGGCCAGCCCACCAGTGAGGACTGCCCGATCTGCAAGGACCACACATTGGTCTTGGTGTCCTATGTCTTTGGGCCCCGATTGCCCGCTTTTGGTCGTTGCATCACCACGGCCAAGGAATTGAAGGCCTTCACGAAGCGCTCAAAAGAGGGAGATTTCGCCTGTTATGTCGTTGAAGTCTGCCCCGCGTGCCATTGGAACCATTTGGCCCGTACCTTCTTATTGAATCCGGCCCGTTCGGCCTGATCGCCTTCCACCATGTCCCCCTCCACCCGCGGCTCAGCCGCTTCCGGACGTCGTTCGACGCGTGCCGCCCGCAAGGTCGGGCCTGACGGCGTGCGCCGAAGCATCTTTTGGCGCTGGCGCCGAGCGTTCTTCGCCGGTGGCATGGTCGGGATCTTGCTCATCGCTGGCGCTGGCTACTTATTCACCCAGGTTCCCCTGCCAGACAAGGATCCGCCCCTTCTTCAGACCACCTTCATGTGTTCTTCCGAAGTGTCCTCTGGCTGTGTCGCGGACAATTCGATCGCCCAGTTGTCAGGAGGGGTGAACCGAATTTCGGTGGATTGGAACGAAATTCCTCAGGTTGTGGTCGATGCGGTGCTCGCTGCCGAAGATCGAACGTTCTTTGAGCACGGCGGTGTTGATCCGGCCGGCATCCTGCGAGCGGTATGGACGAACCTTCAAGCCGGTGGCGTTTCTCAGGGCGGGTCAACCATCACGCAGCAATACGTGAAGAACGTTTATCTCACACAAGAACGCACGATTACCCGAAAGATCAAAGAAGCGGCTCTCGCGGTGAAGGTTGAACGTGAACTTCCGAAACAGGAAATTCTCACTCGCTACCTCAACACGATTTATCTCGGTCGTGGTGCCTACGGAATCGAAGCAGCAACTCGCGCCTACTTCGGCAAGGACCTCGATCAAATCACGTTGCCCGAAGCGGCGTATCTCGCGGGACTCATTCGCTCCCCTGAAACTGCCGATGCGAAGTTGCCAGAGAACGATCCGAAAGCTCAGCGCAGTCGCCAAACTGCAATCGATCGTCGCGCGTCGGTGCTTGATGCAATGGTTGTGACTGGTGCAATTACGACAGAGGAAGCAACCGCGGCGAAGGCGAACGACTGGAGCGACGTGCTGGTTCGCAGCACGAAGAACAGTTATGGAAATGTCGCCCGCACCGAGTGGGGCACGGAGTACTTCGTTGATTACGTGCGCCATTGGCTGATCACCGAGGGTGGGTTCACTGACGCGCAGGTTTATGGCGGTGGACTTCGTGTGTACACGACACTTGATTTAGAAGATCAGGGTGCGGCGGCGCTGGCAATTACTTCAACGTTGAATCAACCGAATGACCCGGCCGCCGCGTTGGTGTCGATAGATGACGTTGGTGCCGTGCGGGCGATGATTGGCGGACTCGATTTCAGCGGATCGGGCAAGTATTCAAAGGTGAATCTCGCTGTCGGTTCTGAAGGTGGCGGGGCCGGCCGTCAAGCAGGATCAGCGTTTAAGGCGTTCACATTGGCCGAAGCAATGAACCAAGACATGCCAATGTCGAAGTCGTATAACGCTCCATCGCGAATTTCGATTCCGAAGGCAGACGGCGGACGCGATTGGAGCGTCGGCAATTATGCCGATGCCGGACTTGGGCAACTCGATCTCATCGCAGCAACGATGCAATCTTCCAATACGGCTTATGCCCAGTTGATGTTGGATGTTGGACCGAAGAACGTCGCTGACCTTGCAACGCAGATGGGAATCACGAGCCCACTTAAAGCGGTACCTGCGCTGACACTAGGTACGAGTGAAGTGTCGGTTTTGGACATGGCTTCGGGTTATTCGACGTTGGCCGACAACGGCGAGCACATCAAGCCAACAGTTGTCACCAAAGTCACCGATGCAAAAGGCAACGTTCTTTATGAGAACAAGGTCATTCGCAAACGGGTACTTGATGCCAAAGATGTGGCCAAGGTGAATTACATCCTCAACCAGGTTGTTGAAGGTGGCACGGGTACGGGCGCCCGCATCGGTCAGCCCGCTGCGGGCAAAACGGGAACGACGGAAAACAACCGTGATGCCTGGTTTGTGGGTTTCACCTGCAAGCTGACAACAGCAGTGTGGGTTGGTTATCCCGACGGCACGTTCATGAAATCGGTGCACGGAATCTCGGTAACCGGTGGTTCGTTTCCCGCCACGATTTGGAAGAAGTACATGACCGTGGCCACGAAGGGGACCTCGTCGTGTCCGTTCCCCTATCCCACCGATGACGGTACGAACCTGGGATCGACCTCATCAACCAGTTCGACAAGTTCCTCGAGCACCTCGAGTTCTTCGACGTCATCAACTGTGAAGCCGTCGACCACCACCTCGTCCACAAGCACCTCGACGACGTCCACGACGTCGACAACCACTACGACGGTCACGCCGTAGACGAACAATTTCGCCCCATCTTTGTGGTGAGTGTGGCGGCCCGATAGCGTCGTGAACATCCGCCGGTAGCCGAGGGGCACTGGACGGTCAGGAGGCTCCAATGAGCACGCGAATCACTGTTCCATCGGTGCAGGGCCGCAAGGTTCGACGCGGTGACGTTCCGTTGGTGATGGTCACTGCGTACGACGCGCCTGGCGCGCGGATGGCCGATGCTGCCGGCATCGACATGATCCTTGTTGGTGATTCCGTTGCGATGGTCGTTCTCGGTTACGAAGACACCTTGCAGGTCACCGTTGCCGACATGGCCCATCACACCGCTGCAGTTGCTCGTGCAACGCCGGCTTCGCTGATCGTCGCCGATATGCCCTGGATGAGTTATCACGTGTCGGTTGCCGACACGGTGACAAACGCTGCCGCGCTTATTCGTGCCGGCGCGCAGGCCGTGAAACTCGAAGGTGGACGTAAACGTCTTCCCATGGTCGAAGCGCTCGTCGACGCCGAGATTCCGGTGATGGGTCATATTGGACTTACCCCGCAATCGGTTAACGCGATGGGCGGTTTCAAAGTTCAGGGTCGTAAGCACGAAGCGGCGCTGGCTCTTGTTGAAGACGCAAAAGCCCTTGCACATGCTGGGTGTTTTGCGATTGTGATCGAGGGTGTGCCCGACGAGGTCGGACGCATGATTACTGAATCGATCGACATTCCCACCGTTGGTATCGGCGCAGGCGCCGGATGTGACGGACAGGTCCTCGTCCTTCACGACGTGCTTGGCATTGAAGACCGCGTGCTTCCCAAGTTTGTTCGTCGTTACGCCGACCTCGGCGCCGAAGGCACTCGCGCTCTTGGCGCCTACGCCGATGATGTGAGGACTGGACGGTTCCCTTCCGCAGCCGAGAGCTATTCGCTTGAAGCTCGTACGGCGGAAACACTCGGTTTGTACGGCACGCCGATCTCACCGGTCTGACGTATGACGCGACGCGCGGTTGCCGTCGTCGCGATGCTCACGAGTTTGCTGGTTCTTGCCGGCTGCGGTTCGGGAGTGTCGTCAACAACACAGTCAGAGCAACAGTCGACCGCGGCGGCCGAGGCCTCACTGCGCGCGCAGGGGTTCACCAAAGTCACGCTGCGCATTCGTCATGCCGATGGCACCGTTGAAGAGCATTGCGTGTGGGTTGCTGATAGCGAACTGGAACGTCAGCAGGGTCTTTCGGAAATGACTGATCCGATGATCGCTGGTGGCGAGGCGATGGTGTTCTCGTTCGACGCCGACACCGATCGAACGTTCTGGATGAAGGACACAGTGCTGCCCCTCTCGATCGCCTGGATCGATGGCGAGGGCGCAGTCGTTGGTACCGCCGATATGGATCCGTGCCCGGCCAATGTCGCGAATTGCCAGAAGTTTTCAGCGAAACGCCCCTACCGAATGGCCATCGAAATGGCCCAAGGTCGGCTCCAGGACTGGGGAATCGGGCCTGGTGCCACGGTCACGCTGGCCGGGGCCTGCTGAACGGGCCGAACCGCTCTTGGGAGTTTGGGGCCCCCTCCTATAGGGTTCCATCTCCAATTGAAGCCCTGCCCTGAGCTTTCGGGGCTCCGGTTCCCGCCCTGCGGCCCGGATCCAGAGGGAGGTGATGCGCTCATGCGAGCGTATGAACTCATGATCATTTTCGACGGAGACGTCGAAGACACTGCAGTCAATGCGATGCTCGCCAACGTCAACAAGCTTGTTGAGGCTGGTGGCGGCAACGTCAAGAAGACCGATCGTTGGGGTCGTCGGCGTTTCGCTTACGAAATCAACCACAAGTGGGAAGGCATCTACGTCGTGCTTGAGATCTCGACCGAGGGTCGCGATCTTCACGAGGTTGAGCGCGTTCTGCACATCGCGGACGAAGTTGTTCGCCACAAGGTCATGCGTCTGCCCGAGAACGAAGCCGCCCGCCGCGGCCTGCTCGGCGACGCCACCCCGGCTACCGCCGGTTGAGTGGAAGGTCACGACAATGGCAGCAGATAACAACGTTGTACTTGTAGGAAACTGCACCCGCGATCCAGAACTTCGTTTCACCGCAAGCGGTCAAGCAGTCGCAGCCTTCGGGCTCGCTGTGAACCGTCGCTGGCAGAACCGCCAGACCAATGAGTGGGAAGAGCAAGTTTCGTTCTTCGATGTCACCGTCTGGCAACAGATGGCGGAGAACGTTGCGGAGACAATCACCAAGGGCACTCGTGTCGTGGTGAGTGGTCGCTTGCAGCAGAGTTCGTGGCAGACCCAAGACGGCGACAAGCGCACCAAGGTTGAAATTGTCGCCGACGAGGTTGCTCCGAGCCTCCGCTACGCCACCGCACAGGTTGTGCGCAATGAACGCCGTGAAGGCTTCGATGGTGGCGCCAATTCCGGTGGCGCCAATTCCGGTAGCGGTGGCGCAAGTCGCCCCGCTCCTAATGATCCCCCTGCTGGTTACGACATGGATGAGGAACCGTTCTGATGGCAAAGGCAGCCCCAAAGCGCGGCAAGAACAAAGACAACGCTCGCCGCAGCAAAAAGAAGATCAGCCTGCTTACGCAGGAAAAGGTCGAGTTCGTTGATTACAAGGACATCAACATGCTTCGTCGGTTTATGTCCGACCGAGCAAAGATTCGTGCCCGTCGTGTCAGCGGCAACGACTCACAGCAGCAGAAGGAAATCGCACGAGCAATCAAGAATGCTCGTGAAATGGCTCTTCTGCCGTACACCAACCGCGTGACCACCCAGCGTGGCGGCGGTCGTGACCGTGGCGAACGCGGTGACCGTGGCGATCGTGGCGATCGCGGGCTCAAGCTCGAGAACGCCGAGATTCGCGAAACCGTCACTGATGACGCCGTGATCGAGGAGCTCGAGGCAACGTTTATCGACGCCGAAGGCACCGAGATTGATGTCGTCGTGGAAGACGTGGAGGTTTCCGAATGAAGCTTCTCCTCCGTTCCGACGTCAATGGTGTTGGCAAGAAGGGCGATGTGGTTGAGGTGGCCGATGGTTTCGGTCGCAACTACCTGCTCCCCAAGGGTTTCGCAGTTCTGGCGACCCGTGGTGGAGAAGCCCAGGCCGTAGCGATGCGCCGCTCACGCGATCAGCGTGACGCCGCCGATCGTTCGGCAGCTTCTGACATCGCCGCCAAGCTTGTGCCCGCGGTTATTGCCGTGAGCGCCCGAGCCAAGGCCGAAGGCGACCTCTTCGGTTCCGTTTCGGTGACCGATGTAGTCGAGGCCGTTGCCGCACAGACCGGCATCGAACTCGATCGTCATTCGATTCACATCGACGAAGCGATCAAGACCGTTGGCACCCACTCGGTGTCAGCACGTCTGCACCCCGAGGTGCAGTTCCAGATCACCGTTGAGGTTTCGCCGGCCTGAGCCGCAGACTCCAACGAGTATCGACACAGAGGGGCCGGTTCGCCGGCTCCTCTGTGCGTTTTCCCAGCGTGTGGCGTTGGTCTCAATGACCTAGTCAAGGATTCGTTGTCCACACTGTGAGACCTGTAGTGCTGTCACAGCGGATTTCTAGAGTGATCCCATGGTGCATAAGGGATTCCGAGGGCCTGTTCCTCCACAGATGGCGAACGTTGTCCACACTCCGTCCACAGGGTCGTCCCCCGAAAAAACCGGGGTTGTCCCTCTAGCGATCCCCAGCCAAAGCGGGGGAGGCTTGACCCCTGATGAGTGAGTACGACGAACCCCGATCCGCCAACCGCCCTGCTGGGGCCGGTCGGGTCCCTCCCCACAACCTCCAGGCTGAAGAGTCGCTGCTCGGCGCCATGCTGCTTTCGAAAGAAGCAGTATCGATTGCGTCCGAAACGCTGTCGGCCGACAACTTCTATAAGCCGGCACACGCGCACATTTTCGATGCCATCACCTCGTTGTCTGCTGCCGGTGAACCGGCCGACCCGGTAACGGTGGCCGAAGAACTCAGTCGAGCCGGTTTGCTCGACGCCATCGGTGGCCCTGCAACCCTCGTCACGTTGCAGGCAGCAACGCCAGCGGTGTCGAGTGCTTCGCGCTACGCACGCATTATCGAAGAGCACGCGTTGTTGCGCCGCCTTATTGGTGTGGCGGGCGAAATCGCCGAGATGTCCTATGGCCTTCCCGAAGATGTCACCAAGACAGTGGATCAGGCCGAAACCATGGTGTTCGAAGTCGCGCAGCGTCGCGCTACCGACACGCTTGCACCATTGTCCGATCTTCTCGGTACCAACCTCGACCATCTCGAAGACGTTGTTAGTCGTGGCGAATCCATTACCGGTATGCCTACGGGCTTTCTTGACCTCGACGAACTGTTGTCAGGTCTGCAGCCCAACGCGCTCTACGTGCTTGGCGCGCGTCCTTCAATGGGCAAGACCGCGCTCGCACTGGGCATGGCCTGCAACGCAGCGATCGAATCGCATCGTCCCGTGTTGTTGTTCTCGCTCGAAATGGGCCAGCTCGAACTCACACAACGTCTTCTGTGTGCCGAAGCTCGCGTCGACTCGCGCAAAGTGCGCACCGGTCAACTCACCGAATCTGACTGGGGCAAGATCGCACACGCCACTGGCCGCCTCGCCGATGCGCCTATCTGGATCGACGACAACCCCAACGTCACCATCATGGAAATTCGTTCGAAGGCGCGTCGCTTGCGCAGTCGCCTTGGCGATCTCGGCCTCATCGTGGTCGACTACTTGCAGCTCATGAGCGGTCGTTCCAACGCAGAAAACCGCCAGGTGGAAATCTCGGAAATCTCCCGAGGTCTCAAGATCCTTGCTCGTGAACTCGAGTGCCCTGTTGTGGCGCTGTCGCAGCTTTCACGACAACTCGAAATGCGGGCCGACAAGCGTCCGATGCTCGCCGACCTTCGTGAATCGGGCGCTATCGAACAGGACGCCGACGTCGTCATGTTCATTTACCGAGACGACGTCTACAACCTCGATTCACCCGATCGCGGTACCGCCGAGATCCTCATCAGTAAGCATCGAAACGGCCCCACGGGCATGGTGCGCCTTGCCTTCCTCGATCACTACACAAAGTTCGCCAATATGGCGCGAGGTACCTGAACGGGCTTTTCAACTACCGGCTACTACGCTCTGTCGTATGTCTACGCCGACGGTGGTTCCCACCAAGTCGATATCGCGTTGGTTCTTGTTCCTCCTTGGTGCGGCGACGACTCTGATAACGCTGGGTCTATGGGTCAGTCCCGCCGCCGCTCACGTTGATTTCCTCGGGAGCACACCGGCGAACGTGTCGACGGTGCCTGGCCCTATCTCCGAGGTGGTTTTTGAGTTCTCTGGTGAGGCCGACCCAATCACCGAGGACTTTCGCATAGAGAACTCGGCTGGCGAGTCCATTCCGATTCGAACTGTTGCAAATGATGGCGACAACAAAATTTTGGTCACTTCGGCGGACCCGATCAACGCTGGTCGGACCAAAGTCCTTTGGGCGCTTCGTGGCGCTGACGGGCACAAGATGTCCGGCTCAATTGTCTTCACGGTCACTCCGGCTGCCGCCACTGCAGTGCCGGCACCAGAAGCTTCGGGCACTCCGGCGACAACGGCTCCAACTTCGAATGCCGTCAGTGACGGCAACGGTGACGGTTTGGCACAAAGCTCGCCGTCTCCGGTAACAACACTCACGGTCAATGATTCAGGATTCGCTGAAACTGTTGGAGTAGTCGCTCGCTGGCTTGTCTACGGAGCCGTTCTCCTTGCCGTCGGAGCCTTGGCCTATCTCCTCTGGGTCCACAGAGGGACTCGTTCAGAGAGCCGGCGAATTGTTTTCTTCATTAGGCGGGCTGCGGTTCTTATCGTCCTTGGTTCGGTCGTCGAGTGGTTTGCGCAGCTCGCGCTTTGGAATGGGGATGGCATCGGAGACCTTGTTCGCCCAGCGGTCTGGGGCGAGCTCGGATCAACGGGATTCGCACTCGGCACGCTTTGTCGCATCGTCGGTGCTGTGCTTGTACTCCGGTTCGTAGCAATCGATGTTGTACCCGAAGATGAGCGTGAAGAGGCGAGTGTCACCGACCTTGACTGGATCACCGAGCCGGACCCAAGCGGTTCGGTGATGCTTGATCGCCAACCACCTTCAACGACACTGACTCGAGTTCGCGTTGAGTCGGGGCCCCTCGCTCTGCTTGGAGCGGCCCTTCTCATTCTTTCCGAATCTTTTATTGGCCACACCGCAAGCATCGAACCTCGCGCCCTCATGGGAGTCAGCGACGCAGTGCATCTGACGTCAGCAGCCATCTGGGCCGCTGGAGCGTGGTTACTGGCAGCAACATTGTGGCGGCGTCATCGGCAGAACGAACCGCTGAACGCTGGACTCTTAGCGACTCGATTCTCAGTCCTAGCAACGTGGTCACTGGTTGCAGTGGCGTTGTCGGGGACGATCCTGGCGTGGGCGATTCTTGAGCAGCCATCGGCCTTGTGGGAGTCGGAGTTCGGTCGGTTGTTACTCGCGAAGATTGTTGTGGTCATCGTCATCGGAAGCATTGGTCTTCATAATCAGAGAGTTCTTCTTCCTGCACTTGCGTCGGGTGACGAATCCTCTGAGCAGCGTTTTCGCAGAACGATTGCGATCGAGTCGTTGCTCTTTGTTGTTGTCCTTCTGATTACTTCTCTCCTTGTCATCGCAAATCCGCTTTCGTAAGTGTTCTCGACATTTACCTCGTCGATTATTGATCTTCCCCCGTTCCCATTCCACAAGTAACCGAGGTGCAAAATGAACTACCGCCGTGTTCTCTCATTGGTAACCGCCACACTCGCTGCCGCTGCACTTGTTGCTGCATGCTCTTCCGGTGAGAGCCACTCTTCGATGTCTGACACTTCGAAGCAGACGATTCCAGAATCAGCAAACTTCAACGCCACTGATGTTGGCTTTGCTCAAGGGATGATTCCTCACCATGCGCAGGCGGTGGAGATGGCCGACCTTGCGTTGGAAAAGAGTACGAATGCCGATGTGCTTGCGTTAGCGAAACAAATCAAGGCGTCGCAAAATCCGGAGATTCAAACGATGTCCGGTTGGCTGCAAAGTTGGGGTCAGAAAGTTCCCTCCACTGATTCCATGTCCGGAGGTGGTCACGACATGACCGATATGGGCGGAATGATGATGGACGGAATGATGACCGAAGCCGACATGGAGAAACTCGAGTCATCATCGGGAACGGCATTCGATCGACTCTGGATGGAACTCATGATTCAGCATCATGAGGGCGCGGTTCGAATGTCGGAAGACGAACTGAAAGATGGTAAGAACCTTGACGTGAAGGCACTTGCTCAGACGATTGTTACCTCACAGCAGGCTGAAATCAGCACAATGAATTCATTGCTGTCGAAACTTCCGAGTTGACTTTCGATTCATTGCGCCCGTTCGTGAGGAGGTGAGACCCGTGGTAAGTCGACGACCGCTTGGATCGCTTGAGTCAGAAGTACTTGAAGTTCTTTGGAAGAGTGACGATCCGCTCACACCATCGGAGGTTCTTCATCGACTCGATACGGATCTTGCGTATACGACCGTCATGACGGTTCTTGGTCGATTGTGGGGAAAGGGTCTCGCCAATCGCTCGAAAACTGGCCGGGCCTTTGCCTATTCGGCCGTGATGAGCGAGGCAGACCTCTCCGCAGATCGAATGCGAAAGGTGCTTGACGCAAGTAGTGACAGAGTTGCCACGATGTCACACTTCCTCGATGGGCTCGACAGTGTCCAGCAGCGCGAATTGCGCAGAATGCTCGAGGAGCGTGAGTGATGAGTGCTCACTTCCTCGTGCCGTTTCTCCTCGTCATCGTTTGTCTCGGGAGTGCGTGGTTTTTACCCCGGTTCCTCGCCCCGAGTGTTGGCGTGGTGACACTTACGGTCTCGGTAGTCCTGGCAACGTGCACAACCCTCTTGATGTTCATGCAACTTGGTGGCGCGGGGATTTCAGAGGTCCCATTTGTTTCCGACGCTCTTGGCTGGTGTCGGGCGCTCTACGGCGGCGACCATGGGGCACCGCCGTTTCTTGGAATAGCTGCCGCCCTCGTTCTCGGGCTGATCGCAGCGCGAATGGGCCGTTATGTCCATCGCGTCTTTCAAGATCGCAAAGTGTTTGGTGATGTTGACGGGGTCGAGGTTGTTCTGTTGAGTCAGCCAGTCGCCTTCGCAGTGCCAGGTCCCCGTGGCGGGGTCGTAATCAGTAACTCGTTGCTTTCCGCGCTGGATCGTCATGAGCGGAGTGTGGTCCTTGCCCATGAAAACGCTCATCTCCGTCATCGACATCACCTCTACATTCATCTGGTTGAGACCTGCGCCACAGCACTCCCTTTTCTTCGTCCGTTCGCCCGCAAGGTGAAATATTTGACTGAACGATGGGCCGATGAAGTAGCTGCTGAGCGCGTTGGTTCCCGGGACCTGGTTGCAACGACGATTGCTCGCGTTGCGCTTCTTCCATCAAGCGAGATGCGGGCGCATTCGCTTTCGATTGGTGGTGGCAATGTCGTTACCCGAGTGGAGGCGTTGGTCGTACCCCTCCCCGCTACACCAGTGAGGGTCACTCTTTTCGGTTGCTCTGTGGTGATTACTGCAGCGCTTGGGCTCATCCTTCAACTGCATCACTTGGTCGATTTCGTGACTCATGCCGGGCATCTCTAACTCTCGACAGAGCGGACATTCTCGGAGAGCGGGCCCTACGCTGTTGCTATGAAACTTGGGGATGAAGTCACCGTGCACATGAATGCCACACCGGAACAGGTGTGGGCGTTGGTGAGCGACGTCACGCAGATCGGGCGCTACAGCCCTGAAACCTTTGAAGGCGAATGGCTCGACGGCGCTACGGGTCCTGCAGTCGGTGCGCGCTTTCGCGGTCATGTGAAGCGCAATCAAAAGGGACCGACCTACTGGGCGAAGTGCTTCGTCACCGCCAGCGAACCCGGTAGAGAGTTTTCTTTCGGCGTTGGCGAACCAGGCAAGGCCGCCATCAATTGGGGCTACCGACTCGTCCCTGGTGCGAACGGTGGCACCGATGTGACCGAGTACTTCGAACTCGCACCAAAACTGCCCATGAAGATCTACTGGGGTCTGATGGGGTGGAGCCGGGGCAAGACCAACCGCAACGGCATGCGAACCACTCTTGAACGCATCAAGAAGGTCGCCGAGGCCGACGCAGCGTCAGCAACCTGACGTCGGTCGTCAGATCACTGCGCCGACGGCGTTAGAACTGGAGACCACCGGCAGTCCGGCCTTCTCCCAGACCTGCATTCCACCGGTCATGTTCACTGCATCGATGCCGTGGTTGATGAGCCACGCAGTGACCTTGCCCGAACGATTACCTGATCGGCAGATCACGACGATGCGGCGGCCATCACGGAGTTGGTCGAGTTGGTCAGGGAGATCGCTCATTGCAATGTGGACAGCGGCGGGTGCGTGGCCCGCTTCCCACTCGTCGTTCTCACGAACATCAAGCCAAAGGGCATCGGCGTCGCCGGCGGCGGTTTCAACATCAACTGCGGGAAGTGTGGCCGGAATGTTGCCGGTCGACCACGCGGTGTGGCCGCCAATGAGATCGGAAACATCGGTGAATCCGTGTGAACGCAGAAGACTGGAAGCGATTGCCGATCGGTAGCCGCCTGCGCAGAAAACCACAGTCGGCGCGTTTCGATCGAGCTCGTCGATGCTGTGAAGCAGCGAAGGAAGACCGATTGAGCGCGCGCCGTGGATGGAGCCGAGTGCAACTTCGCCCGGATTGCGAACATCGATAAGGACAAGATCCTTGACCGACGCAATTCGCTCAGCGAGATCGTCAACCGACAACCTCGAGAGCTGCGCAACGTGGCTCGGGTTCGCGACGAATGTCGCAATGGGATCCGCAAGCGCACCAATGACATTGTCGAAACCAATGCGAGCGAGCCGCGTCTTTGCTTCAGGCTCGTGGCCAGGATCGGTTACCAAGATGATTGGTGTTCCTGGCTCCATGACTTCGCCGGCGTATTCGGCGAAGCGTCCGCCAAGACCGATATTGATTGAACCTCGCAGATGACCTTGAGCGAAGGCAATGTCATCGCGGGAATCAATAACAACCGCGCCGCCGGCTTGGTGCTTAAGAACAGTGTCGAGCGATAACGATTTCACGCTCACGTCGTGATCAAGAAGGGCCCGGGATTCACGGTTTTTATTGGCTGCGAATGCGAAATACAGAGGGGCGACTGACTGGCCCTGGGTGACGACGTCGACAAAGTCCTCGGCAACCATTGGCTGGAGCGCGTAGTTGGTGCGCCGTTGTTCGCCAATGGTTGAGACCGTTTCGGTTGAAAGATTTTTCCCGCACGCTGAACCCGCACCATGTGCTGGATAGACCTTTGTTTCGTCGGGAAGCGTCATCAACTTGTCGTGCAGCGACCGGTACAGCTGAAAGCCAAGTTCTTCGGCCGTCACGCCAACGGATGCAAGAAGATCGGGCCGGCCGACATCGCCAATGAACAATGTGTCGCCGGTCAGGACACCTTCTGGCGTGCTGTCGGGTCCGTCAGGACGAACGACAACACAAATCGATTCGGGAGTGTGACCAGGCGTCTCGAGAATCTCAAGATCGACTTTGCCCAAACTGATGTGGTCGCCATTTGCATGCGTCTCAATAGGAAAGCCAACGCGCCCTGCAGCGGCGGCTCCGTACACGATGTCGGCGTCGGTACGAGCAGCAAGTTCGAGGTGACCGGAAAGGAAATCGGCATGGAAATGTGTCTCGATCACTTTTGTGATCGTGAAGCCATGTGCCTCTGCGTCAGCGAGATACTCGTTGACATCGCGTTGCGGGTCGACGACAACGGCGCGGCCAGTGGATTCATCGCCAATCAGGTAGCTCGCGTGTGAAAGGCATCCGAGGTAGTACTGCTTGAGGAACATGGTGACTCCATCTGCTTGCATTGTCGCATCTTGATGATACCCTACGGGGTATGTGTAAACAAACATCGTGCAAAAAATGCGGTCGCCCGTCATGGTCCGGATGTGGAGCTCATGTCGAACAGGTGCTTGGAAACGTGCCGAAATCGGAGCGCTGCCAGTGCAATGCAAAGAGCGGCGTGAGTGGTTCAAAGCGCACGACACCGAAGAAGGAATCAGTCACCGTCGGTGCATCAACCGAGAAGAAGCGCTGGTTCCGTCGCTGACGGACCTGACCTAGAACGGAGAGTCATGGAAATCAAGGAAGATGTAAAGGCAGACCTCCACAAGCGGTTGCGCCGTATCGAAGGTCAGGTTCGAGGTATCCAAGGAATGCTTGAAGAAGACCGAGAGTGTCGCGACATCGTCACGCAGATCGCGGCGGTAACGAAGGCGATGGAACAGGTGGGCTTCAAGATGCTTGCCTCCGGACTGGTGTCTTGTCTGCAGGACCCTGAGCGGTCGGCTGCAGAGGGCTATCCCGTTGAAGAGGTAGAGCGCCTCTTCCTCAAACTGACCTAAGTCGTTCGCCAACCAAAGCGAGGAAAGCACATGACTGAACACACCCATGGCAAAGAGGTGCTGCGGCCACTCGCGATGGAGGGCCGAGCACTCCGCCAGATGATCCCTGATGTGTATGCAGGCTTTGCTGAACTCAGCAAAGCGGCAATGGCGCCAGGTGCTCTTGAACTGAAGACAAAAGAACTCCTGGCTTTGGTGATGGGCATAACTCTTCGTTGCGACGGCTGTATCGCCACCCATGCTCGAGGTGCAGCTTCGGCTGGAGCTACTCGTGAAGAAGTCGCGGAGGCAATCGGCGTCACGTTGTTGATGAACGGTGGACCAGGAACCGTCTACGGTCCCCGCGCCTATGACGCGTTCTGTGAGTACATCGAAGCAATCGAAGCCAAGGACGCTCCGCCTGCTGATTGACGGCATGTATCGCAACATTCCGTCACGGTGTCGACATCGTCGCTAGGGTCACGCCATGGCGAGTGACTTTCAAATGAAGGCAATGAACAAGGTGCACAGTGCGACGCTGAAGTTAAGTGGCGGTCGGCTCGGTTGGCACATGTATGGAATGCCGGTTGTGGAACTCACAACCATCGGCCGAAAGTCCGGGCAACCGCGCACGTCGTTGTTGACCTCGCCTGTGCAGAACGGTGATGCATTTGTGATTGTCGCGTCACGAGGCGGCGACGACATCAACCCCGCGTGGTTTTTGAATCTGAAAGCGAACCCTGAAGTGACGGTGAAGTCGGGGCGCAAACCTGCAGTGAAGATGCACGCGCGTATTGCTGCAGATACTGAGCGTGACGAACTGTGGAAGCGCATCATGGACTACAAGCCGCACTACGGCGGCTACCAGAAGAAGACCGATCGACTGATCCCGCTCGTCGTTCTGGAACCAATTCACTGAATTCGTTTGTTTGGTGAAGTCAGGCCTTTTGGGGCCATAGATGGTGCATTCGAATCGCTTCGATGCGTTGAGGCCCTTGGTATCGCGTGAATTCGACCTGGTTTGAGCAATGAGCAAAATGCACAGGCCAAACGAACCCATCAGCAACGCGATGGGGCTTCTGCGCGTTTTTGTGGTTAGCGTTGTCTTCACATCGCAGTTCAAACGGAACGCGATGAAATGAAAAGTAGAGAAATGACTACAGGTACCGTGAAGTTTTTCAATGCCGAAAAGGGTTTCGGCTTCATCTCACGTGAGGGTGGCGACGATGTGTTCGTTCACTTCTCCAACATCCAAGCCGAGGGCTACAAGACCCTCGACGAAGGACAGACCGTCGAGTTCGACATCACCAAGGGTCAGAAGGGCGATCAGGCCGAGAACGTTCGCGTCATCTGATTGCACTCCCCTCGGGGAACCATTTGAGTCACTGCCGGCCCGAAAGGGTCGGCAGTTTCTGTTTTGGAGCGCAAGGAAGCAGTGCCCTCCAACGCAACAACGAGAAAACGACAAAGGCCCCGGCCGAAGCCGAGGCCTTTGTTTCGTTCGCTCGAAAGAGCGGCTTGTTCAGCCGACCTTTTTGAGAGTGTTGCGATCGCGGTGAACGATCGTGAGGCCCTTGGCCTTGACCTCGTAGGTCGTGGTCTCGTCGTAGCTCCACTCGCCGTCACCGATGGTGAGCGTGCAGGTGTAGGACGGCGTGAAGGCGTTGGCTTCGAGGTGCTTGTTAGAAAGCACGCCGTAGGTGGTTGAACCATGATCGGCGCGGAGTTCGATGACCTTGGAATCAGCCTTGGCGGAACCACCGGCGATCACGGTCTGGCCACGCGGCACCATGAATGAGCGCATGAATTCACCGTTGGCGGCATCCCAGAGCCAGTAGCCGACCTCGGTGTGGAACGGCTCGTCTTCGCCCTGCTTGTATGCGGCCATGCGGTAGTCGAGGCCGAACATCTGCTGGACGCCATTGTCGACGGGGCCGAACGGCTTGAGTTCAACCTTCTCGCGGTAAGGGGTCTCGACGATCTCGCCAACATCGTGGTGGTAGGAAATGTCGATGCCCTGATCGCCTTCCCATGAGCCAGCAAGGCCGGCAAGGGGGCCGAGTTCAGCGGTTGTGGGGACTGGCATTTTGATTCTCCGGAAGTTGAGATGGGCCGGACTGCCGGCCGATTCGTTTGCGAACCCGGACCTTAGTGGCAACGGGGAACGGTTGTCTCAGTGAGTCTCCGCAAAAACAGCAAAGGACCGGCGCCAGTGGAAATCCACCAGCACCGGTCCTTGCAAAGTCTTTCGATCAGCCCGCTTCGGAGTGAGTGACGGGCTGTTCACCCATCCATTCGCGCAATGTGTTCTTGAGCTTGGTCTGCTGGATGAACAGGTCATGCTCGGCCGGGATCGGCGTGGCTGCTTGCGGAGCCTTGAAGTAAAAGCTCAGCCATTCCTGCACGCCACTTTGGCCAGCACGAGCAGCGAGGTCCATGAACAGCGCAAGGTCGAGAACGATCGGCGCAGCGAGGATTGAGTCGCGGCACAAGAAATTGACCTTGATCTGCATCGGGTACCCCATCCATCCGAAGATGTCGATGTTGTCCCAGCCCTCTTTGTTGTCACCGCGCGGTGGGTAGTAGTTGATGCGAACGACGTGGTCGACGTTGCCGTAGAGCTCGGGGTAGACCTCGGGCTGAAGCACGGAATCAATCACGCCAAGTTTCGAAACCTCTTTGGTCTTGAAGTTGTCCGGATCGTCAAGGACTTCACCGTCACGGTTACCGAGAATGTTGGTGGAGTACCAACCACGAAGACCAAGCATGCGGGCCTTCAGACCAGGAGCAAGAAGCGTCTTGAGCCAGGTTTGGCCAGTCTTGAAGTCCTTGCCGGCGATCGGCACGTTCTCGCGAGCGGCGAGTTCACGCATGCAGGGAAGATCAACCGAAAGGTTCGGTGCACCGTTGGCGAAGGGAACATGGGACATGAGTGCGGCATACGCGTAGATCTGACTCGGCGAGATGTTCTCGTCGTTGTTGCGCAGACCTTCTTCGAAGGACTCAATCGTCATGTGGACGGCGCTGGCCTCTTGGTACGCCTCGGTCGAACCACACCACACCATGACGAGACGATCGCAGTTGTTCTCGGTGCGGAAGTTTTCGATGTCGGCGATGAGGGCCTCAGCTTGGGCCATCTTGTCGGTGACGTTCTTGATGCGGGTGCCGTC
>WLGJ01000120.1 GCA_009703275.1 Actinomycetota bacterium
AGCACACGATTGTGGTGACCGGCACTGGCGTCGAAATTCTTACGACCACTGCCTGACATGAAATCAATCAACGTCACGCTCGAGTCGATGACCGTGAACGGCGAAGAAGTGCCGTTGCTCTCTGCCGACCTTGTCGTCGTGCGCCGACCTGAAACTGATCGCCTCGATTGGGAGTGCGTCGCCTTCACGCTCTTGATGGACCCATTCCCGCAGGAACCAGTGTTCTTAGAGATGGTTGATGTTGTCGAAAGTCGCACTCTTTCCGGCGATGCACTGGTTGTGCGATCAGATCAAAATCGACATGTCTTTCGTGGCGGCGGCGATCTAAGCGGCCTCATGCCCGAAGACGGACTCGAACCAAATCAGTAACGCACCGCCGACCTTCGAGCGCGGCAGTAGCGTGGCGCCATGTTTCGTCACGTTGTGAACTTTCGTTGGAATTCCCAGTCCTCGCCCGAACACGTCGCAGCCCTCGAAGAAGCGCTTTCCGGCCTACCAGCGTTGCTTCCCGAACTTCGGCGCTACTCCTACGGCAGCGATGCTGGAATCAACGAGGGGAATTACGAATTCGCCGTCGTTGCCGAGTTCGACAACGCAGAGGGCTACCTCGCCTATCGCGACAACGATGAACACGCCCGAATTATCCAGACGCACATCGCCCCGTATCTCGATTCACGCACCGTTGTGCAGTTCGACTTCAACGACTGAATCTTCAGACGAAAAGTGATGTGCCGAAGGGTTCGCCCTCGGCGCGGCTGCTCTCAAGCGCAATAAACCACTCGGTCCCAAATGCTGCAGCGAAAACCTCGTCTGGCATTTTGAAGAAAAAAGAATCAGGTCCGATCTGACTGCGATGCGCGGCCATAGCGGCTTTCTTCACATCGACAACGTCTGCGACATCAACTGCGTGCGTGATGACTGCTTCGGGTGAACCGAATTCTCCACGGTCGGCAGCTTCAGCACGCTTACGCATCTGTTCAACGGTCTCACCCTCGAGTTCGCCTTCAACGTCATTTTCAAAGAGCGACGCGTTCTCTGCCATTTGTTTCATGATGCGATCGCGATTCATCGTTGATTGAAAGACACGATCGACGCCAGCGATTTCAGCAGCGCGCTTTCCCACGCGATGTACCTGGATGTGATCGGGATGGCCGTAACCGCCGTGTGAGTCGTAGATAGTGAGAACGTCTGCATCGACCTCTCGCAGAATCGCAGCGAGACGCTGTGAGGCCTCTTCGACATCTGCCTGCCAGAAACACAACGGGTTCTCGTTAGTCGGCTCACCAATCATTCCGCTGTCTTCATAGCCAAGGAACTCAACACGGTCGAGACCCATGATCTCAGCGGCCTGATGAGTTTCGACGACACGGCGCTCCCACAGTGGCTCTCCATCGTTCAGAACGCCGGGCTCCGGTTCGCCTTGTTCCCCGCGAGTGGCCACAACGAGAACGACCTGATGGCCATCTCGCTTCGCAATGGTCATCAAACCGCCAGTGGCGATTGATTCATCGTCAGGATGAGCGTGAAAACACAGAAGCGTTGCCATCAGGCGATTGCCCCTTCGGCTCGGAGTGCCGCCAATCGAGCGTCATCAGCAACTCCCCATTCCTTCAGCACCTCGTCAGTGTGTTGGCCGGGATGCGATGGCGGGCGCTGAATGCTGCCTTCGGTGCGCGAGAAGCGCGGTGCTGGAGCGGGCTGAACCACTCCGGCATTTTCGACGAACGTTTTGCGAGCAACGGTGTGCGCGTTCGTCGTTGATTCGACAAGCGAAAGGATCGGAGCAACACACGCATCGGAGCCGTCGAAAATGGCAGCCCATTCGTCACGAGTCTTGGTCGCGATCACCGCAGCAAGACGCTCCTTCAGATGTGGCCACATTGAGCGATCGTTCTGCTTTGCGAATTCCTCGTCACCAGCCAGACCAGTCTTCTCAAGAAGTTCGGCATAGAACTGCGGTTCGATTGCACCGACGGAAAGGAACTTGCCGTCCGAACATTCGTAGACCTCGTAGTAGTGAGCACCTGTGTCGAGCATGTTGACGCCGCGCTCATCGCTCCAAAGCCCCATCGCCATAAAGCCGTGCATGAATGTCGTGAGAACTGCAGTGCCATCGACCATCGCCGCGTCAACGACCTGACCTTTTCCTGACATGCGAGCTTCGATGATTCCGCACGCGATGCCGAAAGCAAGCAGCATGCCGCCACCGCCAAAATCGCCAACAAGATTGAGCGGGGGCTGCGGGCGTTCATTCGGACGACCAATGGCACCAAGCGCGCCACCAATGGCGATGTAGTTCATGTCATGGCCGGCCATTTGCGCCATGGGGCCGTCCTGACCCCAACCAGTCATGCGTCCGTAGACAAGTTTCGGATTGCGAGCCAAACACACATCGGGACCGATGCCGAGACGTTCGGTGACACCGGGACGGAAGCCTTCAATAAGTGCATCGGCCTTCTCGACAAGACCAAGCACCGTCTCAACGCCCTCGGGGTTCTTGAGATCGACACCGATGGACCGACGTCCACGGTTCATGACGTCCTTCGGCGGCGTGGCGGGATCGCCGCCGTACACCTGCCCGGCACGATCGACACGAATGATGTCGGCGCCCATATCCGCCAGCATCATCGCCGCAAAAGGCCCTGGTCCGATTCCTGCAATCTCAACGATGCGAACGCCCGCGAGAGGTCCCATAACTGTGCTCCTAAAGGTGGAAAGAAAAGTGGTTACGCGTTGGCCCGAGCGGCGAGCGCAGTGACGTGCTCAATGATGGTTGCCCAGTACTGACGGGGCACATCGTGACCCATGTCTTCAAGGACAAGAAACTCACTACCCCGCAATGACTCAGCGGTGCGTTCTCCGCCACTGAATGTCACCAAAGGGTCGATGGTTCCGTGAACAACAAGGGCGGGAACGTCGATCTCGCGCAGGCGTTCGGACCGCGGCGGTGAGGTCACAATGGCGAGCAACTGCGCCACCTGCCCATCTGGGTGGAAGCAACGATCGAACTGCAGTGCATTGCGCTCAAGGATCCAGTCTTCGTCGCAATAGACCGGGCCGGCGAGCAAGCGGCCTGCTTCAAGCGACTTCAACAAGTTTGCTTCACGCTCAGTCGGCGCGGGCTCGAGCAATACGCCGACGGCTTCGGCTGTGGGTTGGCCGACATCGGGTTCACCTGTCGTCGACATAACTGATGTGAGCGAAGCAACACGCTCTGGGTGATCAATGGCCATCTGCTGGACGATCATGCCGCCCATCGAGGCACCAATGAGATTGACCCGATCGAGACCAAGCGCATCGCAAAGGCCCCACGCATCGCCAGCCATGTCTGAAAGTTGATACGGAGCCTCGATCGGCGTGCCCTGGAGATACCCAGCCACAGCTTCCATGAGATTGATATGCGTATCGATCTTCGTCGAAAGGCCAACATCTCGGTTGTCGAAGGTAACGACGAAGAAGCCACGGTCGACGAAACCCTGCAGAAAATCCGGATTCCACCACTTGAGTTGGCAACCCAGTCCCGCAACGACCAAGAGCGGCGGATCGGACGGGTCGCCGAGGGTTTCGTATTCGATTTCGATGCCATTGGCCTGTGCGCGCATGGAGGGAATCCTCGCCCCCACCCGGGATGCGGTCAAGCGACCACGACTACCGTTCGATCCATGAGTGGAAGTGAGCCCTTCGACAGTGAGCTGGCCGCCTCGGCTGGCTATCGAATCGACCCACTCAGTGGCGCCCCCGCATGGATGGTTCCCGCCCGTCAGGGTCGGCCCAACCTTCCTTCTGAAGCCTGTCCGTTCTGCATCGGTGGCGTTGAAGCCCCCGAGCCCTATGACGTGCTTGCCTTCCCAAATCGATGGCCGCCGTTTGAGAATGGTCGAGCAGAGATCGTTCTCTACACCTCCGAGCACAACTCATCCTTCGCTGATCTCACTCCCGATCACGCTCGGCGGGTTGTGGATCTGTGGGCAGAGCGATCGGCAACGCTCGGCGCGCGAGACGATGTTTCGTATGTATTGGTATTTGAAAATCGCGGACCAGAAGTGGGCGCAACAATTGCTCACCCCCATGGTCAGATCTATGCCTTCGACATTGTGCCGCCCGTTATTGCCACCGAATACGCCAATGTGTCAGCGACAGCATTCGATGCTCCTTCCGCCGAAGTCATGGTCGCCACCCATGGCGAGTGGTCGGCGTGGGTTCCTCCCGCTGCGTCGTGGCCTTATGAGCTCTTGCTCGCGCCTTCGACCGATGTCCCCGACCTTCCATCACTGAACAACAACGAACGCGATGATCTCGCGTCGCTACTCATCGATTGCATCAGACGCCTCGACGCGTTGTTCGATGAGACGATGCCGTTCATGATGTGGTTCCACCAGCGACCATTCGACGACATTGTGCGCACACCACTTCGCGTGCACGCACACATCGCACCGCTGCTTCGCTCGCCTGGCACGCAACGATTCGTAGCGGCTGGCGAACTTGGTAGTGGCGTATGGTTCAACCCAATCGAACCGATCGTTGCCGCCGCACAACTGCGCTCCGCGATATGACCGGTACGGCATTCACGGTTCACGCCCCCGGGCGGGTGAACCTCATCGGTGATCACACCGACTACGCCGGCGGCCTCGCTTTGCCCTGCGCTATTGACCTCGGAATCACCATCAGCGGAACGCACCAACAAGGACGCGTCGAACTTCGGTCGGATGCACTTGCCGACATCGTTGCATTTGACCTCGATGCCGCAACCAACATCGCGTCAATCCAACCGCAGTGGGGTCGATACATCGCTGCCGTTGCACAGGAACTGAAATCGGCCCAAGGGTTCACCGCCTCCGTCATCTCAACACTTCCTACTGGCGCAGGTCTTTCCTCGAGCGCTGCGCTTGAGATCGCTTCTGCGCTCTCATTCGGATTCGCCGGCTCACCGATGGACCTTGCCCTCGTTGGGCAGCGCGCTGAGCTTGCAGCAGTCGGCGTACCGTGCGGCCTTCTCGACCAACTGAGCATTGTGTTCGGACGCGCTGGCCACGCGATGGTCATCGACTTCACCGACAATGCGATTGAACACGTTGCGTTCCCTGACGATCTCGACATTGTCGTTCTGCACTCAGGTCAAGAACGAGAACTCGCCGATTCGCAGTATGCCGAGCGCCGCGCCATGTGCGAACTCGCGGCAGAACGAATCGGTCCACTTGCAAGTGCATCGACTACCGACATCAACTCACTCACGGGCG
>WLGJ01000121.1 GCA_009703275.1 Actinomycetota bacterium
ACCAGCATAAATTCGGCAAGGGCCTTTTGGCAGGTCCGATCAGCTGTAGCCGCTGCTAGATCAAGAAAATCTTGCCGTGAGCCACTCTTTGGCATCGGCAACGCAGCTTTGTGGCAACGAGAAGTGATCATCATCCGGGTACGACTTCACCGTGATGTCACCGCCGAGCGCTTTCACGGCATCGACGTACCCGCGTTGCCATGTGATCGGGCACGGACCGTTCGGGTCTTGTTCGTCCATCAAAACAAGCACCGGAGCAATTGGCTTGTTCAAGGTTGCTGATGCCTCAGTAAACGCCGCCATCCACACGCCCAACTTGGTGGTGTCGACGGCAATGACTTGGCCTTCGTGCTTGTATGCGCGCCCAAGTGTGTCGCTGAGATGATGTACGGCCTGCACATTCCAACCCTGTTCGAACACGCGCTTGCCGACGGCGGTGTAAACGTCGTCAAGCGACAACGTGTCGGGGAATGCAGTGACCATTGCACCAAGGATCATGAACAAGTGTCCGTCGGGCGGAATGTCAGAGCCGCCGAGCGCGGAACCAAGTCCCGGCAGTTTTAGACCGATAATTGGAACGCCCGGTGACATTGCGGCGGCGCCGACAATCTCAAGATCGCCGTAATCGGCCGCATCAAGTTCGACTGCAGCAGCCGCTGTTCCACCACCCTGAGACCAACCGATAACGCCAAAGCGCGCACCCGCGCCAACATTCAGTTCCCGTGCCGCACTTACAATTTTGACTGCATCGATCGCGTTGGTGCGGTTCACGGTGTACTGATGAATGCCGGGCGTGCCAAGGCCTTGGTAGTCAGTAGCAACGACAACCCAGTCGTCATCGATGAACGTTTGCAGCCCAGGAATGCCGTAATCGATTTGTGTGGTGCTGCCTGGCGCGAAGTAGAGAGTGAGTTCACGAGCAGGATCGGGCTGAGCTGATGGGCAGCCGGCATCGCCAATGCCCGTAGTGCCGTGCGCCCATGAGATGACTCGGCGATTTTCTCCGGCGGCAGCGGGCGCAATGACAAGTCCCGAAGACGTCGTGGCGACGCCATGGAGATCGTGTGAGTTGTAAACGATTCTGTAGGCGACGGCTCCTTTGATCGATGTCGAGATTTCTTCTGTGGAGATCAACACATCAGTCATTGGAGTCCTTTTGATTCGTTTGCGATCTTTCGGGCCAAGTACGGAGAGAACCATCCCGCATACCGGGACTGCAGCTCGGGAAGGCGCCAATCGCGGCCAGTGACTACACCACGACACTCAGCCAACCCGCACAGGCAATCGAACTCGTCGTAGTCGCCGCCATCGCTCATGGCGTAGTCGAATGTGAGCTCTTCACCGATTGCGATGTCGCGCATGGCGACCACGAGCATGTTTCCGGCCAACCCGCAGTTGGGCGTGCACGAGTGGTTGACATAGTCGCCGGGATCAGCGGTTTCGCCCGACACCAAATAGAGGTGTTCGTCGATCTGCATCGTGCGCGAAATGCGTTCGGCTGGAAGCGAACGCAACTCGGCTTCGTCGGCCACCCAACCGCCAAACGCAGCGACCGACTCGCCTGCGGTAATCGGCTCGATGGCATAGGAACCCATACCTTTGCCGCCGGCGTTTCGTGCCTGCGCCTTGGGAGTCAACCAGTTGAAATACACAGACTGACTTTGTCACATGGATTCAGGCGACTTCGGAGTTGTGATGTGCGATTAGGCCGGACCGAGGGAATGCCCCGGAAATGAGCGGCCGGCAAATGGAGGAGGAGCTGCGGTGATTGAGCGGTGAACTGAAGCGAAACGTCGCGGCCGATACGGCGCCGCATCAGAGAAATCGACCTGTGATGCGGTAGAACTCGGGCCATGACAAGCACATCACTCAACGGCGCATCGGTTCTCTTGCTGGGCGCCACCGGGGGACTTGGTCGGGCGCTGGGCGAAGAACTCGCCGCACGCAAAGCCGCTCTCACCCTGGTGGGGCGCGACCAACAACGCCTCGATCAACTGACGGTGGCTGGCCCGCGGGTGGCACTTGATCTGCGATCACCCGATGCGTGCGCCACGGCGATGCGAACCGCGGTCGAGCATCACGGGAAGCTCGACGTTGTGATCAACGCTGTTGGAGTCGTGGCCTTCGGCGACGTTGCGACGCTGTCGACCGACGTGATGGAAGACCTGTTCATGACCAACACGTTCATTCCGATCATGGTTGCCACCGAAGCGATGAACACACTTGCCACCGGTGGCGTGATCGTGAACATTTCCGGTGTCATCGCGGAACAGAATTTGCCCGGCATGGTTGCCTACGGTGCATCGAAAGCCGCGGTGCGCGCGTTCGACGAAGGTTTGGCCCGTGAAGCGCGTCGCAAAGGCGTGCGCGTGATTGATGCTCGACCACCGCATACCGAAACCGGGCTTGCGGGTCGGGCGATTGCGGGCACGGCGCCGAAGATGGGTGAGGGATTAGAACCAGCGACTGTGGCGCGCGTGATTTGCGATGCAATCGAAAGCGGCGCGACGGATCTGGGGTCTGCGGCGTTTGCTGGGTGAAGGAGTGGGATAACTCACGCACCCGTCGTTCCGGCGTTCACCGGCTGATCAACCGAGCAGGCTCGGAGACCCAAACCTTCAGCTCCTACCGGGCTGGCAGTAACCTCACCCAATGTTGAGATTCATTGTTACCGCCGCAATTTTTGGTGTGATCTTCGCTGTCTACAATCGCTTGCGGGGTCGTATCGATCCGAAATTCAAGGGGCGACCGGTATTGGCGGTCGTTGCCTTTGTCGGATTCTTTGCGCTAGTCGGGGTGGTTTTCTCGCTCGTAGGTCTGTACTAACTGCGACAGGGCAAGAACCCGGGAGATGTTCCGGTTTATCGACTCGCCGACCGGGGCATCTGCGGGCAGTTCGGTAGAGTCCTGCGGTGACTTTCTTGCGCAAGACCTCCCCTCGTGTCGCGGCCGCCGTTTTGGCATTCGCCCTGATCGGGGGCTGTTCCTCGACATCCGGAAACGACGCGACTGGCCAATCTGGCGACATCCAGGCCGAGGCGCTGGCGGAATGCCTGTCTGGTCAGACCATTCCCGCCGGCTCGACACTCAACATCGCAACCACTGTCGCCCCAATCACGTCGATCGTTGCGAATGTGGCCGGGGGACTGGCGCAGATCACGGGAATCGTTCCTGAAGGCACCAACTCGCACACGTTCGAACCCTCGCCGAACGTGGCGGTAACGCTGGCCAAAACCGATGTGCTCTTTGCAAACGGTCTTGTTCTCGAGGAACCGACGAAAGAACTTGCTGATAGCAACCTCCCCAAATCGGCTGCTCTTTGTGAACTCGGAACGGCCGTATTGCCCGTTGCCGACTACATCTATGACTTCTCTTTTCCCGAAGATGGCGGAAAGCCGAATCCCCATCTCTGGACGAACCCGAAACTCGCCATTAAGTACGTCGCGCTCATCCGTGATGTTCTCGTGAAGATGGACCCAGCGAATGCCGCGGCGTACACCTCAAATGCGGCTGCCTACACGAGCAAACTCAATGCACTTGATGCAGCCGTTACAACGGCGAGCGCAACTCTGCCGGCTGAAGACCGCAGACTCCTCACCTATCACGACGCCTACGCCTACTTTGCCAACGACTACGGATGGGTAGTTGTGGGCGCCATTCAACCTTCTGATTTCAACGAACCCACTGCGCGCGAAGTTGGCGACCTGATCGCTCAGGTAAGGGACTCCAAAGTAAAGGCCATCTTCGGCTCCGAGGTCTTCCCGAGTCCGGTACTTGAACAGATCGGACGCGAGACCGGCGTCACCTACGTCGACGTTCTTCGCGATGACGATCTTCTTGGTGAACCCGGAGATGCTGATCACTCGTTTCTCGCGCTCATGCAGTTCGATTACGTCACCATGATTGAAGCCCTCGGTGGCGACGCAACGGCTCTCCGCAATCTCGACGTCACCGACGTCGCACCGGACACGGCCAATTACCCGCAGTGACAACGATGATCGAGCTCGACGGAATTTCGCATTCCTATGGCGGACCGACCGTGCTCGAACATGTCCATCTGACGATCGATGAAGGCTCGTTCCTTGGGGTCATCGGTCCATCCGGATCGGGAAAGACCACGTTGTTGCGTTTGGTGCTCGGAAATCTTCGACCCTCCGAGGGCGTAGTGCGCCGTCGGGCCGATCTGCGGATCGCGTATGTTCCCCAGGTCGAAACGGTCAACTGGAACTTCCCCATCACGGTGAGCGAGGTCGTTCTGATGGCGGCCGCGGCCAAGTGGTATCGACCGCGTGCCACCGAGTCAGAGCGCAAACGCGTGGCTGAGTTACTCGAGCAACTCGGACTCGGCGGTTTTGAACACCGGCACATCCGCGAACTCTCCGGCGGCCAGCAGCAGCGGGTGTTCCTCGCACGCGCCCTTCATCGCGATCCCGAACTTCTCGTTCTCGATGAACCAACCTCGGGTGTCGATGTGCGCACCCGTCATGAAGTTGTCCACCTACTCACTGATCTTCATCGCAATGGCACGTCTGTCGTGCTCTCCACTCACGACATCAACGGTCTTGCTGCGCATCTGCCGTTAATCGCTTGCGTCAACCGCGAACTCATCGCCGTTGGAACTCCCGCCGAAGTTCTCACCTCGTCGGTTCTCGAACGCACCTACGGAGCGCCGATGGAAGTTCTCGAACACGGCGGCATGCTCCTCGTGACCGACAGCCCGATGGGAATCGAATGACACTGTTCGAGCCATTCCAGTTCGAGTTCTTCCGCAACGGATTCATGGTTGCGACACTCGCCGGGGCTATCTGCGGTCTCGTAGGCGTCTACGTCGTCTTGCGCAGCATGAGCTACATCGGTCACGGGCTTTCGCATTCCATTTTCGGCGGCGCGGCGGCCAGCGCCGTTCTCGGCGTGAACTTTTACCTCGGCGCCGGAATGTGGGGTCTTCTCTCTGCACTCATGATCGGCCGGGTTGCTCGCCGCGGAAAGATCGGTGCTGACGCCGCCATTGGCGTGATCACGACTGCTTCGTTCGCGCTCGGTCTCGCACTCTCAAATGTGTTCGGTCAGGCAAGGCGATCTATCGAGGCGGTCCTTTTCGGTTCCATCCTCGGCGTCA
>WLGJ01000122.1 GCA_009703275.1 Actinomycetota bacterium
ACGGAACCATTCTGGCAACACACTCCGGTGCGCTCACCGAAGCACAGCTCACCGCACTCGTGAAGACCGCAACCGGTAACTGATATGAACTCGGCGATCGTTTACGCGTTTGGTGTTGGCATGGTCGCAACGTTCAACCCGTGTGGCTTTGCGATGTTACCGGCGTACTTGTCCTACTTCTTAGGGCTTGAGAACGCTAGGGACACCGACAACCGAGCCGACGCGACGGTTTTGCGTGCACTCGCAGTTGGCGCCGCAATGACTGCTGGCTTTGTTGTCGTGTTCGGAGTTCTTGGACTCGTCCTTGATCCCATTCTTTCTTCCGTTATCGACAAGTTGCCGTGGCTCACCATTGTGTTGGGCATTGTCTTGGTGATTCTCGGCATTCGCTTACTGATGGGCCGTGAAATCACCGTGAGTTCGCCGAAAATTTCAAAGGGTCCCGAAGGGCGAGAGCTCGGATCAGTTTTCGTGTTCGGCATTTCCTATGCGCTCGTATCGCTGAGCTGCACGTTGTCGTTATTTATTGCTGCGATATCAACCGTGATCGATCAGCAGAACTTCTTTGTGGGTCTCGGCGCATTCATTGCCTATGCACTCGGCATGGGGCTGGTGTTGATTGTGCTCACACTCGCCATCGCACTCGCTCGACAAGGAATTGTGAAGAAGATGCGCGGCGTACTGCCACACATCAATCGCGTTTCCGGCGTGCTGCTCGTTATTGCCGGTCTCTATGTCGCCTATTACGGCTGGTACGAACTGCGCGTCTTGAACGGCAACACTTCAGGCGGCGGCATTGCCGGTTGGATGTTCAATCTCAATGGCCACATCACGCAATGGATCAATGATGTTGGCCCGACCCGCATCGGCATCATCCTCGGTCTCATCATTGCGATCGTCGTGTTCATCGCCTTGCTCAGCAAAGCCCGCATGTCTGACGAATAGACGTGGGCGAGGCCGGTTTGCCGACCAATCAAAGAGCTCGCACAACACCAACATCAGGGCCCTCCGAGAACACTTTCCTTTTTCGATAGATTTCTTGAATGGCCTCAGTCACCAACCCGAAGCGGGCGCCCCAGATCCCCAAGGCCCAAGCCACGAAACTCTTCATCGAGGCCGTCATTGAGCTCCTCGAAACACGCCCCATCGGCGATATTTCCGATCAACTCATCGCCGATACCGCCGGCATCAACCGGGCCACGATCTACCGCCATTTCGGGACGCGATTCGAACTGCTCGATGCCGTGGTCGCCGAACTTACGCAACAACGTCTGGCGAATGCCTCTGAAGTTGTTGCTTCGGCCGATTCCGAAGGACTTGGCTCACAACAAAAGCCCCCACTTGCGAGGATCCTCCCGCGTGGACAAATGATCTTCCAGCTCGCGGCCTACCTCAGTGCGCAGAACTACCACTCAGAGAAGCTCCGAGCCTCAATGGGTTCGCTCAGTGACTGGTGGATCGAACACTTGGAACGACTCGGCGTTCCTACGCGAATGGCCAAAACACTCGCGTTCAAAAATATGACGTTGAGTCTTGCCAGAGCTTCGGCCGCAGATCTCTTCGCACTTACTGACGACACCATTGCCGACATCGAAGCACTCGCCCTTGTTGAGGTCGCCAACTTCAAACTGTCGGCCGAAACACTCGGGTGGGCCAACAACAGCTAGCAGTTCAGCCCCGCCGATAACCTCGGGGCATGGAACTTCGCATCTTTGTTGAACCCCAGCAGGGCGCTTCGTATCGCCAACAACTCGCCGTCGCGCAACTCGCCGAACAACTCGGTTTCGACGCCTTCTTCCGTTCCGATCACTACCTGCGCATGGGCGCCGGGGATCCACTTCCTGGCCCCACCGATGCTTGGGTCACCCTCGGTGCGATCGCCCGTGAGACCAGCACGATTCGTCTTGGCACACTCGTCGCTTCGGCAACATTCCGTTTGCCCGGTCAGTTAGCTGTTGCGGTCGCCCAGATCGACGACATGAGCGACGGTCGTATCGAACTTGGTCTCGGTGCTGGTTGGTTCGACGCCGAACACACCGCCTATGGCATTCCGTTTCCCACACTTGGCCAGCGCTTCGACATTCTCGAAGAGCAACTCGAAATCATTACGGGCATGTGGAACACACCGATCGATTCTCAGTACTCATTCGAGGGGCAACATCACACAATCGTGGGCTCCCCCGCCATACCTAAGCCGGTTCAACTTGGCGGCCCGCCGATCATCATGGGCGGCTACGGCCCCAAGCGCACACCTGCGTTGGCCGCGAAATACGCCAATGAATTCAATCTTCCATTCCCTCCACTCGAGATTTATCGTGCGTCGTGCGACAACGTGCGCGCCGCGTGCGAAGCGCGTGGTCGTGATCCGGAGTCGATGATCTATTCGGTCGCGCAGGTGCTGTGCGTTGGCGCCAACGACGCTGAGGTCGCTCGTCGTGCCCAGAACATCGGCCGTGAAGTCGATGAACTCATTCAGAACGGCGCTGCCGGCTCACCTGCGCAGGTCCTCGACAAGATCGCTTCATTTGCTGAAGCCGGCGCAACGCGCATCTACCTCCAGGTGCTCGACATGGACGATCTCGACCACATTCACTTGTTGGCCGAAGAAGTGATGAAGGTTCTGCCCTAACCAATTAGGCGTTCAGGGGCTGAGTCGTTCCACGCGCCACCCGGTGGGTTGCGACGCGTCGACGGTGTAGCGGAATCGGTCGTGCAGTCGTGAGGGCTTGCCCTGCCAGAACTCGATTTCGCGCGGAAGCACACGGAAGCCGCCCCAATGTGGGGGGCGAGGAACATCAACGCCCTCAAAGCGTTCCTCGGCTTCTGCCCAACGACCTTCAAGAACGGATCGATCAGCAATCACTTCGCTTTGATGCGAAGCCCATGCACCGGTCTGACTTCCGCGAGGCCGCGTGCTGAAGTACTCGTCGCTTTCGGACTCGGTGACTTTCTCAACGGTGCCAACAACTCGAACCTGACGAGAAAGAATGTTCCAAGGGAAACAAATCGATGCCTGCGGATGATCGATGAGTTCACGACCCTTTTGGCTGGTGTAATTCGTGAAGAACACAAAGCCATGATCGAAACCCTTAAGCAATACGTGACGAGATGACGGCATGCCATCGGCGCCAACGCTCGACACCACCATGGCATGGGGTTCATGCACATCCGCTTCGCTCGCAAACTGGAACCAAGCGTCGAACTGCACAAATGGATCATCGTGAAGTTCAGCGCGTCGAAGTCCCTTCGCCTGTAGTTCGGCTCGCAGGGCGTCGAGTTTGGGAGATGCGCTCATAGCTCCAGTCCACTCCAGTCTGAAGCGAAGTGCCAAGCGCAGCTCACCATGCGCGACCAAGGGTGATGCCTGCGTAGGCGGCAAGACCGCCACCAATCACCATGAGCGCTGTCCACAGCAGCAACATCCGATGATTGCGATTGTTCACAAGACCAGCGAGTTCAGCCGCAAAAGTCGAGAACGTGGTGAACGCTCCGCAGAAACCAGCGGCAACGCCAAGACGCAGATTCTCATTGATGATCTGAGTCGCAGCGATACCAACCACAACACCGAGGACGAACGAGCCCAGGAGATTGACCAGGAGAATGCCAATCGAAGGCCCGTTCGGAAACCAACGGCGCAAGCCGATGTCTGCGGCGTGACGACTCGTCGCACCCAGTGCCCCAGCCAAACCGACAATGACCCACGCGGTCATAATGCGACCTCAAGATGAATGGCTCGGCGAGTGAGGCGCATCGACGCCATAGCCACAAGCACTCCACCAACAACAGAGGCCACCACATACGCGAATGCCGTCAGCGGTTCCGATTGCCGCAACAACTCGGCGCTCTCGACCGTGAACGTTGAGAATGTCGTAAACGCGCCAAGGATTCCGGTTCCGAGAAACGAGTGCGTGAGCAACCGTGGCGGCTCTCGGTCGAGAAACAACACCAGCACCACGCCAATGAGCGCAGAACCTACGAGATTGATGGCAAGGGTTGTCGTTGGGAACGTTCCTGAGGCAACGGGAAACCACACCGATAATCGCCATCGCATCCACGAGCCAAGTGCGCCGCCGACCGCGATGACAGCGAATCGACGAAGAAGAATCACGTGATGATCAGCCGATTGAGGTTGCGCCGCGCATGTACGGCTGCAGGATTTCAGGAATGCGCACGGTGCCGTCGGGCTGGCGATGAGTTTCCACAACAGCCGCCCATACACGCGGAACCGCAAGTGCAGACCCATTCAATGTGTGAGCAATCTCGCTGCCCTTTGCGCCCTCGACCTTGTAACGAATGTTGGCGCGACGGGCCTGGTAGTCGGTAAACCACGACACCGATGACACTTCAAGCCACTGATCAACACCAGGTGCATAGACCTCAATGTCAAAGGTGCGGGCCGAAGAGTTTCCGATGTCGCCGGTGCACAGATCGAGCACTCGATAGGTGAGCCCGAGTGCGCCGATAAGTCCTTCGGCACGAGCAAGAAGTTCCTCGTGTAACGCAGGCGCTTGTTCCGGAGTTGCGTAGGCAAGGATCTCGACCTTGTCGAACTCATGAACGCGCAACAAACCACGAGTGTCTCGACCAGCTGAACCGGCTTCACGACGGAAGCATGCGGTTTGTGCCATGAGACGCATCGGCAGATCGGCACCGCGGAGAATCTCATCACGAGCTAAGGACGTGAGCGGAACTTCGGCAGTAGGAATCGCCCAAAGGTCATCGCGCTCGAGGTGATAGGCGTCGTCGATGAACTTTGGAAGATGGCCGGTACTGATCATCGTGTCAGTCAGCACAACCGTTGGCGGTCGAACCTCTTCGAACGCGTCGGCATTGCGATCGAGCGCAACCTGACACAACGCACGGGAAAGGGTGGCGCCCTGCCCACGGAACATTGTGAACATCGCGCCCGACATCTTCACCGCACGTTCCAAATCAAGAATGCCCAGTTCGGTGCCGATATCCCAGTGGGGAACACGCTGGTGTTCTGCCCAGGCAGCAGGATCGTCGCCAGCACCTACTCGCTTCACTTCGACGTTGTCGCTTTCACCTTTGCCGTCGGGGCAGTCAGGTGATGGAAGGTTCGGGATATGCAGCAGGAGATCGCGCATCTG
>WLGJ01000123.1 GCA_009703275.1 Actinomycetota bacterium
AAACGTTCGACCTCGTCGACAAGACTTTCGCCATCGGTAAATCGATCGGGTTCCTCGTCGTAACGTCGTTCGAGATGCGCGACGTACTCGGTGGTTTCTTCATCCTCGGCAACGAGCAATGACACCTGATGCTCATAGGCGTCGGTTGCGAACTTGAGTTCCGTGGTATCGATGGTCACTTCTAGCAACCGTGCGGCGCGGTCAATGAGCGCAAGCGCTGCCTTTGGTGATGGCGAGGAAGGCACGTAGGTGGGGACTGCTGCCCACAACGCGGCAG
The DNA here is from genome assembly GCA_009703275.1 of Actinomycetota bacterium. Classification (GTDB taxonomy): domain Bacteria; phylum Actinomycetota; class Acidimicrobiia; order Acidimicrobiales; family Acidimicrobilacustridaceae; genus Acidimicrobilacustris. The sequence goes on from WLGJ01000123.1 coordinate 278, forward strand.
AACGAATGCCGGCCTCGCTGCACGCGTTGTGCAAAACGCCGGTGATACCAGTTGGTCCCTCGTAACGCGATGGGAGGAGATCAAGCGCTTCGGTGCTCGCTTCGTCATAGGTCGCTCCGAAGACTGACACTGGTCGTGAATGCGGCACTTCAGCAAGAAGGGCACCGAGCGTGACAACCATGCGAGCGTTGGTCGCAACGGCGACGCCGATGACGTGCTCGCAGAATGTTCGCCACTTGAGCTGCGGCTCGATTCCTGAGAGCAGGATCACATCGACATTGTGAGGAGTTGCGTGCGCTGATCGAAATTCGTTCTTCGGCCAGTCAATTCGCCGAATGCCATCGAAATCGACACGAACCTCAGGTCGGGTGACGGTGAAGTCGTAGAACACCTCGGGATCGATATCGGCGAACGTGGTCGCCCCCCACTGTTCGGCCAAGTACTCGATTGCTGTGGTTGCCGAGTCACCAGCATCGTTCCAGCCACCGAATGCGACAAGGAGCACTGGACCGTCGACATCGGCAGGCTGCGTCCAGCGCAAATGGGGGAGCGAGTGGCCTGAGGTCTCCGGCATTCGCAGAAGGGTATCGGTGTCTACGCTGGACCGATGGCGAACGTGCAGATCATTGAGGCCGCAGAAGTCACCCCGGAACTGGTGGCCGCATTTGAGCGCCTGATTCCCCAATTGTCGTCATCAAATCCGGCACCAACCGAGACCGAGCTGGCCGCAATCTGCGAGTCAGAGGCCAGCGTGTTGCTGATTGCCGTTGATCGCGATGCCGAGGATCAGATTCTCGGAAGCCTCACTCTTGCGTGGTTCCGTATTCCTACCGGAGTGCGCGCATGGATTGAAGACGTTGTTGTTGACGAAGCCGCGCGCGGTCATGGTGTGGGCGAGTTGTTGAATCGTGCGGCGCTGGATCGTGCGCGTGAGTTGGGTGCGAAGACGGTTGATCTCACGTCGCGCCCCAGCCGAGAAGCAGCGAACCGCCTGTACCAACGCATCGGTTTCGTCGCCCGCGACACAAATGTGTATCGGTACAACTTGGATTCCTGAGCTCCTCCTCGTCGGGCCATTTGACTATGGCCCTGGTAGAGCCCTTCCTCGTATGATTGAGAAATGGAACTCACGGCCGCCATCACTCATGAAGGTGAGTTGTTTGTCGCGCGCTGTCTTGAAGTTGATGTGACGAGTCAGGGCGACTCGATGGACGACGCTCTCACAAACCTCAAGGAGGCCCTCAGCCTCTATTTCGAGGACGAGAACGAACCCGTCGAACTGAGCCATCCGATCGTCACCACGTTCCAACTCTCTGCGTGAACCCTCCGCTCCCTGTCGTCAGCGGAGCAGATGCGATCGACGCGCTCGTCGAAGCGGGATTCGTGCGAGTCGGTCAGCGCGGAAGTCACGTGAAGCTGCGCAAGGCGCATCTGACCGTCATCGTTCCGCTGCACCGGGAACTCGCACCCGGGACGCTTCGCTCGATCATCCGCCAGTCGGAACTGTCGGTCGAGGAGTTCCTCGAACGCCTCTGAAAGATACGACGACGTGGGCGCTTTGCGGGATCAGGTATCGGGAATGAGGCGGAGTCCGAGCGACGTCACCGAGTCATCGGTGTAGCCGATCGACTCATAAAAGCTGATCGCAGCGTCGTTTCCAGAGCGAACCTGCAGATTGATCTTCGGACACCCTCGATCGAGGAGGAGCTTGCGGGCTCGTGTCATGAGAGCGGTTCCGACACCCTTCCGCTGATGATCGGGATGACACGCGAGGTAGTTGATCCATCCACGGTGGCCGTCGTAGCCAACCATCACTGATCCGATGATCTCGTCGTTCTCCGTGAGCACCAGGAATCCCCAGGGCGAATCAGATGTCTTCCGGTTGATGTCGCGGTGTGGATCATTGTTGGGATGAAGGAGTCCAGCAGCCCGCCACAGCTCAATCACGACGTCGGTGTCGGCTTCAGAGAAACAACGAATTTCCATTCGCTGACGGTACTGGAGCTCGAGTTTCGAGGCCGACCGAGAATTGACCTCGATTTCCAATTTGGAAATGAATGCAAATGTGTACCGGTACAGCCTCGATCAGTGAGGATCGCGGCATCCGGTCGATCGTCGGTTCATCGCGTCATTGAGTCGTACGATCTCGTGCGACGACCATCCTCAGGCGATGAGTTCGTAGAGCGCGGACCGCAGGCGGGGAAGGCGTCTGCCTTTCGTGAGTTCCTGCCGCGCCACCTCGACGGTCGCACTCACGAGCAGTTGGGCCGTCTCACGAGGGTGGTGAGTAATTGTCCGGAGGTCGTCCTCAAGCAGCGTCGCCGCTTCGGTGTTCCGGTCGTCGACCAGATCAAGGATCTCGGGAAGCGCCCGAGCTTCGAGGAGCATCGCGCGCACCAACGGACGTGCGCGACAACCGTCGAGGAAACTCTCGATCCGGGCGCATGCTCGATCACGCCCCGGTGGAAGTGTTGATGTCTCCTGCTTGATCGCCGCAAAGAGGTCGTCGTGGAACTGCCGGTGGAGTTCGACGATCAATTCCGATCGGTCGTAGAAGTGAACGTAGAACGTGCCCTTGGCGTGTCCCGATGCAGTGGTGATCGCCGACACCGTGAGGGCATCGATTCCCTCGGACCCGGCAAGGGTGGCTGCGGCATCAAGCAGTTCGAGCCGTGTCGGATGGTTCCCGCCGGCTCGTGAACCTGGACCTCGGCGTGGCGTCTCGGTCCTCATCATCGGCCTCCGTCTTCCCACCCCATGAACTCCATCACTTCAGCCATGAACCGATCGGGGAGTTCGGCGAATGACTGGTGTCCGCACGGAAGCGCAGCGACTTGTGCTCGATCGAGCATCTTTCGTGCTCGGCGCCCATCAACCAACCAGGGCAGGATCGGATCGCGGGTTCCCCAGATCAGCAGGACGGGTGCATCGACATTGCGCGCATCTGCCCGGGCGTCGTGATCGGGATCGGTGAAGCTCCGCCAGATCCGGGCGAACGTCCGAACCCTGGCGGGGTCGCGGGAGCCAACGACGGCAGCCGCCCTGATAGATCCGACCTCGGGTGTCCGTCGGCGGAGGTATAGGCGGGGGAGCATCCTCATCGCTACCGGTGCGAACCTTTCCCATCCGAACAGTCGACACGCCATGAACGTCGTCGGCCATCGGGGAGTGAATCCTCCTGGGTTGACGAGGACGAGGGCCTGAACGAGATCGGGCCGTCGAGCGGCAGTGCGCAGAGCGGCGAAACCACCGATGGAGTTCCCGATGAGGGTGAACGGTCCCTCGCCGAGCTGCTCGAGGATCGCGGGAAGGAGTTCTGCGAATCCACACGCGCTCGGATCGGCGACCGCGGCACTCGCTCCGTGTCCTGGCCAGTCAAGAGCATGAACAGTGGCATGGCGGGCCAAGTCTCCGACGATCGCATCGAAGTCGTGGTGGTCGCCGCCATTGGCGTGGAGCAGCACGACCGGTGGGCCGGAGCCACTGGTATGGATTGCGATCCCATTGATGAGTCGCAGATTTGAAGTCACCAAATCAGAATACATGACCGCATAGTCAAGCATTGGTGCTCGCGCTTCCTTCGGGTAGTCGCATTGACCGGCGACGCTGTGCGATCGGGTTTCTCATCAGAGAGTGAACACCAATGTGTATCGCTTCACTCTTGATTGATCGAAACCTCTGGCGGTCTCGATGTCGACCGTGGGAAGATGCCGGCGATGACGTCTCCATCGCAGCGCAAGAGTTCCATCGGTAACCTCGCGGAGTTCGTCGCGTCGACGATCGGTCCCGTCGGTGATGTCGACCGATGCAATGGAGCGGTGCTCGTCGCGAGCCCGGTTCCGGTAGCGAATGGCTTCGTGAATGCGGCGTTCGTCGTAGATCCCGATACTGACCGTCACTCGTTCACCGAGGAGGCGCTTGCATACTTCGGTGATCGTGAGACTCCGTTTATCGTCTGGGTCCCTGAAGAGGATCAGTCATTGCGCAACGAGGTGATCAGGTTCGGCGGCATCGTCGATCATGATTTGTTACCCGACATGTGGATCGATGTTCCGATCTCTCACGAATCTGATCTCATTGTTCGAGTCGTCGAGGACGCCGACGACTTCGATCGTTGCGCACGGCTCTGCGAGCAGGGATACGGGATCGATGGAATGAGGTGGCTCATGCAGCATCACCGGATGATCGATGCGCACGGGGTGCGATGGGTCGTTGCGTTCGATGGTGAGACCCCTGTCGGCACCGGATGTGGATTTCTCGGCCGTGAGGTCGGCGGCATCTATTACGTGGCGACGCCGCCGGAGTTCGCTCGGCGAGGTGTCGCCAGCGCCGTCACGACGAGTCTGGTGAACGATCTGCTTGTTGAGGGAGCGGAATCCGTCATGCTCCAGGCCAGCATGCAGGGGTTCCCTGTCTATGAGCGGTTGGGATTCACGACTCGCGGACGGCTCGAGCGTTATCGGTTCGACGTGCCTTCGGGCGACTGATCGGGGACGTTGCATTCGGGTCGTTGCTGACTAGAATTCTGGTCATGTCGGAAGTTCTTCCCCTCGCCGAGGTCAAAGCCAAGTTTTCGGAAATGGTGGATCGAGTGGAGCAACAGCACGAACGGATCACGGTCACGCGCAATGGGCGTCCAGCAGCGGTGCTGATGAGCGCCGAGGAACTGAACACTCTTGAGGACACGCTGGAGCTCCTGTCGGATCCATCGTCGATGGCCGAGATCCAGGAAGCACGTCTCGAAGTCAGAGCCGGGAGAACCGTTTCTGCCGACGAGTTGCGCGCGAAATACCTGAGCGAGTGACC
>WLGJ01000124.1 GCA_009703275.1 Actinomycetota bacterium
AGCCGTGTATCCGGCACAGTCGGATCTTGCGATGCCCGAGATCGAGATTCAGTTCCGCATCATGGACAGCATCAGTCGAAACTCGAACCTACCCATCGCCGCCCTTGTCGGTTATGAGAGCAACCCAGCAGTTCTCGGCACACCGTTCTTCGTCATGCACCACGTTGACGGAGTTGTACCCATTGAGAGTCCGCCCTACAGCGTCGAGGGTTTCTTCACCGAACTCGCTCCGGGTGATCGCACCGATCTCGTAAGTAATGGTCTTTTTGAGATGGCACGCGTCCACCAACTCAACACATCAACTCTCGGGTTGGACTGGCTCATACCAAGTGGCGTCACCCCTGGGTCCCGCCACCTTCTTCGTCTCTGGAAGGAATTTGGCGAAGCAGAGTTACGCGGGAGATCGCATCCGCTCTTAGAGAACGCGTGGTCGCTCATTGAGAACGAACTCCCTCCCGATACGTCCGTAGGACTGTGTTGGGGAGATCCACGACCGGGAAACATCATTTGGCAGGGCTCACAAGTGGCTTGTCTCACCGACTTCGAAGCAGCCTGCATCGGTCCCCCAGAATTTGATCTCGGCTGGTGGTTGATGTTCGACCGGACCATGCACGAACTCGCAGGTCTCGACCGACTCGATGGGGATCCCACGCGAGATGAGCAGCGAGCGATGTATTTCCAATACGCCGGTCGGCCAGCGATCGACACGGCCGCTCATGAGCTCTTTGCTGCTGCTCGCTACTGCGTCATCGTGGTTCGCGTGATGAATCGACTTGATCAGCGTGGACTTCTCCCATCAGACAGCATGGTCTGGCGGGATAATCCTGCAACCGAATGCCTCCGGATGGTCCTTGACGAACGAGTGTGACGCATTCTTGCCTCACTGATCCGCCCGTAGACAGCCAGAATCCCCTGCTACGTTGCGACTGATTGAACCACCGGTTTTTTCTGCCCTTGAGGACAGTCTGGCTCCACTATGGACGAGCGAACAACGAGCCGACCCTCGCCTGAGACTCTCAGGTCTGATCGATCGGCCAACCTCCCCCACTTACCTGCCCTCGACGGTATTCGTGGCATGGCCGTCATCGGCGTGCTGTTGTTCCATGGAGGCTTCACTTGGGCAAAGGGTGGCTTTCTCGGCGTTTCCACTTTTTTCACCCTCTCAGGGTTTTTGATCACGAATCTTCTCGTTCGCGAGTTCGAAGGTTCGCATTCGATTGATTTGCTCCGGTTTTGGGGACGGCGCCTTCGCCGCCTCATGCCTGCAGCTCTAGCCACCGTTGCTCTTATCGGACTGATCTGGTGGCGAATCGGATCCGCAGATCAACTGGCATCACTTCGAGGCGACATGCTCTCGGCGATTGGCTACGTCGCCAATTGGCGTTTATGGACCTCCGACGTGAGTTACGGCTCACTCTTTTCAGATCCAACCCCATTTCAGCATTTTTGGTCGCTGGCTATTGAAGAACAGTTCTATGTGGTCTTCCCGATCGTCGTAGTAGTCCTTATGCGCTTCGGGGGGCGCCGACTGCTCGCATCTTCCTGCATGGCAGCCGCTGCAGTTTCGATCGCACTGATGTGGCTGCAGCAATCAGATTTTGATCGCGTCTATTACGGCACTGACACGAGAGTCGCCGAGTTGTTATTCGGAGTATTGCTCGCACTGTGGTGGTCGGGACGTCAACGCAACACCACGACACGAACGAGCAGTGAGTCTCTTTTTGACGTACTCGGTTTCGCAGCAATTTTCGTAATTCTCATCGCTTGGTTCAACACGGCTGAGGCTTCTCCCGGATTAGCGAGAGGAGGTCTGCCGCTCTATGCACTCCTGTCGACCCTTGCGATTTATGTCGCGACCCGAGCCGGCATGTTTTCCCGAATCTTCGCCAACCCTGCCTTGCGCTGGGCCGGCCTGCTTTCGTACGGGCTGTACCTCTACCACTGGCCCGTCTTCCTTCTTCTCAGTCAAGATCGAACCGGCCTTTCGCTCGGCCCCCTCTTCGTGGTCCGGATGATTGTCACCATCGCGATTGCGTTGGCCTCTTACTTTCTGCTGGAGATGCCTGTCCGACGGGGCACTCTTTTCTCAACCACTCGCAGCGCCGGAACCGCAGCGCTTGTAGGAATCAGCGCAGTGGTCGTTTGCGCTTTTGCCATCACCCTTCACACGCCCGTGAGCACCGTGCCTTACGCCAACATGCGGGTTGATCAGATTGAGAGCCGGTTGGAGCAACTCGTCCCTCAGAACCCAGTTGATTCCAATTCGCCTCCTCCGGCGAGACTTTGGATAATCGGCGATTCAGGAGCGATGGACGTCTCTCCGGCACTCGCTGCAGCCGCCGAGGCCACGGGAGCATCATCAATCGTGTTTGGAGCGAGACCAGGGTTTGGTCTTACAAATGGCGTTGACTGGCGTTCGGACTGGTCGAAGACAATCTCAGAATTCGATCCGAATTTGGCAGTCATGTTGTTCGGAGGTTGGGACCTCTCCTTCATCAAAGAAAATGGAGAAGCCGCGTACGAGGCCGTTGTTGATGAAGCCGTCACGTTGCTCACGAGCAATGGAATCCATGTGATGCTTCTTCCCGTGATGCCCGGAGGACAGATTGATGTAAGCGCCGTCGATCGTGTCTTCGCAAATGTTGCAGCTCGTCACCCAGACATGGTTTCGAATCCCTCGATTGCGGCGGCTCTCACAGCGCCCGATGGTTCCACTCCGCGCTACTGGGTTGGTGACGATGGCACCGTGCACCTCCTCCGCAAGAAAGACAACTGGCACCTCTGCCAAGAGGGCGCCTCGAATTTGGCAGATCACGTTCTTGCCCACGCTGCGAGGCTTGGCTGGGCGCCCGTCCCAAATAACTCCGACTGGAAGGCCGGCTCTTGGCGCCAAGCATGGCAATACGATGATCCGCCAGGAGTATGCGATGACGTCGCTGATGTTGGCTGATGTTGACTGAGAACAGCACCGGGACCGCCTCAGGCAGTCCCTCGAACTCAGAGGCGATCTCGCCGACACGTCGAATCGATCGTTTGACCTATGCGGCGCTTGCATTCGTCGCGTACATCCCCATCCTGCTCACCTCCCCCGGTCAGGTGTCAGCAGATACCAAGGCGTACCTACTCCTCGACCCAAGCAAATTGCTCTCACGAGCCCCCTACATGTGGGACGCGCATATCAATGCGGGGACCGTTACCCACCAAAACATCGGCTACCTCTTTCCATTGGGACCTTGGTACTGGGTTTTCAAAACCATGGGGGTGCCGATTTGGATCGCGGAACGACTGTGGTTCGGGACACTTCTCTTCCTCGCCGGAGCAGGGACTCTCTGGCTCCTACGAAAGCTCGGACTTCGAGGTCCAGGCCCTGCCGTCGCAGCGTTCATCTACATGCTCAGCCCGTACGCGCTTGCGTACATGGGTCGAACCTCGGTCATCCTCACACCATGGTGCGCACTCCCATGGTTAATCGGTTTGATGATCAGTGCACTCAGGGAACGGACCTGGCGTGCTTCCGTGCTTTTCGCGCTCATCGTCACCGTCATGGCGGGCACAAACGCAAGCTCCGTCATTTTTGTTTTGCTCGGCCCCCTCCTTCTCGCCCCTTTTGCGGTTTGGATCACCAAAGAAGCCTCTCTCAAGGAAGCATTCAAGGCACTACTTCGCATAGCGGTCGCTACTGGGCCAGCGCAGTTGTGGTGGCTCTCCGGGCTGTATACCCAGGGCAAGTTCGGACTCCCCATTCTCCAACTCACCGAGACAGTCGAAACCGTTGCTCAGACGTCCACGGCTCCGGAAGTACTTCGAGGTCTTGGATACTGGTACTTCTACGGCAAAGACGGACTCGCTGGATGGACTGAGTCTGGGGGGCTCTACACCACCTCGCTGGTCATGCTCGCTTTGACATTTACTCTTCCACTTTTTGGTCTTCTCGGTGCCGTTCTGACGCGTTGGAAATACCGCGCGTATTTCGTTTCATTAATCGTCGTCGGCCTTGTCTTTGCCATCGGCACCTATCCCTATCGCGACCCTTCGCCAATCGGCGCACTTATCAAGTTCACAACATCGCTTGAGGTGGGGTTTGCCCTCCGGAATTCTCCGCGGATTGTTCCTCTTCTCGTTATCGGGATCGCCGGACTAGCGGCAGCGTTCGTCGATGCACTCATCCCCGCGCTACAGCGACGCTTCAGTGCTCCGGTTGCGCGTCGATTGTCTCTTGCACTTCCGCTCGGCCTCATCTGCATTTCAATCTTGAATCTTCCGCCTTTGTGGACCGGCGGTCTCGTTCAATCTGATCTGAAGTTTCCGTCAACTCTTCCCGAGTATTGGACCGACGCTGCAGAGTGGCTCGATACGCAAGATGGAGGCTTACGCGTACTCGAACTCCCAGGCGCTGATTTCGGTGCGTATCGATGGGGCGAAACGCAAGACCCGTTGACACCTGGACTCATCGATCGGCCATGGATCGGCAGGGAGATCACTGCCTATGGATCTCCTGCGAGCGTTGATCTCTTGCGCGCACTGGATCGTCCGTTTCAAGAAGGAGTCGGTGAGCCTCAAGCCATCGCCGGAGTTGCCCGCCTCTATTCCGCCTCTGATGTTCTTCTTCGACTCGATAGCCAATACGAGCGGTACCGAGGACCCGTTCCTTCGACGCTTTGGAACCAACTCGGAGGCACAACTCCCTCGAATGGTCTCGGCTCTCCCACCACCTTTGGCACTCCTCGAGTCAATGTCCCCGATCAGCGCCAGCCCATGATCGACGAACAGCACCTAGCGGCCGGGAATGGTCCGACAGCGACCCCTCCGCTTGCGATCTACCCGGTGGACAACGTTCGACCGCTACTGCGATCAGAGACCACACAGCAGCCGACCGTCCTGTTCGGCGATGGCGACGGGATCGTCGAAGCAGCCGTGTGGAACCAGCTTCCAACTGAGCGGCCACTCTTTTACGCAGCAACAGCGAATGCTTCGCCCACACTTTTCGAAGGAATCCGAGTCGCCAAACCCAATCTCGTCATCACCGATACCAATCGCAAACGAGC
>WLGJ01000125.1 GCA_009703275.1 Actinomycetota bacterium
CCGTCATTGTCGGCGGCATCATCCCTGAAGATGACCGCCCCAAATTGCTTGCGGCCGGAGTCGCTCGGGTCTACACACCCAAAGACTTCGAACTCGGACACATCATGAGCGACATCGCCGCGCTCGTTGCTGAAACTCGAAACTGACGAAGTCAGTCGCCGAGTTCCGCAATCACCTCGTCGGTATCGGCTCCAAGACCACGGGCTGCAAAACGAACTGCGCCGGGCGTCGCTGACAAGCGAGCAATTACATTCTGCATAGGGACGCCATCGACTTCGATGATCGCGTTGCGTTCACGGAGATGTGGATCGTTCACAACGTCAGCCATCGAGTAAACCGGCGCAACCGCAACTTCGGCCCGTTCCGCTTCAGCAAGTACAAGTTCGAGAGGCCGTTGCGACACCCATTCGCCAACGATCTCATCGATGAGATCACGATTGGCAACGCGGTTCTCGAATCCGTCGAACCGCGGATCATCAGGAGCGCCTACCAACGTCATCAATCGCTGCGCAATCGACTCTGCAGTCGTTGAAATCGCAACCCACTTTCCATCCGAACATTGATAGGTATTGCGCGGCACCGAATACGGAATTCCTGAACCCAGACGGGGTTGTTCATAACCCGTGAGCGCGTTCGCCGAGAGCAGTGGACCCATCAGGTGCAACATCGACTCGAGAAGATTCACGTCGACGACCTGCCCGACCCCTGAGTGCACTGCGACCATCGTGGCGAATGCAGCAACGATTGCTGTGACTTCATCGGTAAGGGCGATAGGTGGAAGCGTTGGCGCACCATCGGGTTCGCCATTCACGTTCGCAAATCCCGACATCGCTTCGGCAAGTGTCGCAAAGCCAGGGCGATCTCGATACGGACCGGTCTGACCGAAGCCCGTCACGCGAGTAATCACAAGTTTCGGGTTCGTTGCATGGAGAGTGTCCGGCTCAAGCCCCAGTGCCTCGAGCTTTCCGGGCCGAAAGTTTTCTACGAGTACATCGGCTGTGTCGAGCAACCGACGAAGAACTGACAGACCCTCTTCAGTCTTTAGATCAAGAGCAATGGTGCGCTTCCCTCGACCAGCAACTTTCCAGAACAAAGTGACGTCATCGGATGGATCGCGCCATCCCATAGAACGAACGGTGTCGCCAGACCCTGGTCGCTCCACCTTGATGACATCGGCACCGAAATCGGCGAGATGTCGAGCACATCCCGGGCCAGCAAGCACCGTCGAAATGTCGACCACACGAAGGTCCGAAAGTGGTCCGGTCACTGAACTCATTGGTCGACGCTATCCAATAGGGGTGAAGTCGGAAGTTCCGTCGCTCAGATCAACGCGAAGTTCACCTACCGGCGAGGTCAATCGAGTCGGCTCCGGACCTTCAAGCAGATCAGAAGACATGGCAACCTCTCCTCGAATCGCCGCTTCGTCAGCGATACGACTAAGGAAAATGGCTTCTTCGAGCACGCTTCGCGCCGAACTTCCCAGAAGCGATAGATCATCGGAGACAAGGACCATCCCTCCTGAGACTCCAACCGCTTGAGCCCATGTCCGAGCCGCTTGTGGGGTCAGGTCAGTCTGTTCCGAGCGCAGCATCAGACAATCGGGGTCATTGAGCCACAAGCGACGGTGCATAAATGAACGCGTTGCTGTAGCCGACCAAGCATGCCGAGTCGCTGGTTGGGTCTCGGCATAGCCCGAGAGCATCGAAACATCAGAGCGCAACGACCACGAGGGAGCGACATCAGCCCCGATCCGGTTGGCATCAACCACTCCAACCGTATGGGAGAGCGGGACACCGCATCCCAAGAGAAACGTGTCGCTGCCAGCACCCGCACGAAGTGCACCCAAACCGGCACGGACGCGTTGCGCGGGGGTGAACGAACGGTCCGACCACTCCCCATCGAATGACGGCGAAAACGTGAAATCGAGTTTGAGATAGGTATAACCCATGGCAACCACTGTCGACGCGAGTTCTCGAAGATGTTCCTGTACCTCCGGAACAGTTGTGTCGAGACCGAACATCAGACCGCCCATGCCTCCGCCCCACGGCGCGTTGAACATGTTCAGCAATGGCTCACCGTCAAACCCGCGGGCAAGCCACTCCGGATGCTCCGCCGCCACCGCCGAGTCGGGTGCAACAAGAAACGGTGCCAACCACAGGCCCGGACGTCGACCGCGTCCAGAAATTTTCGCGGCCATCGATTCCAGGCCCGAGGGGAACTTGGCGTTCGTGGTTAGCCAATCCCCGATTGCCGATTGAAATCCGTCGTCGACCTGAAAAACATCGAATGGCCATTCGTCGGCATGCTGCAAATTGGAGTTGATGTCCTTCTCGGCCACATCGTGGAAGTAGTGATACCAACTGCACCAGCCGACCTGATGACCGGCGCCGACCCTCGCTCCGCCCAGCGATCCCACCGTCGACGCCCAAGTTGAGAGCAACGCGTCGACTGACCCACCACTGACAATCAGCACGTCATGGAGTTCTCGTCGCTCCCCCTCGGTGAAGATGACATCGCCGAGAAACGCTTCGCACCAAAGTTCAGTCCCGGTTGGACCAGTGCGCAATCGCATCGTTCCGTCGTGGTTCTTGCCATTCGCGAAACCAACGAGTATCGGGTTGTCGGAGTCATCGACAAGGACAGTCAGCCATTCAGAACGCAGTTCGTCGTCCACCTCGACGATTCGCTGATCGGCCTGATTAATGGCCCGGATCATCTCGATTGAACCCGGAGCAAGCGATCGATCGCGATCGCGTCCGAAAACTGCGACATCGCTGGGGCTCCACGATTGATAGCCGTGGCGAAGCATCCGCAAGGGACCCACGACATCGACAACGCGAAAAACGAGTGAGACCGATCGCACTGGCAACAAAGGGGAATCATCTCGGGCAATCCACCACGACCATCGATCGGACTCGGCTCCTGCCGGAAGTTGATCACCGCCCCACTCGCCACCGGAGGTGACACCGAAGGCGAATCCGTCGGTTCCATCGCCTGGGGTGGGCCGCCGGGATAGGGGAATCAGGCCGAACCCAGGCATCTCGATTCGGTCGATGGACAGTCGCATAGGCCGAGCGTAGAACTCGGCGCATCGTCCGCGGCAGTGATCTGCCTACGCTTCGACACCATCAAAGAAAAACCATGACTCGCATCGGTTACCAACTACCCAACTTCACCTGCGGTCTCGATGCCGCCGACGACGCCACGCGCGAGATGTTCCTATCCATGGTGTGGTGGGTCGGCTCGGAGAAGTGGCAACAAAGGTGTTCGGCTAGTGCCAGTTAGTTGCGAGCAGCGGGTCGTGCGCGCCGGGATGCCACCGGACGTGACCACCATCGGCCGCTAAATCGCCATCGCGATTCCGGCTCAACTTCTTGTCCCACCATGATTCGAGGTCGGGTGACCTCAATGGCCGCAGCGATTGCTGCGGCTTCTTCGATGGTCGGTTCGGGCGTGATACGCACGCTCGGCGAGGAATTGCTCACAACGGAATGTTTCCGTGCTTGCGATGCGGAAGTTCTTCGCGCTTGGACTTGAGCATCTCAAGACCGGCGATGACCTTCATGCGCGTGTCGGCGGGATCGATGACGTCATCAATGAATCCACGCTCGGCCGCAACGTACGGGTTCGCGAATCGTTCGGTGTAATCCTCGATCAACTCCGCACGACGCTTTTCGGGATCAGCTGCACCCTGAAGTTCGCGGCGATACAGAATTTCGACTGCGCCGTTCGGGCCCATCACCGCGAGTTCGGCAGACGGCCATGCGAACGCAAGGTCGGCGCCAATCGACTTGGAGTTCATGACCACATATGCGCCGCCGTAGGCCTTTCGAGTGATGACCTGAATACGCGGAACGGTTGCTTCACAGAAGGCGTAGAGCAACTTCGCACCATGGCGAATAATGCCGCCGTATTCCTGATCGACACCCGGAAGGAAGCCAGGAACGTCGACGAAGGTAACCAGCGGGATATTGAACGCATCGCAGGTACGCACGAAACGTGCACCCTTCTCTGCCGACTCGATATCGAGGACGCCAGCAAGAACCATCGGCTGATTGCCAACGATGCCGACCGATTCGCCATTGAGGCGAGCGAAACCACACACGATGGAACCGGCCCAACGCGGGAAGTACTCGAAGAAATCACCATCGTCGACAACCGACGCGATGACCTTCTTCATGTCATACGGAATATTGGGACTGGCCGGCATGATGTCGATGAGTTCAGGACAACTGCGTTGCGGATCGTCATCCGAAGGCATCGCAGGCGCAGTCTCGAGATTGTTCGACGGAAGGAACGAGAAGAGGTACTTCACGTCGTCAAGGCAGGACTTCTCGTCCGGAGAAACAAATGTGGCCACACCGGACTTGCTTGCGTGTGACTTTGCACCACCAAGTTCTTCAAGCGTGACTTCTTCGCCCGTCACGGTCTTCACGACATCGGGGCCAGTGATGAACATGTGCGAGGTTTCATCGACCATGAAGATGAAGTCGGTCATAGCGGGGCTGTAGACCGCGCCACCAGCGCATGGGCCGAGGATCACGGAGATCTGCGGAGTTACACCCGAGGCAAGCACGTTGCGATGGAAGATGCCGCCATAACTGGCGAGCGAGACAACGCCTTCCTGAATACGAGCACCGGCACCATCATTGAGGCCGATCAACGGCGCACCAACAGAAAGAGCGAGATCCATCACCTTGTGGATCTTCTCGGCGAAGACCTCACCAAGTGCTCCACCGAAAACGGTGAAGTCCTGCGAGAACACGAAGACCTTGCGTCCATCGATAGTTCCCCAACCGGTAACGACGCCATCGGTGTAGGGGCGCTCTTCGATGCCACTTTCATGCGCACGATGACGAGCAAGCATGTCGAGTTCGTGGAATGAACCCTCGTCGAGCAGATAGTCAATGCGCTCGCGGGCAAGCATCTTGCCCTTCGAGTGCTGGCGTTCAACCGAACGCTCTGAACCGGCATGGAGGGCTTGTTCCTTGCGCTCGGCCAGTTGGGCCAGGCGCTCGGTCATTGGGTGTTCCGACATGGCGCC
>WLGJ01000126.1 GCA_009703275.1 Actinomycetota bacterium
GCTGCATTCGATAATTCAGAGTCGCCTTCGGCGAGCACCGATGCGAAGAGGAATTGTTCGGTAGCGCCAACACTAGGGAAGGGGAGTTCGATACGCGCGCCGCGCATGCGGTCGACATTCAATTCGATGATGTCCTCGCGGTGCACATCGCGAGCACCGAAAGCACGCAAGACATTGAGATGGAAATCGACTGGGCGCGGTCCGATTGAACATCCCCCGGGCGCAGCGACAACGGCGTGACCGGTGCGATGCAGCGAGACGGCAGTGGTGAGAACTGGAATTCGGCTTGCGGCGTGGAGACGCATGACATCGTCATCGGCTAACGCACGGAATTCATGGGCGGTGATGATGACCGTGTCGTTCTCATGGACGACGGTTCCACCAGCAATGCTGATGAGCTCGTCGACGACCCCAATGTCGGTGATCGCAGCGATATTGGTAAGCCGACAGGGCTCCACCGTGAGTAATGCCGCAACCATCGCCTTCGGGAGAGCGTTCTTCGAGCCGCGAACATGGATCTCGCCGTCGACGGGCTGGCCGCCGCGCACGAGCATCGTGTCGGGAAGTTCGGGGGTCGGGGGGATGGCCATTGGCCCTTGATGGTAGGGCGCAGAGGTCCGAGCAACCGCACTGGTGTGCTGAGGTGCCTGATGCGGCGCGGTGTCACAGACAAAACTGGGCGCGGGGGCAAAGGGGCTACGGGGGTAGGGTTCGACGGTCCCATACCGCCTGTCCACCCGCCCGGGGAGACCTCCTCAGTGATTCGCGACACCCTCGCCACCGCCCTGCGATCGGCTTTGTCGACCCTCGAGATCTCGCCGATCCCCGAATCGGTGCATCTTGAGCGCCCGGCCCGGCGCGAGCACGGCGATTGGTCGTCGAATATTGCCCTCGCGACCGCCAAAGCCGCAGGCTGGAATCCCCGTGAGCTTGCCGGACGTATGGCCGAGATCATCAACGCGGACCTTCCGGACCACGTCACTTCCGTAGAAATCGCTGGTCCCGGTTTCGTGAACTTCCGATTGGCCGACTCTTGGCTGCATGACGTGCTTGTCGACGTCGAAACATCTGGCGTTGCGAACTACGCCCGGTCTTCGACGGGTGATGGCACCAAGGTTCTGCTCGAGTTTGTAAGTGCCAATCCGACTGGACCATTGCACGCTGGCCACGGACGAGGCGCTGCATACGGTGATTCTCTTGCTCGGATTCTTGAACGGTGTGGCTTCGATGTTGACCGTGAGAATTACCTGAACGATCGCGGAACTCAGATGCAGTTATTTGTTGCATCGCTGATCGCACGACGCGACGGGACGCCGCTGCCCGAAGGTGGTTACCAGGGCGAATACATCATTGAGTGGGCCGCCGAAATGCCCGCCGATGCTGATGTGTTTGAGTGGGGCGAAGACCGAGCGGTCGCCGATCATCGACTCACTCTCAGTCGGATGAATGTGGAATTCGATAACTGGTTTAGTGAGAAGTCGATGGTTGCATCGGGTGCCATCGATGTGACGCTGGCTGATCTTCGTGAACGTGGCGTTGTCTATGACGAAGGTGGAGCCGTCTGGCTTCGCTCCACTGATTACGGCGACGACAAAGACCGCGTGCTCGTCAAGAGCGACGGCGAGTTCACCTACTTGCTTCCCGATATCGCGTATCACCGCGACAAGTTCTCTCGTGGCTACGACCTTCTCATCGATGTGTGGGGAGCCGACCATCACGGTTATGTGCCGCGCATGAAGGCAGCGATGCAGTCCCTTGGCCACGACCCTTCTGAACTCGAATGCGCCATTATTCAGTTGGTCAATCTGCTCAAAGGTGGCGAACCCGTTCGCTTCTCGAAGCGTGCTGGCGACATCGTCGAACTCTCCGAAGTACTCGACGAAGTTGGTGCCGATTCGGCCCGACTTACGTATCTGCTTCAGTCCATCGATTCGACGCAGACATTTGATTACGACGTCGTCAAGAGTCGGGCGATGGACAACCCCGTGTATTACGTGCAAATGGCGTATGCCCGCATTCAGTCCATCTTCCGCGTCGCAGCCGAGCGAAGTGTCGCAATCATGCCCTTGGCCCAGGTCGACCTTTCGCTCCTTACCCATGAGCGCGAGCTCGATGTGCTTCGTGCGCTCTCGGAACTTCCCGACACGGTGTCAACAGCGGCAACTGATCGCGCTCCGCACCGCATCGCCACATGGGTGCGTGAACTCGCTGGTGCAGTGCACGGCTTCTACCACGACTGCTATGTGATGGGCGATGGCATCTCTGCCGAACTCACCCAAGCCCGCTTGCATCTTGTTGAATCCGCATCGGTTGGTCTCGCAATCGGTCTCGACTTGTTGGGCGTCAGCGCGCCCGACCAGATGTGAGCATCTGATGAACGCGCTTCCTCTCTCATTGCTTCCTGATACCGCCACGATTGGCGAAAAAGGCCAACTCATCATCGGTGGCTGCGACACCCTTGAACTCGCGGAGCAGTTCGGAACTCCGCTGTTTGTTTACGACGAAGCTCACCTTCGCGCGCGTTGTCGTGAAGCCGTTGCCGCTTTTGGCGTCGGTGTGAATTTCGCAACCAAAGCATTCCTTTGTAAGGCGATGGCCCGTCTTGCTGCCGAAGAAGGATGCAATCTCGACGTTTCGACTGGCGGCGAGTATCACGTGGCGCGTGCTGCTGGCGTTCCCGCCGATCGCCTCGTTCTGCACGGAAACAACAAAAGCACTGCAGAACTTCGAACAGCGATGTCCGAAGGTATCGGCCGCATCATCATGGATTCGTTCGACGAGATCGACCGTATTGAAGCGCTCGTTGCTGAAGGCCTGCCCGTTCCTAAAGCGTTGATTCGTGTCACTCCTGGTGTCGAAGCGCACACGCATGAGTTCGTCCGAACCGGCCAAGACGATTCCAAGTTTGGATTCGGCCTTGCAAGTGGTCAGGCCGATGCTGCAGTTCTTCGAGCGGTCGCGTCTCCCGCAATCGATCTTGTTGGACTTCACGCGCACATCGGTTCGCAGGTATTCGACGCCGGGTTCTTCGAGATGGCGATCGAGGTCATGGCGCCGTTCGTGCAGAAACATGGTTTGCCAGAGTTCTCCGTTGGCGGCGGACTTGGCGTTGCATATGTTGCTGGCGAAGAATCGGATTCGATCACTGAATGGGGTGCAGCGGTGAAGGCTGCGTGCGCAACCGCAGGCATCGACGCGCATGTCACGGCCGAGCCCGGCCGCGCACTCGTGGCTCAAGCGGCAATCACTCTCTATTCGGTGGGAACTATCAAGGACATTCCTGGAATTCGCACCTATGTCTCTGTCGATGGCGGAATGAGCGATAACCCGCGCCCAGTTCTTTATGGCAGTGGTTACGAGGCGTTCCTGGCGCGAGAAGTTGCAGCCGATCGCGATCGCGTCGTCACTGTTGTCGGAAAGCATTGTGAATCTGGAGACATCCTTGTGCGTGATGCAGTCGTGCCTTCAGACCTTGTTGTCGGAGACATCCTCGCGACGCCGGTGACTGGCGCGTATGGGCACTCCATGGGATCCAACTACAACAAGGTCACCCGACCTGCCGTTGTTTTCGTTGCCGACGGTAAAGCACGCCTTGTCGTGCGTCGCGAAACACTCGACGACCTCCTTCTCCTCGAAGTCGACTGAGACGGTTCGTGTCGACGTCTGAATTCGTCCTGATCGGACTCGCAGTTTTCTTCTCGTCCATGGTCCAAACAGTCACGGGATTTGGGTTCTCGCTGCTTGCTGTGCCGATCATGTCGATGGCGGTCCCGACCGAGTTGGCAGTTGTGATCTCAGCGACATTGAGCACGTTCACAAGCGGGGGGCAGGCTTGGACTGAACGTCACCACGGGGATCGGCCCACAATCAAGCGGCTTGTGCTGTCGGCATTTGTCGGGATGCCGCTGGGTCTTGTCATCCTCACGTTTGCGACATCTCAACAACTCAAAATCGGCCTCGCTGCAGTGATCATTGTGTTTCTGATTGTGAATCTTCGAGGTTTCAGGCTTGAGCGAGCGAGCACGCCTGTTGATCTTGCTGCGGGATTCGTTGCCGGAGTTTTGAGTACGTCGTTGTCGACCAACGGGCCGCCCCTTGTGATGGCATTGCACGCTCGACACTTCACTCCGCAGGTTTTCCGAGGCACGATTTCCGCGGTGCTTGTGTCGGTGAGTGTCGTGTCGTTGGCGCTGTTTGCAGCCACTGGACACTTCACTACCGACGTTGCGTGGTCGCTCCTCGTGGCGGGTCCGGCTTTGGTGGTGGGTTTCTTTCTTGGTCACCGCATCCGCGGTCATATCGATCCCGCCCGATTCCGTGGATTGGTCACGCTTTTGCTGGCCGTGACGGCTCTGGTGACCATCGTCAGCGTCATCGCTGCCTAGAACTCTCCCTTTCGGGAAACTCCGTCGGAGCCCATGGCGCAGCGCCGGTAGCCTTTCGGCCGTGGATGGATCTGTTGTTCGAGTCGGAGTCTTGGGTTGCGGGACGGTCGGGGCGTCTCTCGTCGCGCTCGTCGAGCGACAGAACGCGACGATTCACGCGCGTACCGGGCTTTCGCTTGAAATCGCCAGGATCGCTGTTCGTGACCTTTCTCGGATCCGTCCAATAAGTGTCGAAAGCTCCGTCTTCACTTCCGATGCGATGGCGGTGGCCACTGACCCCGCTATCGACGTCATTGTCGAAGTCATGGGGGGAATTTCGCCCGCGCGTGAACTTCTCCTTGCCGCGCTTGCTGCAGGCAAGCCGGTGATTACCGCCAACAAGGCACTTCTCGCTGCGCACGGTTCAGAACTGTTTGCTGCGGCCGAAGCAGCAGGTGTGGACGTGCTCTTTGAAGCCGCGGTCGCTGGCGGCATCCCGTTCATTCGCCCGCTGCGTGAGTCGCTGCTTGCCGAACCCGTTCTTCGCGTCATGGGCATCATGAACGGAACGACGAACTACATCCTCACCCGCATGACTGAAGCAGGCGCCGATTA
>WLGJ01000127.1 GCA_009703275.1 Actinomycetota bacterium
AATGTTGTTGTTCAGACGGGAGTGTCTGCAAGCAACTTGCCGAGATGCAACAGGCTCTGCGTTGTTCCACCGAGGAACAGTTCCTGCTTCTTGGCCCAGAGGTAGTAGCGGTGCAGCGGGTAGTCACGATCGACACCAACGCCACCGTGGAGATGGGTGCACGCACGCACGACACGAGCGCCACCCTCGGCCGCCCAGTACTTGGCTGACGCAGCGTTCTCTCCGGCGGGAAGACCGTCGTTGAGACGCATCGCTGCACCCCATGCAGTGAGCTTGATGGCATCGGCATCGATGCGGCAGTCGGCAGCGCGCTGAGCAACGGCCTGGAACGTGGCGATCTGACGATCGAACTGCACACGCTCCTTGACGTAGTCAGACATGATTTCGACGGCTTGAGCGGTGACGCCAGCCATGATGAGTGATTGACCGGTCTGCCCATATTCGATGAGACGATCGAGCGCATCGAGGTCGGCAATCTTTTCGCCAGCGGCACCGGCGAAGGTGACCTTGGCGTCGGGAATGCCGTCAGTTGCATCCTGACGCTCAACGGTGACGCCACTGGCCTTTGCATCGACGTAATGGAGACCATCGGCAGCCGAGACGATGAAGCCGTCGGCGACGGTTCCGAACGGAACGTTGGTCTTCACGCCAGTGAGTGCACCACCGGAAACCGAGAGGTACGGGGTGTGCACATCGCCAACGAGTTCATGCAACGCAACAGTGATGATGCGTTCGCCTGAAGCAAGACCGGCCAGCAACTTCGGTGCATGTTCAGCAAGGAACGGTGCAGCCATGGCCATGACCGGAAGTGCCGGGACCTGAGCAACGGTGCGGCCAACCTCTTCAAGGACGATTGCTACCTCGGCGAAACCAAGACCCGCGCCACCATCGGCTTCGGGCATGCCGATTCCGACGATGCCGAGATCGGCAAGTTCACGCCAAAGGGCGAGATCGACGCCTTCGCCGTCCTCGATTTCCTTGAGGTGTTCCATCGTGCAACGGTCGGTGAGCACCCGATTGGTGAGTCCGCGCAGTTCTTCTTGATCTGATGAGAATGAAAAATCCATCTGTCTGTTCTTTCTGCTCAGCGCGCCGAGCGGGGGAAGCCAAGACCGAACATGGCGATGAGATCGCGCTGCAGTTCGTTGGTTCCGCCACCGAAGGTGAGGATGATCGTGCCGCGAATGCCGGCCTCGAGTTGGCTACGAAGGATTGACTCAGGTGCGTCAGCGTCAAGATACGCACGCGGTCCGAGCACCTCCATAAGGAGTTGGTAGGAGTCGAGATAGAACTCGGTACCGAACACCTTGACGCTTGATGCGTCTGCCGGGTGCAGCTTCTCGGTGCTTGCTGACCACGCAACCTTCCAGTTGGCGAGACGCAGGTACTCAAGCTTTGCGTGCACCTTGGCGAGGTTGATCTGCACCCATTCCTGATCGATGACACGACGGCCGTCGGGAAGGAGCGTGTTCTGAGCCCACTCGCGCACGTTGGCGAGGTGGCGCTCAGGCATACCGCTTGAACACAGGGTGACACGCTCGTGGTTGAGCTGATTGGTGATGAGTCCCCAACCACCGTTCTCTTCGCCAACAAGGAACTTGGCGGGAACGCGAACGTCGTCGAAGTACGTGGCGTTGATGTCGTGCTCGCCCATGAGACGCAGCGGCTGAATCGTGATGCCAGGTGTGTCCATCGGAACGATGATCACCGAAATGCCCTTGTGCTTCTTGGCGTCGGGATCGGTACGAACGGCGAGCCAGCAGTAGTCGGCACCACCGGCAAGCGAGGTCCACATCTTCTGACCATTGATGACGTACTCATCGCCATCGCGCACCGCACGAGTTTGAAGTGCTGCGAGGTCGGTACCGGCGCCAGGCTCGGAGTAACCGATGCAGAAGTGAATGTCACCGGCGAGGATTGGCGGAAGGAAGAATTCCTTCTGCCAATCGGTGCCGTAATTCATGATGGTCGGGCCCACGGTGTTGAGTGTGAGCATCGGCACTGGTGCACCGGCGCGCATTGACTCGTCGAAGAACACGAACTGATCGATCGGGCCGCGAGCCTGACCGCCGTATTCCTTGGGCCAACCGATGCCGGCCCACCCGTCGGAGCACATCTGCTTCCAGACGTCCTTGGTGGCCTGACCGATGCCATGACTGTGCGAGAGAGCCTCGACAGTCTTGTCATCAAGCAGGTTGTCGTAATAGCTACGAAGCTCTGAGCGCAGGGCTTCTTGTTCTGGTGTGTATCCGATCTCCATGTCCCGAAACATAGCCTCAGGCGACGGGCGTCACACAAGCGGAGCGCATGATTACTTTGTGTCGCACGTCAGCCCCCAAACTGGGGGAAAGAGAATGGGGAACAACGTGAGGATCAAGGTTGTGGGTACAGGGCCGTTGGCCACCCAACTCAGCGCCGCACTCAGCGGTCGAGGCCACGAAACCACGGGCTCAGCGCCCTACGAGGCCCTTGTCTTTGCCCCTTGGGACCCAGCTCTCATGGTTCCCCGACCCATCGCCGAGTTGACCGATGCCGAGTTTGACCTGGCCTGGCAACAGACGATGGATGCCGCTGTGGCCGCTTGCACCGAAGCCCGAACCACCTTCAATGGCAACGGGGGTGCAATCGTCCTCACACTTCCCACGACCGCACTCGCCGGTGGCGACCACTACGCCCATTGGGCCGCCGCCGCCGAAGGTGTGCACATCCTCACGAAGTCGATCGCTCGTCAATGGGGCCCCGAGGGCATCGCCGTCAACACCCTTGCGGTGTCTCCTGAATTGGTTCTCGCCGACGCAGTCATTGCCGGCCCCGTGTCCATTGCGACTCCCGCCGTTCCCAATGCTGACCCCGGCGCAGTCGTCGAGTTCCTGTGTTCAACCGATGCCCGCAACCTTGCTGGCCAACTTCTCACGGTGGATGGTGGATTGTGGATGTGAATCGATCTCTCGAAGGACGCGTCGCGATTGTGACCGGCGCCGGTCAAGGCGTTGGCGAAGGAATTGCACGCAAACTCGCAACCCTTGGTGCGCATGTCGTGATTGCAGCACGACGTGCCGAAACCGGTGATCCAGTTGCCGACGCGATTCGTTCCGATGGCGGTTCCGCAGAATGCATCGTCACCGATGTCACCACCCGCGAATCAATTGCGGCGTGTATCGATGCGACCGTTTCAACCCAAGGGCGACTCGACGTGATGGTGCACAACGCGTTCGCCGGTGGACACGCAAGTCGTCTCGAAGAAACGCCGGCCGACGCGTGGTTCCAGATGTCGCGCACTTCAGCCTGGGCGAGTTTCTGGTGCGCACAACTTTCCTACCCTCACTTGAAAGCGAGTGACCAAGGTCGACTCGTTCTCGTGACCTCACCATCGGGCGTTGAGGGCAGTGCAAATATTCCCCTCTATTCACCAGCCAAAGGCGCACAGCGCGCAATCGCGAAATCACTCGCTCGTGAATGGGGGCCAGACGGCATCTGCGTAAATTGCATTGCCCCTGTTGCCGAAACTCCTGCGCTTGCCAGCGCGTTCAGCCAAGTACCCACACTTCGTGGGGCTATCGAAGCACGCACGCCACTTGGTCGAATCGGCGATCCCACCGCTGACATCGGCGGCGTCGTGGCATTCCTCGCCGGCCCCGACTCTGGCTATGTCAGCGGCCAGACCATCGTGTGCGATGGCGGTTCGTTCTTGGGGCTCTGAGCCAAGAACTATCGTCATCGCCATGCTTGAGATCCCCAAAGGAACACTGGTCTACGGCACACAGTTGCCGATTCAGTCACAAAGTTCGCTGTACGCCGCGAAATGGGAAGGCAGCGCAACTCCTGCCGACCTTCTACGCATTGCGCAAGCCGCTGATCGCAGTGGCTACTTCTACGTCGCGGTCTGCGATCACATTGCGATTCCTGAAGACAAGGCCGCAGCGATGGGTCTTTGGTGGCAGGACTGCCTCACGACACTTGGCTTCCTTGCCTCAGCAACCGAAAACGTTGCACTACTTAGTCACGTGTTCGTGATTGCCTATCGCCACGCGCTCACTGCAGCGAAGAGCTTCGAAACACTCGACCACCTTTCCGGCGGACGCGCGATCGCTGGCATTGGTGCAGGTCACGTTGAAGCAGAATTCGATGCACTCGGCGTATCGTTCGCCGATCGCGGATCGCTCACCGATTCAACACTCGTCGACTTCGCAGAAGCGCTTTCCAACACCTACGTCGGAAACATGGGAGCACTCCCCCGCCCAGTGCAGTCGCCTCGACCGCCGATTTGGATCGGTGGATCCTCAAAGCCGGCAATCCGTCGAGCGGCTGCCTACGAAGGCTGGCTGCCCCAGGGCCCGGCCACCCGTGAAGGCCTTGATCTACTGCTGGCCACCCGCGAGAAGCTCGGCAAAGCCGACGCTCCCATGGCGATCGGCCACGTGGTCATTCCCTACATCTATGTGGGCACCCCGAAGTCCGAACGCCGCCAGCCCTGCTACTCAGGCTCGCCCGAACAAATCGCCGAAGCGCTTCTCGCCGAAACACCAGCTGAGGTGAATCAACTTCAGGTGAAGTTCGATACCGATAGCGCAGCGGAATATGCCGAGCAGGTCGAAGCATTCGGCATGCAGGTAGGCCCGCTTCTCACTCGCTGAACCGGCAGTAACGTGGCCTCCTCGCAGATTCCAAGGGGGAAACGTGACAGTTTCAGAGAAGGACTACCCGGTCAAGGTCGGGACATTCCTGTTCACCATGGTCGAGCCTCATGAAGGCTACGAAGTCGCGTACAACCGCTGGTACGAGCACGATCACTTCTATTCGGGCTGCCTTATGGGCCCGAACGTGTTTGCCGGCGACCGTTTCGTCGCCACACGTCGCCTGAAGAAACTGCGCTCGAAAGCCACCAACGACATGACCCCGGACCCGAAGACGGGTTCCTACCTTGCGGTCTATTGGTGGCAGAAGGGCACGACCGA
>WLGJ01000128.1 GCA_009703275.1 Actinomycetota bacterium
CCGCCTCGAGTCTCCCTACCTTTCGCCTGCGCAGGTCCGTGCCCTCGCTGTCGCTGGAGCGCGTGTTGGTTGCCACGAGGCGCTGTTTACTCTCGGCGAGGCACCAGAGGATCGCTATCCAGTCGCAGCACAGTGGCTGGCTGACAATGGCTACGGATCCACGATCGACTATGTCGCCGCAATGGCGCAGTTGGTCCTCGATGAGACAGGCCTGCTCCCCCACGCCAACGCTGGAGCACTTCCGGCAGAACAGTTAGCGCAACTGCGGAAGGTGTCTCCATCGCAAGGAGCAATGGTTGAGTCGTTACGAGGTGACCTCGAATGTCACCGTGGCGCGCCTGACAAGACCCCTGAACGTCGTCTTGCAACCCTTGAAGCTGCGGGCGAACTCTCGATCCCGTTCACAACGGGCATCCTCGTTGGCATAGGTGAGAACCGTGACGACCGCATCGCGGCATTAGAAGCGATCGCTGCATCCCATCAGCGTCACGGACACGTACAAGAAGTCATCGTCCAAAATTTCCTACCGAAGGCCGGAACCGCAATGCATGCGGCCAACCCGTGCCCAAGCGACGTCTACCTCGATGCAATCGCACTAGCGAGGTTGATCCTTCCGGCCGACATTCATCTTCAGGCGCCACCCAACCTTTCCGACGACTTCGGAGTTCTCCTCGACGCAGGTATCGACGACTGGGGCGGCGTCTCTCCGGTGACTGCCGATCACGTCAATCCCGAACGCCCATGGCCAGATCTCGACATCCTTCGAACGGTTACTGAAGCGAAGGGTTTCACCCTTGCGCCTCGCCTCACGGTGCACCCCGAGTTTGCCCGTAACGACGTGAAGTGGATCGATGAGGGCCTTCGGTTCGCCGTTATGGATCGATCCGATGCCGAGGGCCTCGCCCGCGACGATGCCGGCGCGGTATTCGTGCAATCGCTCAAGCCCGCAGCACCTGAGCAGGTCGACGACGGTGTCGAGGTCCTGCAGATCGGACCTCGCTCAACGATTTGGAGTGCTGGTTCCCGAATCACTCCTCCGACGTATGTGCCCGCAGAAGGCAAAGCAACAGGCGCTGTCGCAGAAGTGATCGAGGGTGTCCGTCTTGGTCAGACTCCAGAGCTTGAGGAAATCATCACGCTGTTCAGCGCTCGCGGACCAAACTTTGCGGCTGTTACGCAATTGGCAGACGAGTTGCGCGCCGAAGCTGTAGGCGACACCGTGACATGGGTCCACAACAGAAATATCAACTACACCAACGTCTGCACGTTCAAGTGTCGTTTCTGTGGATTTAGCAAAGGCCCGCTTTCCCTCAATCTTCGAGGAACGCCGTATCTACTCACGCTCGACGACATCGCCCAACGGACTCGTGAAGCGGCCGATCTCGGTGCAACCGAGGTTTGCCTTCAAGGTGGAATCCATCCCGATTTTGATGGCGATTACTACATCGATGTGGCCCGAGCAGTCACCGAGGCAGTTCCCGATATTCACGTTCACGGGTTCACTGCACTCGAAGTGACCGAAGGGGCGCGTCGATTAGAGGAACCGCTTGATTCTTATCTCCTTCGTCTCAAGGAAGCCGGTCTCAAGACGTTGCCTGGAACTGCAGCGGAGATCCTCGATGATGAAATCCGAGCAATCATTTGTTCGGACAAAATCACTACCGAGGAATGGCTCGAAGCACACCGCACTGCTCACAGCGTTGGTCTCCGTTCGAACATCACGATCATGTTCGGTTCCGTCGAACGACCAGTTCACTGGGCCCGTCACATCATTCGTACCCGCGATCTTCAAAAGGAAACGGGCGGGTTCACCGAATTCGTTCCGTTGCCGTTCGTTCACATGGCAACGCCGCTCTATCTCACGAAGAAAGCCCGACGTGGGCCGACATTCCGCGAAACCCTGTTGATGCACGCGGTACCCCGCATCGCCTACCGAGGCCTGATCGACAACATTCAGACCTCATGGGTCAAGCTCGGTGTCAGCGGCGCCCAGCAGGCGTTGCAGTGCGGGGCGAACGACCTTGGTGGAACACTCATGGACGAGAACATCAGTCGCGCTGCGGGTGCCGATCACGGACAGGGCATGGAGCCGAAAGACTTCGCCGCACTCGTCGCACCGCTCGGCCGTGTGGCTGAGCAACGGACCACGCTCTACGGCCGCCTGGCCGGAGTGTGAATTAGTCCAAAGTGTCGTCAGGTTCGCTGAGAAGTCCGATTGCCTTCTCAACTGCACGTCGTGCGCGTGTTAATCGTTTTTCGTCAACCGGAAGTTCGTGTCCTCCAGCATCGATTGACTCGCGCAACCGGACGATTGCGAGATCAGCAAGTTCCTCGGCGATCGATTCGAGGCGTTGGCGGATGTCGTCGAACTCTCCTGACATAACGACATCCTTACTCACCAAATGTGACAGAGCGAGCAACTAGGGTCTCGCTCATCCTCATTCCCATGAACTGAATGGATCAACCGATGGCCGGGCAACGAAGCGAAATCAGTGACGATGATGTCCACGAGTGGATCTCATTCGATCTCGATGGCGAGACGTACACCTTCGATGCGACTTGGCTCACGAGCAATTGGAAGTGCATCTACGGAGATGGCTGCCTGGGCATCGAGGAAGAACCCGATGAAGGCAAGATGTTTGGCTGCTGTGTCCACGGGGCCCATTTTTCAGACAAAGAGGACCGCAAGCGAGTCGCTGAAGTCTTCCCTCGTCTTCGTGATGACGAATGGCAGTTCAAAGAGGTAGCGGCAAGCCTCGGCGGCCCGATCCACAAAGATCACGGAGATTGGGTCACACGCCGTCATGAGGGTGCTTGCATTTTCCTCAACCGACCAGGGTTCGCCGGCGGGGCCGGCTGCGCGTTCCATACGGCAGCTCAGTCGCGAGGCGAAAACTTCATTGATTGGAAACCCGAAGTCTGCTGGCAGGTTCCAGTACGTCTCGACTTCCACATTGACGACAACGAACACGAGACGAACATTCTGCGTGAATGGAAACGACGAGACTGGGGCGAAGGCGGCGACGATTTCCACTGGTGGTGCACAGAGGATCCGCGTGCATTCGTTGGTGACGTTCCCGTGTACGTCTCAAGCAAGGATGAAATCGTCGCCCTTGTTGGTCAAGGGGCCTACGACCGCGTCGTCGAACTTATTGAGCAGCGCGGCACAGAGGTCTTCCTTCCGCACCCATCCGTAAAGCGTGCTCCTGCAAGTACCGATTGACGCTTACTTCTTGTTTGTCCGACGCCGATCGGATTCTTTGAGAATTCGCTTGCGTAGACGAAGTGACTGAGGAGTTACCTCGACGAGTTCATCGTCACCGATGAACTCAATCGCATTTTCGAGGGTGACTTCACGCGGCGGGACGAGCTTGATGGCTTCGTCGGCAGAGTGCGTACGAATATTCGTCTTCTGCTTTTCGCGCACGATATTGATCATCATGTCGTCGCTTCGAGAGTTTTCTCCGACGATCATGCCTTCGTAGACGGCCTCACCCGAACCGATGAACATCTCGCCACGTTCTTGAAGGTTGCCAATGGCGTAGCCAGTTGAGGTGCCTTGACGGTCCGAGATCATCGCCCCACCCTTACGGGTTGGAAGATCGCCGACCCATGCAACCCAGCCTGCATTGTGCTGATGCATCAGCGCAGTGCCGCGAGTGGCGGTCAGCAGTTGCGAGCGGAAACCAATGAGGCCTCGAGCCGGAGCTTCGACGGTCACAATGGTGCGACCTGTATCGCCAGGTCGGAGGTCGGTGACACGACCCTTTCGAGGAGCAAGAGCTTGGGTGACGGTGCCGACATGCTCATCGGGCACATCGATCACGGCGCGCTCAAGTGGTTCATGCTTCGAGCCGTCGATGTCCTTCACGATGACCTCTGGCCGGCTGACCTGAAGTTCATAACCTTCACGACGCATCGTCTCGATGAGCACCGCAAGCTGAAGCTCGCCACGACCCGAAACCTCGATGATGTCTGGCGACTCAGTCGGCTCAACCTTGATTGAAACGTTGCCGAGAATTTCCTTGTCGAGTCGATCGCGAAGATGGCGAGAAGTGAGGAACTGGCCTTCTTTTCCGGCCAAGGGAGACGTATTGACGCCAAAGGTCATACGGAGAACCGGCTCGTCGACAGTGAGTCGAGGCAAAGCAACGGGGTTCACCGAGTCGGCAAGGGTGTCGCCGATCTCAACTTCGGGGAAGCCAGCGACGATGAAAAGGTCGCCGGCGCGAATGGCGTCGACCTCGAGTCGGCCGATGCCCGAGAACGACATCAACTGGGTGAGCTTGCGTCGAAGTGGGTTCTGGCCCTCGTCTTCTTCACAAAGGGCTACCTGTTCGCCTCGGCGCAAGGTTCCCTGTACAACTCGTCCAATGGCGAGACGTCCGAGATACTCCGACGCATCGAGGTTGGTGACGATGGCCTGTACGGGGGCATCGGGGTCACCGGTTGGCGCAGGAATAGTGTCGACAATCGCTTGGAACAACGGCGTGAGATCATCGTCTGCGCCCGGCATGCCAATACCGGCGACGGCCTTACCGTCACGGGCGATGGCAGAAATGATCGGGAACTCGATGGCGCTCTCATCAGCGTCGAGGTCCATAAAGAGCTGGTAGATCTCGTCGAGTACTTCTTCGGGACGGGCATCTTGGCGGTCGACCTTGTTGACAACAACCACAGTCGGTAGCCCGAGGCCGAGTGCCTTGGAAAGGACATAGCGGGTCTGAGGAAGCGGGCCTTCAGCGGCATCGACAAGAAGGATGACTCCGTCGACCATCGAAAGTGCGCGCTCAACCTCGCCACCGAAATCAGAGTGACCTGGGGTATCGACGAGGTTGATTTGGATGTCATTCCATGTGACCGAGGCAGCCTTGGCGAGGATGGTGATGCCTCGCTCTCGTTCCTGATCGTTCGAGTCCATGACTCGATCGACCACTGCAGC
>WLGJ01000129.1 GCA_009703275.1 Actinomycetota bacterium
CCGTAGAGAGTCGCAACCCAACTACACCCTCGCGAATGGTTAAGAACTGGCAAAGTCCTACGACCAACGGCCTAAAAACCGATGAATATCGGCAATCTCTGCTGACGGCTACTGCAATGGCGTGCCACCCTTGCAGGGTGAACGTACTTGTAGTCGAGGATGACGACGCCATCGCAGAGCCCCTTGTCAAGGGTCTTGAGCGTCAGGGCTTCAGCGTCCACCGCGAATCAACAGGCCTGGGCGGCGTCGGCGCCTTTCGCTCATCCACCCCGGTCGACATCATCCTCCTTGACCTTGGACTCCCCGACATCGATGGCTACGAAGTGTGCCGCCGTGTTCGATCCGATTCATTGGTTCCGATCATCATCCTCACGGCGCGTGGCGATGAAATCGATCGAGTTCTCGGTCTCGAACTCGGTGCAGATGACTACATGGTGAAACCGTTCGGATTTCGCGAACTCATTGCGCGAATCAACGCGGTCACGCGCAGAAGCCAAGCAACTGGAACTCAATCCGACGACATCATCAAACTCGCCGGCGGTGTCGTAATCGATAACCGAACACGACGCGTGACTATCAAAAACGAAGAACTCTCTCTCACTCGCAAAGAATTCGACCTCCTTGCACTACTCGCAAGTGATCCCGGAGCAACACAAACCCGCGAAACAATCCTCGAACAAGTCTGGGACGCACATTGGTACGGCCCCACAAAGACGCTCGATGTCCACATCGCGTCGTTACGTAAAAAACTCGGCGACCCCACCATCATCGAAACGGTTCGCGGCGTGGGCTTCCGACTTCGCACTTCGATTGAGAGCGATAACAACTCGTGACCCGGCGCCTCCTCGCCACCTATCTCCTCCTCACGCTCGTGGTGCTCATTGCCCTCGAGCTGCCGCTCGCGCTCGGTTATCGCGATCATCAGATGGATCAGTTGAAATCGGGCATTGAGCGCGACGCGTTCGTGCTTTCGTCCTACGTGTCCGATTCGCTTCTCGGCGGAACTCAAGTCGACTACGCGACGGTGGTATCGAATTACTCCGCAGCAACCGACGGCCGAGTTGTCATCGTCAACACATCAGGTGATGTGCTTGCGGATTCTGAGCCAGCCGCAGCCGGACAAAGGAATTTCCTTTCACGGCCAGAAATCGCAGATGCCCTTAATCGCCAGATTGCGAGCGGCACTCGTTATTCAACGACTCTCGGAACCGGACTCATCTACGTCACCGTTCCCATTTCTGTTGGCGACAAAGTTCTCGGTGCGGTTCGAGTCAGTTTTTCAACAGACCAAGTCGATGCGGAAGTTCGACGCTATTGGCTCATCCTTATCGGAGCAGCTTTTGCAACTCTTCTTCTTGCTGCCGCTCTCGGCGTGCTCCTTGCGCGCTGGGTGACTCGGCCAATTGGCGATCTACGCGACGCGGCTACCCGCATCGGCGAAGGTGACCTCTCCGCTCGGGCTGATGTGGATCGGGGGCCCCCTGAAATCAAAGATCTCGCCGCGGCATTCAATGCGACTGCGGTTCGCCTCGAGGAACTTGTCACTGCCCAGGAGCAATTTGTCGCGGATGCGTCACATCAGATGCGCACGCCCCTCACGGCACTTCGTTTGCGCCTCGAAATGCTCGAGCTTGATGCTGACGACGCTGCTGCGGAGGATCTTGACGGCGCCCGGAACGAAGTGCAGCGTATGTCTCGAATGGTTGATGGTCTGCTCGCGCTGGCACGCGCTGAGCGCACACAGTCGCCCCGTCCGGGTCGCCTCGAACTCAACGATCTCCTGCGTGAACGAGCCGCAGCATGGCAACCTCTCGCCAGCGAGCGCGGTGTGCACATTTCTTCTGAGGAATGCCGCCTGAAAGCACGTTGCTCGGCCGACATGCTCAGCCAGGTTCTCGACAACTTGATCGCGAACGCCCTAGAGGTCTCGCCCGAAGGTTCAACTCTCAAACTTCACGCCACCACCGAGGACTCACCTTCTGGCTCAGTCGTCGCTCTCCACGTCGTCGACGAAGGTCCGGGCCTCAGCGAGGAACAACGTGAACGGGCCTTCGACCGTTTTTGGAGAGCGACCAACGAGCGCGGCGAACTTGGCGGGACCGGGCTTGGCCTTGCCATTGTCCAGAAACTCGTGGAGTCCGAAGGCGGCCGGGCAGAACTCCGCTCTGCTCCCGGCGGAGGACTTGATGCGGTCGTTCTTCTCAACACCTGAGCCCACCGCAACCATGGCGATGGCGCTTTCACCCCACTCGCATGGGAGCATGGAGCAAAGAGTGCCCACTCCCCCGGAGGGAAAGCCATGATCAATACCATCGTCGTGCCACTTGATGGGTCCGAGCTTTCACATACTGCAGTGCCGATCGCGAATGAAATCGCTGCCGCACTCGATTCTTCTGTACTTCTTCTCGCCTCTGGCTGGGGAAGCACCGTCGAGGAGTTGCAGTCATACCTCAACGAAAAAGCAACCTCTCTTTCGGTTCCTTTCGACACGTCGGTTGTACCCGACACATTCCCAGCCACCGCTATTGCCGATGCCGTCACGGACACCGAAGACGCCATTGTTATGGCAACCCACGGCCGCACAGGATTTGGCAAAGCACTTTTGGGTTCAGTTGCTGAAGATGTACTGAAACGCTCTGACCACCCCGTACTGCTTGTCGGTCCAGCTGCTCGACCCTTCTCGACCTTCAGTGGCACAACCATGGTCGTTACCACCGATGGTTCACCGATCTCAGCGATGATCCTCCCTCGCTCTGCGCGATGGGCCAAAGCATTGTCAATGTCCATCGTCGTGATATCAGCGACAGCAGGCGGAGGCACCCCACTCGGCGGCGCCGACCCCGAGAATCTCGCACGTGCCGTTGAGTCCGCAGTTGCGTTCTTCACGCAAGAGGGAATTGCGGCGCGATCGGAAACCGTGATCGGTGCAGATGCTGCTGATGCTGTTTCCGATTGGGTCAATGCCAACGACGTAGCAATGGTCGCGATGGCAACACACGGACGCGGTGGTCTCGCTCGCACCGCACTCGGGAGCACCACAATGCGCACGGTGCACAAGTGCCATTGCCCCGTGCTCGTTCAAAAACCTGTCGGATAACTCCCCGAAATCTTTCCCGAAGGTTCACGTTCCGCTTACCGGGTTCACCTCGGGTTTGCCTAGCAGGCCACAACACTTTGCACACCACATGTGTTGAGACGTTCCCAGCCGCTAGGAGTCAACGTGAACCCACCTATTGCACGTAGCCTCACTCTCGTGAACGAAACAGATCTCGCTCTTGCGACTATCCATCCCGACCGCCAACTCTCCTTCGAAGGCGCATTTAACTTTCGAGATCTCGGTGGTTACACCACCGTGGATGGGCGAATGGTCAAATGGCGCACACTCTTTCGCGCCGATGCCGTTCACCGCTTACCCGATTCCGAGTTAGACCAACTTGCGGAAATCGGGCTGCGAACGGTTATCGACCTGCGCACCGGTTCCGAAGTTGAGGAAGGCCACCTTCACGACCCAAACCGCGGCATCACCCATGTCCATCTCGATGTTCTTGGTCAGGTCTGGAAACCAAGCGAACTCGATGAAGACGCAGATGCACGGGTTGTACTCAGCGAACTTTACGTACACATGCTTGATATCGGAGCGCCCGCACTTTCGGAAGCGTTTCGAACCCTGGCGCAGTCAGAAAATCTCCCCGCCGTTTTTCATTGCGCAGCGGGCAAGGACCGAACCGGCGTTCTTGCAGCAATGGTGCTCTCTACGATCGGCGTCGCCGACCATGTGATCGTCGCTGACTACGCGATTTCAGGCACGAACATGGCCGAACTCATTGAACGCCTCAAGCGTGACCGGCCCGAAGCACTCACTGCGATGAATGACCAGCCCTCGGCCTATCTCGCAGCTCCACCTGAAGCGATGGATCGCCTTCTTGCACATGTGAACTCGGAATACGGATCAATGACCGGCTACGTGAAAAGCATCGGCATCGATTCTGACGTCATCGAGGCACTTGCGTCGGTACTTCTTGATTGACGCTCGCTCGAGAAAGCGCCGTTAGCGACGCTTGCGAGTGACGACAAATACTGCGACAAGCGCAGCAACTGCTGCGACGATTGCAATTGCCAGCTTCGACCGGCCGTTGTCCGTCGATTGCACGACTGGAGCTTTGTTCCAGTCAGCGAGATCTGACGGTGCACGAGGTGCAGTGTCGATGAAGATTTCTTCGCCAGCGGTGTCGACAATCACTTCGTCGAGTTCGGCGCGAACTTCAACGAGAGCGTCGCGCGTGGAAACGATGACGTCGTCGCCAGCGGGCGTGATGGCGATATCGGCGTCGGCGGTGTGCACGATGGTGTCGCCAGCCGGGGTGACTTCGATATCGATGCCCTCGGGAAGAACTGTTACTTCTGACATTGCATCAAGGAAGGCGTCGACTGGCGCTGGTCGGTCTGCGGCGGGGGCAGGACGGTTCCGAGTCTTTTGAGGGTCATACGCCATTAGTTCCTCCGGAGGTTTCGATGGATGCCTTCTCCGCTGAAGCGGAAACGGGCACACCAGACCGTGCCATCTCAGGCACGACCGCATCAAGCAGGTTGTCGAATTCCTGGGCTGCGTCGCTTGCACCCTGGCGAGTGCCGAGTCCATGGATGGGCAGTGACTGCGCTGATGCTTCGGCCACAGCGGCGCGCATGTGAACAGGAGCGAAGACTTGATCGCCGTACTGTTCAAGCAACATCGTGTGCCAGTAGTGGGCGTCGCGAGTGCGACCGAGGCGATTGACGGCAACGCCAGCAACTTCGGGACGGCCACCGCGACGCGCAGCAATACGCGAGATGGTGAGTTGCACGTTTGCGACACCATCTGACGCCCACGCACCCGGTTCAGTAACGATGAGCGCACGATCTGCGGCGAAAAGCCCGTTGATGGTGAGAAGAC
>WLGJ01000013.1 GCA_009703275.1 Actinomycetota bacterium
CGCTCGCGCACGGGTCCGCTGCCCGGGAGTACCGCATCAAGTCGCTCATGGGCCGCTGCGAATTGATCTTCATCGCGGAATGTGGGCCGAACCCCGTAACACCATTCCACCTCGTCGACGTAGGAGATCTCCTCCCCCGCCATCTTGCGCGCAGTGGTGTGCATGCCGGTCGCCTGCGCTCTCAACCATCTTCTGCGCGACGCATCAAGGAGATCGTCGTCGGTTCCTGCATCGAGATCAACAATTAGGTGACCAGCAGCGGCAACAAGAACCTCGGGTGCGACCATCGGCTCACGAGCAACTCGATCGGCAATCGGGGCTGGGCCGTAATACGCATCGACAAAACCATCGATGTGGCGACCCATCCGAAGCCCTAGTTCGAGATAGCGATCGACGATCGGCGAATCAGTCATCGGCGCACCCATGACCGAAACCCTACCGGCGAGCTAGATGACGTCGCCTTTGAACAACTCGGTTGCCACCGGACAATCGGTTCGACGCAATGCATCAGCGATGCTGAGCGGACCAGTCGGACCCACGATCCGGTCAAGCATGGAGAGGGGTATGACCTCGTCGTCGGCATCCCATGCCTCTTCGGGGATGATCCGCTCACGAACTGGCTCCCACATTTTTTGCGGAAGGAACCGCCCGACTCCGGCAACGGCCCACACCGGAATCTCGCGCGCTTTCGCGACAGAGGCTGCGGCCAGTGAGCCGGCGACACCGAGGAACTCCGTCGGGGCAACGACTGATGCTTCGAGAAGCACAAGATCAGCATCGGCGACAGCTGCCCCGAGTCCCGCTAATGGAACATCCAGTGCATTCACATCGGCATCAACCAACTGCATCACCAGACCCCCGCCCTCTTGATGCACATCGACGACGAGGACTTCAATGTCACCTCGCCGCGGAAGCGCGGCACCAATTAACTCGGGCCAGCCCAAGACAACAACCGTGGCTTCATCAGGAAGTGAATGCGCGAGTTCCACAGACGTGCGGTCGCCATCGAGTTCTTCCAGCGCAGCGCGAATTTCCGCGTAGGGATCGCCTGCACACAAAACGCGTGCACACAGCCACACCAGCGGCGCAGAACCTGGTTGGCGCTGCACCATTCGCCGACACGCAGTGACGAGTCCTTGCGGATCACTGGCGAAACTTGCGAGCGCCCGCGCCGTTTCTGAAACGATCACGCTTTGGGGATAGCCCGTAGCCCGAGCTACGTATCGGAGTCGTTCAACGGGGTGCATCAGACCTGCACCCTACCGAGATGCTTCAGGCGCCCGGCTTGAAGATCATGAGATACAGCGTGACGACGAGAATGAGGTGGCTGACGCCGGTGGCCATCATGATGCGGCCACGAGCAGCGGCGTCTCCATCACGGAACGCCTTAATGGCCGGACGAGCAACAAAGAACAACACTGCAAGAAGCACGATCCACAACACCGCGGCAATCGACAACCACGCCTGCGACATCCTGTAGTACTTCTCGCTCATTCCGGCGAGGCCGAAACCCAAGAATCCGGCAAGACCAATGCCCGGAAGCGAAAAGCGAAGGATGGATACCTCGAGACCGTCGGCAGCAGCTTTGTCGCCGGCGGCGGTGAGGCGAACCATCACGGGGGTGAGCCACAACGGCGCGAAACCAATGATCACAGCAAGAACGTGGATCAGCAGAACAATCTTGTACCCGGTGCCAGTAAGTGCTTCGGGGATGAACATGGTGACTCCTGAAGAAGTTCTCGGGCACCTCGCCCGTGTGCGGTCCCCCCAACCTACTCGCGCTACCTTCTGAGGCTGTGACTACTGATGTGCAGGCCGCTGTGGAACTGAAACCCCTGACTGGCGAAGGCCGTCCGATCTCAGAATGGACGACCAACTTCCATTTGGCGATCGTGGTCCTCGACCCGTACACCAACGAAAGTTCCTGGATTCTCAAGACCGCCCTTCGGGTCCTTCGAAACTATTCCGAGGCCGATGTCCGAATTGCTCTTCTCGTGACGGCTTCCGAATCAGAGGTTCGCGAGTACGTCGGTCCACTCGCTTCCGAGATCTTGATCTTCGCCGATCCGCAGCGAACCGCCGCCAAAGCTTTTGGCCTCGACACGCTTCCGGCGTTTGTGCACATCAACCAAGCCCATCAGGTTGAGTCTGTCGCTCAAGGTTGGAACCCCGCCGAATGGGCCGCTGTGGCGGCAAACTTGTCTGCGCGCATGGATTGGACCGTTCCGCAGATTCCAGAAAATGGCGATCCATCACCATTCGCAGGAACTCCCCTCAGCGCCTAAGCCAGGGCCTCGTTCAGCGAGCGAGCCACATTTGCGCCAGCGACACCGTTGCGTCGTCCTGGCCCAGTCCCCCAGCGCCCGAACCGCTTGACCAGTTCGTTACGTCGCGCAACTTGGGTGTGGTCACGACAACTTCTCGCACCTGCACGAGGAACAAATACGGAATGTCGATCGCGACCTGTTCCTGAATAGTTCCGTAATCATCAACCTGACGAGTCACGTCTGCAGTCGTACGCGCATCATTGAATGACTTCGTCACGAGCGGACTGACGTACCGGGTTGTGTTTCCACTCACCACAGATTGTTGCGCAGGTATTCCGCGGAACAGTGGTTCGTAGGCATCGGGGTGAGAGGAATCGAAGCCGACCTGCAAGATCGCTTGGAACTGACCCAACAAGGAAGCGAGGGAAAGCATCTGGGGGTCGACGAGATCAATCGCCATGTCGATTCCCGCCTGTTCAAGTTGGCCACGCCAAAGCGATGCCACTCGCTCAAGCGTGGTACCCGGCGCCACAAGGAGGCGGAACGTCAACGGCAGACCTGTCTCCTCCGTGTATTCCTCAACCAACTTCTTCGCACGATCAATGTCACGACCGGAACTTGAGTGATCAACGAACCACGGAGAGGTATCGCTCACCATCCCTCTCGCAATCGAACCCTGCCCGGCGAACGCCTTGGAAAGAATCTCGGCGCGATCCGTTGCAAGCGCAACCGCACGACGTGCCGTGATCCGATCAAACGGGGCTCGGCCAGTTTCGAAGGCAACGTTTAGCTTCGGTCGTTCAGCATTTCGATCATCATGGATTGTGATTTTTGCTTCGCGATTCTGAACGGTTTCGAGTCGCTCCAATTGCCGAGGCTCATCGATCGCAACCATCCCGACTTTGCCTTCGAGCGCAGCGGTCACCCGATCCGCAGCTTCGGGAATCGGAAGGAACCGAACGGCATCGAGATGCGGCAGACCTTTCTTCCAGTACGTGGCGTTCTTTACAAGAATCGTGATGCCCGCTTCATCAACGCCAAACCAAACAAACGGACCTGTACCGATAGGGCGCGGATCAAATCCAAGAAGCGTTGCCGGTGCAGCAACCGTCCCCAGTCGCGTCGTGAGCACTTCCGGGAATGTTGACCACGGAGTGAACATCGAAACAACGACAGTTTGGGCATCGGGAGTCGTTATCGCTGAAATCGGCGCCAAGAGATCGATATTCGAGGGATCTGCCTGTTGGGCACGCAGATTGAACGCAACGACTTCGGAAGTGAGAGGAGATCCATCACTAAAGGTCACGCCCTCGCGGACTACCAACGTCCAAGAAGTGAAATTCGAATTCGCCGATGCTTTCGAAAGCAGTTCCGGAACAGGTTGATCGTTGGAATCACGAACCATCAATCGGTCGTAGACGGCTCGAGCAGCTTGCAGTTCATCAGTTGTCCACGGTCCTGAATTCGGCGCCCACTTCGAAGGTGCCGCACCAACCGCGATATCCAGCGTTCCCCCATCAACCGGCCCTGAAGGAGCAGCAATCGTGGAATCGGTGGATTCGGTCGTCGCTACCGGATTCGCGTCTGTTCCCGAGCAACCGGCAACAGCAAGGACAGCCATCGACACCGCGAGAGCCGCGGTGAGACGTGCCATGCGAACGAAGGTGGAACGGGGGGCGTTCAAGAACTACGACTGTACGCGGCCAAGCGCGCCCACAGCGGTCGCTTGGCGCGGAACCCGCTCGTTTCACGAGAGAGGTGCAAGGATCAACGAATGAGCGGCGCCATGAAAGTACGAGTTGGGATCGGCCTCGGCACTCTGTCCGGGGCTGCAGACCCGAATCGATTCAACGCAATCGTTGATCGATGCGAAGCACTCGGGTTCGATTCCCTCTGGATGTCTGAGCGAATTGGTGCCGAGACGCCCGACCCCATGATCGCGTTGGCGATCGCCGCCGGCCGGACTACGCGAATGAAGCTCGGAACTTCGGTGCTGGTCCTCCCTGGTCGCAACCCAGTGATTTTGGCAAAAGAGATGGCAACCCTCGATGTGCTTTCTGGAGGACGCTTTCTTCCTGCGGTGGGACTCGGCGCGGTTGACCCACCCGAGCAGCGTGCGTTCGGCGTCGAGCGCAGCGAACGTGGTCGACGCCACGACGAAGCACTCGCCCTCATGCGAGCCTGCTGGACGGGCGAGGTCGTTTCCCATCACGGCGAGTTCTTCTCCGTTGACGATGTTCAGGTATTGCCTCGTCCCACACAATCGCAACTCGATGTTTGGCTTGGAGGCATCGCCCCGAGCGAACTCCGTCGCGTTGGTCGAATCGGCGACGGTTGGTTGCCATCGTTCTGCTCGCCAGCTGACGTTGCGGAATCGATTCCTGTCATCGAGGCGGCGGCCAGTGAGTACGGCCGCACTATGGACCCTGAGCATTACGGCGCGCTTATTTCCTATTCGGACGGCCCACTCCCCCAGCGATTTGTCGACATCATCGAACGCCGCCGCCCAGGGCTCGACCCGCGCTCGGTCATACCAACTCGCGAGACGCTTCCATCGCTCTTACGAGAGTTCATCGATGCCGGAGCATCAAAGTTCGTGATCATTCCCCTCGTTGGAGACGCTGATCCCGAAGCCGAACTCAGTGCGCTCGCCGAGGAACTACTGCCACTCGAAACGTGATGCGCAGAACCTCACTCTGACGACTAGTGATCCCAACGTCCCCGTAGCTCTTTCGATAACCATCAGGGTGCCGAGCGGTTGCAAAGCAGTCACAGTTACGAAGATTCAAGTTCGCGCTGCAACAACTGGGCTTATGGTGCTTCGAGACGGCGGCAACTCATGCCGAATTGGTTGTTACGGGACAGGGAGACGGCGATGACGACACCCGCAGACTGGTATCAGGACCCCGAAGGGGAGCCCGGCAATCTTCGCTACTGGGATGGAACCCAGTGGACCGAGAACCGACAGCCACCTCCCGGGCAACCGACTACCAAGAAGAGCAAGGCGCCCCTTATTGCGGTTGTTGCGATCATCGCTGTGTTGCTCATCGGTGGTGGCATCACAGCTGTACTTGTCTTCGGTGGAGGTTCAAGTTCGAAATCACCGAAGGACTACGCAGCAGCTTTCTGCAAAAAAGAAACATCTGAGGCGACGACACTCAAGACGGCGCAAGAAGCGATCACAGGCAACGACATGACACAACTCTCTGGATTCCTGACCCAGACAGCAACGTTCCTCGATCACACGGCCGACACCATGAGTTCACTCGGAGCGCCAGACACACCCGGAGGTAAACAAATGCTGATTGAGATGCCCTCAAGTCTGCGAACTACTGCGAAACAAATCCGCACAATTGCGACTGATGTAAAGAACGGCGACATGACCTCGCTGAACGAATTCGAGAGTCTTGATATCGCATCTGATCTTGGACCTGAAGCTTCCGCTGCGTGGAAGGCAGTCCAATCAGAGATTGACGCGGCCGATGCGCCCGCAAGTTGTCAAGCGCTCAATGAAGTCTTCAACTAACGAAACGAGCTGATTGAATTCATTCAGCGGAGTTGAAGGGGTTCGTCGCTCAGACCCATCTGCACACGGTCCACCACCCCACCGAACTTCTGCTTGATCTCCGCGCTCACCGAATCCAGATCACCAACGACCGCGAACTGATGAAGCATCTCATCGGTAATTAAGTCACCCATCGCCGCCCATTGACCCTGCTTTGAAAGTCGGTTGAGTTCATCACCGACATCGCCCCACCCGTGATGTTCCAGAACTCCGCGATAGGCCGGCGTCGAACCATAAAACGCGAGTTGCTGCCGAACCGCTGCCAGCTTCGGCGCAATCTCGGCATCGTCTCGGCCTACCGCCGACATAATCGGGATCGTCACTTCAACATCGGTTCGTGACCGAGCAGACCGTTCGAGGCCTTTCGCAAGATTCACCATCGTGACGTCACGTAAGTAACTCGGCGTGGTGAAACCATGAGCCATCAACCCATCGGCGACTTCACCAGCAACGGCAGTCATGCCGGGCCCGACCGCAGCAACGAAAATCCGCGGATTTCCACATTCGCTCGGACCCTGATCAAACATTGGCGTCATCAACGTGTGCCGGTAGTAGTCGCCCCGAAACGCAAGAGGCGTTCCTTCATTCCAAGATTCCCAAATGGCACGGA
Source organism: Actinomycetota bacterium (assembly GCA_009703275.1). Taxonomy (GTDB): domain Bacteria; phylum Actinomycetota; class Acidimicrobiia; order Acidimicrobiales; family Acidimicrobilacustridaceae; genus Acidimicrobilacustris. The sequence goes on from WLGJ01000013.1 coordinate 6,443, forward strand.
TGGCAAGAACGAACTCGCGCATTCGTGCTGCGGGGTCAGACCAGGGCATCGAGAATCTCTTGGTGATGTGAGGTTTGATCTGACTGCCGAGCCCAAGGATGAACCGCCCGTTCGACAGGCGATTGATGTCGTTGGCGATGACCGCCGCATTCATGGGGTTACGGGCGAAGGCGACAGCGATGCCCGTCATCAAGTCAACTCTCTCGGTGACCGCGGCGCCCAAGGTCAACGGCAGGAACGGATCGTGGGAGATCTCGACTGAGACGACACCATCAAACCCTGCGTCCTCTGCCCGCTGTATGGCGGCCGCAGCATCGGCGAGGTTCCCGTGGATGATCGCATCGGTCTTCATGGCGTCATTCTGACCCCTCCGCCCACATAGGCCTGACCGCCGATGGGTGGATACGCTGCCGCAGTCACACTTCCCTCTTTGGAGCGCACCCGAATGTCGATCGCCATCACCGAAGACCACCGCACCCTGGCTGACGTCACTGCGGATTTCCTTGAACGCCACACATCACGCGACGCAGCTCGCGAACTGCTCGAAGCCAAGGAAGAGGCGATGCCCTCCTTCTGGTCCGCGCTTGCCGAACTCGGATGGCTCGGTCTCCACATTCCTGAAGAGAACGGCGGTTCCGGTTTCGGAATGCCTGAGCTTGTTGTCGTGGTTGAGCAGATGGGAGCGGGACTTGCTCCTGGCCCGTTCGTGTCAACTGTCATCGCGAGCGCCGCGATCGTTGCTGCCGCCCCAGCCGATGCTGCCGCTCAGTTGCTTCCCGGTCTCGCTGACGGAAGCGTGGTTGCTGGAATCGGATTCGGAGACGATCTTTCCGCCAAGACCAACACCATCGCAGGCACTGCTCGCAGCGTGCTCAGCGCAACACTCGCGAACCTCATCGTCGTCACGGTTGGAAACGACCTTGCGATCGTGGAAGCAACCGCAAAGGGCGTCGACATCCGCTCGATGACCAACCTCGACCCGACCCGCCGCAGCGCGCAGGTCACGTTCGACGATGCCGAAGCAATCATCATCACTGGGGGCGCTCAGTCGCTCATTGACTACGCACGACTTCTTCTGGCCGCTGAAGCAACCGGTGTCGCCCGCGCAACCACCGACATGGCCGCCGACTACGCCCGCGAGCGCCAGCAGTTCGGTCGAGCAATCGCCATGTTCCAAGCGGTGAAGCATCACTGCGCCAACATGCTTGTTGAAACGGAAATCGCAACCGCTGAAGTTTGGGACGCGGCTCGTGCTGCTTCAGCCGGCGGCGAACAGTTCTCTTACGCCGCGGCGATGGCAGCCGCCACTGCAGCTCATGCCGGCGACCGCAATGCGCAGATGAACATTCAGGTGCACGGCGGCATCGGATTCACGTGGGAACACGACGCGCATCTCTACCTCCGACGCGCACTTGCAATTGAGGCGCTGGTAGATGCCGAAGCTGCCGCAATCGACATCGCGAACCTTCTCCGCAAGGACGTCAAGATCGTCCGGGCCGTGGAACTCCCACCCGAAGCCGAAGCATTCCGTGCCGAGGCTCGTGCTGCAATCGAAGCGGTCAAGGATCTTGATGGCAATGAACGCGTTCGTGCGCTCGTTGCGTCGGGCTACGCGGTTCCTCATTGGCCAAAGCCATGGGGTCGTGCTGCTAGTGCAGTTGAACAGCTCGTCATCGAAGAAGAGTTCAACCGTGCCGGCGTAAAGCGTCCCGGCTACCAGATCACCGGCTGGGTCATCCTCACACTCACGCAGCATTCAAATGACGACCAGCTCGCCCGCTGGATCATGCCGGCGCTTAACCAGGAACTCATCTGGTGCCAGTTGTTCAGCGAGCCCGATGCCGGTTCCGATGCCGCTGGCGTCAAGACCAAGGCCACACGAGTCGATGGCGGTTGGCTCATCAATGGCCAGAAGGTCTGGACCACCGGCGCTCACCTTGCATCGTTTGGCCTCATCACTGTGCGCACCAACCCCGATCTGCCGAAGCATCAGGGCATCACCTGCATGGTTGTCGACATGCACGCAGAGGGCGTCGAGATTCGCCCGCTACGCATGGTCAACGGTGGCGCCGAATTCAACGAGGTGTTCTTCAACGATGTCTTCGTTCCCGATGACGATGTCGTCGGCCCCGTTGACGGCGGCTGGACTGTTGCTCGTGGCACGCTCGGCAACGAAAGCGTGAGCATCGGCAGCGGCGACGGAGCGATGGTCATTCCTCCGGCGTCATTCCTTGCACCGTTCGATGCAAACCCCGAACGACTCTCCGGCGGCGCTGGTCGCATCGGCCGAGCCACTGCTCGATCACAAGCAGCCGAAACCCTCAACGTGCGCAGTGCACAGCGGGCCGTCGCCGGTGGTGAACCCGGGCCAGAAGGCGCGGTCACCAAGCTTCTGCTCACCGAAAACGCAGAAGAAGCCGCGGCAATTCTTTTCGAACTCGCTGGCCCTGTTGGCGTCTACCTCGAAGACGAAGGATTCATGGGTGGCACATTGCAACTCATGCATCGCGCCTTGGCGATCGCCGGTGGAACTTCCGAGATCAAGCGCAACCAAATCGGTGAGCGCATCCTCGGACTCCCACGAGACCCGCTGATCAACTAATCAGCGACAACAGAGACTCAAGACGTCTCGTTCAGTCCCAAGGCGCCCAGGTGCTTTTGGGGTGAACGAACGCGACATCGTTCACGTACCCATTCACTTTCACGACGGTTTGCAAATAGCTCTGCGTGTCGTGAGTGCGGGTGAACTCGCGCTGCCATTCAGCGAGGTCCATCGATGTGGACGATGTCCAAACATCGTTCATCACGAACCGAGCTTCGTAGCCGCGATCGGCCATCATTGCGATGGTCCCGTTGATATCGCTCATCCGCTCTTCAAGTTCGACGAAGAGCACTGGATGATCACGCTCAATGGTTTCCCACGCGCCATTGAGAACCGCGAGTTCATGGCCTTCGACGTCGATCTTGATGAACCTCACGTCGGTAAATCCCATGTCGTCAATCCGCTTTGTGCGAACCGAGTGTGAACCTGCGCCTTCGACCCCCGGGACGATTGTTGCCGTGCCTTCAGAACCAACACTGAGATCTTGAAGCACGAGTTCTGCAGTTCCTTCAACGTCGGAAACCGCGCATTCGTGGACTGTCACATTGGAAGCAACGCCCCGTCGAAGTACTGCCGCCACTTTTGGATTCGGCTCAAACGACTGAACGTTGCGGACCCGCTTCGATAACCAGTAGGTCCATGGCCCATACCAAGTACCGACATCAATCGCGGTTCCGGTTGGATCGCATCGTTCGACGATGCCGCGCATCTCGGGTTCAGCTCGAAGGTGCAACCGGGCTACTACCGGGTGAAAGAAGGACTTTGGGACAAGCGATGTCGCTGCAGAAAGGGCCTTCGTGGGCAGACCCCGCTGGTACTCACCGTTTGAATCACCCATCGCAGATCAAGCCCCAAGTTCTTTGCCTCCCACCCGGTGGAAGACGTCCCGAAACTAGCGGATCTCCACCCCTATCCTCTGCGCATGTCATTTCGCGACGTCCTTGGAAGAATTGTCTCTCATCCCCGAGTGAATGAGTTCCAGACACGACTACTCGGTCGCAGTCGTGTCGAAGCCCACCTGAATCCCGTCGCTGCCCGTACCTTCGCTGCACTGCCCATCGGCACAGTCGTTGACATCGGTGGCGGAACTGCTCGCAGTCGATCTATGTGGCCCGCAGAGTGGACCTACTACAGCATCGATCCAGATGCGCGAGTTCTCGAGGTCGAGCCGACCGAGAAGCCGATTGAGCGACTAGTGGGTGATGCTTCGGCGCTTCCACTCCCCGACAACACTGCTGACGTGGTGTTGATGCAATGCGTTTCTCACCACCTCAATGATTCGATCTGGCCCGTGTCGTTAGCTGAAGCCAATCGCGTATTGAAACCAGGCGGCTCATTCATTTTTCTCGATGGTGTGTGGCGTAAACGACGCTGGTTTTCGAGGGTCTTCTGGAAACTCGATGCCGGACATTTCCCACGGACTTCAGAACAGCTTGAAAGTGCCATCGCAAAAGAATTCCAGGTCATCGAAACTGACCGTTTTAATGTCGTCCATCACTCAATCCTTGTGACGGCCCTGCCCATACCTGAGTAGGCCTCTCGTCCATATGGCCTCCCACGTAGAGATGCCCCCCGGTCCTGTAGGGGAATTCACTTAGACTCTTGAGGGTGGGGGCCGAGAGAAGCATCATCATCCCGATGTTCAACGAAGCTCGCGCGTTGCCGGCCACGCTCACTGAACTCACCCGCCGCTTCCCAGATTTCCACACCGAAATCATCCTTGTCGACGACGGCAGTACCGACGACTCTGCGGGTCTTGCTGATCACCTCGCTCAAGGCGACGACCGCATTCAGGTAGTTCGACTGCCGAGAAACCTTGGCAAGGGAGCCGCATTGCGAGCGGGCGTTGCGCGCTCAACATCAGACGCAGTCCTCTTCATGGACGCGGACCTCTCAACCTCACTCGAACACATCGATGATTTTCTTGAGCGACTCTCAAGGTTCGACATCGTCATCGGCTCTCGAAGCGTGCCCGGCTCAATAGTGAAGCGCTCAAACCTGCTTCGGACTCTCATGGGTCGAACCTTCAACCAACTGATGCGTTGGTCAACTGGTCTCGACATTCACGACTCCCAATGCGGGTTCAAGGCCTTTCGCGGGGACGTTGCTCGGTTGCTCTTCTCACTTTCGGAAAACAATCGGTTCGCGTTCGATCCGGAAATCCTGCGCCTTGGCGTCGCTCTCGGCTACTCAATCGATGAGGTTCCCGTTTCGTGGGTGGCAAGTGACCACTCGGCGGTTCGCCCCGTGCGCGATTCCCTGCGCACAGCAATCGATCTCGTTCCGATTCGCATTCGCACCCGATCCGCAAGGGTTCTGGGCCTAGCCTCCCGAAGCGGGCTTTTGGTGCCCACCCCAATCACCTCTTCGAAAAATCACTAGAGACTCGACGAACACATGCGGATTGTTTTTCTGGCGTGGCGCGACACCGCCCACCCCCAAGCTGGCGGATCCGAAGTCGTCATCGATCAACTCGCGTCAAGACTCACCGAGCGCGGTCACCATGTCGAACTCCTTCATGGTGGCCCATCGGGCACGCACCCTTACCGAAGTACACGTATCGGTGGCAACTACTCGCAGTATTTGCGTGCACCCTTTTCGTTTTTCCGCCGTCGCCGTGGAGTCGATGTTGTCATCGACGTTGAAAACGGAATTCCCTATTTCTCACCCCTGTGGCAACGCAAACCTGTCGTCGGCTTGGTCCACCACATTCATACCGAGCAATGGCGCATGCAGTTTCCTGAACCGATTGCCGCTGTAGGACGTTTGCTCGAAGGACGGTTGATGCCGCTTGTCTATCGGCGCGCACCCTTCGTCACCGTCTCGCCTTCTACAACCAATGGACTGGCCGACCTTGGTATCGCACCCAGCCACATCACAACAATCGAGATGGGACTTGATTTCGACCCGCTCGAACCTGCTCCATCGACCGAACCACGTTTCATCGTCCTCAGCAGGCTCGTGCCCCATAAACGCGTCGAGCTCGCCCTCAAAATGTGGGACTCGGTGCGACCGATCACCGGCGGACAGCTCGTGATCGTGGGCGACGGACCAGAACTCGACAACCTCCGCTCGATGGCGGGCGCCGGTGTGGAGTTCACTGGATGGGTGGATGAAGAACGTAAGCGCAGCGAGCTCGCGCAAGCGTGGATTTTGATTCATCCTGCTCACCACGAAGGTTGGGGCACTGTCGTCATGGAAGCAGCCGCTGCATCCGTCCCCACTCTCGCCTTCGACGTTGACGGGGTACGCGATTCCGTCGCCAACGGAGTCACTGGATACCTCGCCACGAACGAGAGTGACTTTGCTGCTCAATGGATCTCGCTGACAACCAACGGCAGCCAGCGAGCCCAAATGGCGAATGCGGCGAAAAACAGAGCATCTACCTTTACTTGGGATCGCGCTGTCGACATGTTCGAGGCCATACTTCAGAAGACAGTTCGAGAACAATGACCGGGTTCCGGGTCCAGATCCGATGACCGCTTTGACGTCGGCCCCTGAAGCCACGCAAGAGTTGACGTTGACTGAATCAGTCACGCCCTCGAAGTGGATCGTGTTTGCGACCCTACCCATCCTGTTCGGCGCTTTCGCTCAGCGATTTGGGGAAATTGTCTACCTGACGCGTCTTGATCGGATCCTTGATCCATTCACAATGATTGGACGCGGATTCGATTTATGGAATCCCTATTGGGACATGGGTTCCATCCAATTTCAACAAAATGGTTATTGGTTTCCATTTGATCTTTGGTTTGGCATAGCCAAAGCACTTCACATCCCTCCATGGATCAGCGAACGACTTTTCATTTACTTCTTTATTGCGCTGGCACTTTGGGGATTCGTACGCCTTGCTGACGCGTTCAAAATTGGGCGACCATCGACCCGTATAGCTGCAGGATTTGCTTATGCAATCTCCCCCGTCATCCTCTCTCGAGTCGGATGGCAATCACCGTTCGCGATGGGACTGGTATTCCTACCTTGGGCGTTACTTCCGCTCGTGCGTGCGTCCAAAACTGGTTCTCTACGAAAGGCCGCCGCGCGTTCAGCGATTGCTATCGCCCTCATGGGTGGTGCAAGCGCGGCTGTCACCATCGCAGTTCTTCCCCTTCCAGTCCTCTATCTACTCACGCGCACACGGGGACCGCGTCGAGCAAGCCTGCTGCGTTGGTGGGCTGTCGCCGTACCAATGGCCACCCTGTGGTGGCTCGTTGGCCTCTACCTCTTCGGGAAATACGGACCCGATGTGCTCCAGTACACCGAGTCGGTAAGAACCACAACGGGGCCAACCTCACTTTTCGAAGTTCTTCGAGGTACAGCTGACTGGGTTTCACGATTGCCCGGCGGCACAAACCCATCGGGATTCTCGCTTTCGCTTCGGTCGATACCGATTCTTGCCACGTCGATCGTTGCCGCTGCCGGGTTCGCAGGTCTGGCCAGCCGTCGACTCCCAGAACGAACTTTCCTTCTCACGAGTCTCCTCCTCGGCGTTGCTGCCGTTGGCGGCGGTTTCGGGGGACTCTTTGGAAATCCAGCGACGACCCAGTACCAGACCTTGCTCGATGGCGTCCTCAACGCGTTTCGCAATGTCTACAAATTCCAACCCCTCATCGCACTTCCGCTTGCATTCGGAGTCGCGCACGTTCTTTCCGGACTGCTTGATCTGAGACTGATTGACAATCGAGCGCTCTTCAAGCGCAGCCTCGCTGCTGGAGCCATCGTCGTTCTTGCACTTGCTTCTTGGCCCCTTTGGAGGAACTCCCTCACACGAGGTCCTGGCGCAACGCAGATTCCAACGGCTTGGATTCAAGCCAACAGTTGGCTTTCGGAAAACTCACCGGGACGAGCGCTCGTTCTGCCGGGAATACCAGACGCCGACTTCGACTGGGGTTTTACGGCACAGATCCCCATTCAATGGGGATCTGATGTCACCTGGGCAACTCGAAGTCAGGCGCCACTCTCCGGACTGGATGTTGTGGAATACCTTGATGCAACGGAGATCGCCATCGAGCGCGGTGGAGACACCCGTCTCGTCGACTATCTCCGCCGCGGCGGATTCACCTCAGTTGTTGCTCCAAACGATCAACGCTCAGAGGCATACGGCGCTCCCTCGCCCGAGACAGTTCGAAACGCAATGACCGCAAGCGGATTCACGCTTACTGCCGCATTCGGCGATCGTGGATATGGCTTTGGGGACCTTCAACAAATAGATATCTACTCGGTGCCCGGCGGCGCTGTTGCGACCACATACGCGGCATCGTCAACCACGTGGTTGAGCGGCGATATCGCATCGACACTTTCCGTACCTACGTCCGTATTCGGAGATCGCCCCTACCTACTCACCCGCGATCGCATTCCATCACCATTGCTTGCTTCCCAGTGGATCATCACAGACGGCAACCAAGCATCGACGATCGACTACGGACTCAATCGGAACAACAAGAGTTACATCCACGACTTCACGGGCGACGTAGTTCCTGCACGGCAGGATCCGGCGAGTCGCACCTACCAAGAACTCGACGGGTTCTCGTCAGTCACTGCCTCGAGCGTTGGCCCAGGAATGTTCGTAGCCAACATCCCCGCTTTTGATCCGGCGAAAATTTTGGATGGCGACGCGAACACCTGGTGGATACCACGCCGGATCGAAGTTGATGGATTCGATGCATGGGGACCAGTCGATCCTTCAGTCGAATCAAAATTCACAACGCCGACAATGGTGGATCAACTTGAGGTCGCGCTCTTCATCGGCCCATACGCAACGCTTTCACCCATCGACGTCACCGTTCATACCGACGCCGGCGACGCGACGACCACGCTGCTGCCAATTCAAGTGAAGCAACCCCTCAATGTCATCCCCGGCATTACGAGTTCGGTCAAAGTTTCCATCGCCCGCAGTTCCTATTTCGCGATTGACGATGTCATCGGCATTCGCGAACTAACCCTTCCAGGAACGCCGGTCACCCCCCGCCTCGTCGTACCCAATCAACTCAACGATCAGTTCTCAGCTCCGGGGTCTCCTGATCCCGCATGGGTATTCACCCGTAACCGCGCCGCCACATCGCCCCTCGTTTCTCTCAATTCTGAATCTCAGATCGCTCGAAAATTCACGGTCCCCAAAGACGGCAAGTTCCGACTCCTTGCTTCCGCTTCATCGACGAAGGGTCAGCCACTTCTTCGATGGCTCGGAAGCACACCAAATTTCTCAGTGACTGCAGACTCCACTTGGGGCGAGAATCCCAAGGTTGGCCCACGCAACCTCGTTGACAGCGACTCCACCACTCATTGGCGCAGCGGAAACGACATCACTGCATCTGGAGGTAGTTCACTCATTGACATGAGATGGAGCGAAACCCGATCGATTTCATCGCTCGTCCTTGTCCGTGGCAACGACGAAGCAATGCCACAAGACATCGTGATCTACGCGGGCGCGGAAGCCCGCAGCGCCCCTGTCGCCGCCGACGGCACCGTCACGTTCGAACCAATCACGACGAGCTCTCTCACTCTCCGCCTTAATTACGCACCTGTCTCCCTTGACGACAGAACCTCTTCACGAGTGATGGGTTTCGGCTCAATTGACGTACCGGCTCTTTCCGATCTCTATCCCGGACCCATCGATCGCTCGGTGCCGTACATCGCTGCCTGCGACGCAGGACCAAAAGTTGCTATCGGTTCAGCCACACTTTCCTATTCCATCGCCACAACGGCGGGCGCACTGATCGACGGCACTCCCTTCGATCTTGTGCCGTGCGGAACCGAAAACCTGGCTCTCAATGCGGGTGTGACGCTTCTCAACGCATCAAGCGGTTCATCTCTCGTGACCGTCAATCAACTCGTGCTTGGCAATTCACCGACGATGGCAGCGCCAACTGGATTGCCACGCACACTCAACATCAATCATTGGGCAACAAACGACCGCACGGTCACCGTGGCGGGTGGAACCGAAGGGCTTCTCGTCGTCAACGAAGCATTCAATGAAGGTTGGGAGGCAACTCTCAATGGAACAACACTTACGCCTCTCAAGATTGACGGCTGGCGCCAGGCGTTCATCGTGCCCGAGGGCGATGGCGGAACGGTGGATCTGCGTTTCGCACCTGACCGCATCTTCAAACTCGGCACCGCCTTTGGATTATTCACGTTGCTCGCAGTTTTCGTGATGGCTCTCTGGCCGGACCGAAAGAAACGCCAACTCGCCGCGCTCAACGAAGGACAACCAGCGAAAGCGCTTCTCATCGCTGGTGTCGCTATTGGCGCTATGTGGTGCACCGGCATTGGCGCAGTGCTTCTTCTACCGGCATGGTGGCTACGAAATCACCGTCGCTCGTGGCTCGCACCAATCGCATTTCTCTCGATGAGTGCGGCCGGCCTTCTCGTCGTTCTCGGCAAGAGGATCGTCGACTACCCCTCAAACCTGTGGGGCGCTGCGTCGTATCCCGTGAGCGCACTGGCGGCCACGGCATTCCTCTGTGCCTTTGTGACGCTTCTGCCGCATCGCGATGACGCAACTGAGGAATCCCCCGAGACGCCTTTGGCAGACACTGCAGCCGAAACCGCCTAACTCTTCGTTGTGCCCGGAGTGGGATTTGAACCCACAAGCCCCGAAAGGCCGGGGGGTTTAAGCCCCCTGCGTCTGCCAATTCCGCCATCCGGGCTGGAATGGAACAACGGTACCGCCCCATTCAGTGGAGCTCAGCCGCAAGGACTACGCCACCCGTGTCTGCGGCTGCCCAGCAGGCTGCGGGGCCCTGCGAGCGGCGTGGCCGGCTGCAGATCGCCCGGAGCGACGCTGACCCTGACGTGAGGGCTCCAACGGTTCGCTTCCGCGCATGACGTCGGCCTCGACCGCACCCCACATCACCGTGCGAGCCGCGCCCGCTGTTGGCCCACTCAGCTCGTTTGCGACAAGCACGCCGTCGATCATGTCGGCTAGTACCGAGACCCACGGCCGACCCTTGATGCGAACAGACACGGTGACAGCCTCAACCCCAGCACCGTCGACCTGGCGCTTCATCGTGCGATCGACACCCTCGAGCCGCGGCGGACTGCGGAAACTTGGCACCACAAGCCCTGCGGCGCGCGCCACCTCGCCAAGTGATCGGGCGGCGGCTGCGAACCGCAGCGAGGAAGCTTCCATGGCCGCGATGATGCCGGAGAGGTGTGACAGTCCCTGCCCATGTCCGAACCGCTCCGTACGATGCAACGAAATGACTGACGCTGAGACTCCCCTCAATCCCGCACAACAGGAGGTCCTCGACCTTCTTGGCGCCGCCCACGAGGATCGTCCATCATTCCCGCCCACTCTTAAGGCCACTCTGCGCGCCGACCTCGAAGACGCACTCGCCGACCTCGCAAGCGAGATCAGTCCCGACGCACCCCTCTTCGTCAACAAGCACGACCTCTCGATGGTTCATGGCTGCGAACTTCGCCATCTGGCCGAAAAGGAAACGCCGTTTGAGTGGAGCCCTCCACTGGCCCGCGGAACTATCGCCCATAAAGCCATCGAACTTTCGATGCATCAGCGGCGGCGACCCATTCCACTTGAACTCGTCGACGAAGCGATGGACCGACTCGAACGCTCAGACGATTCCATCTCGGGCTGGCTCGCTACCTGTTCTGAAACCGATCGGGCCGAGTTGCGAGCCTTTGCCAATGAACGCGTCGCAACGTTCCTCGAATGCTTCCCGCCGATCAAGCCCGGCTGGTCGCCGGTCACCGAAGCGAGGATGCGCCTTGAACTCCTTGAGCGTCGCATCGTGATCTCGGGCCGATCAGACCTCACCTTGGGACGCGCCGATGGCCTCATCGCTGGAAAAGTCATTATCGATTTCAAGACTGGCTCAATGTCGCCATCGCATCTTGATGATTTGCGCCTCTACTCCCTGCTCGAAACGATGCGAATCGGAACGCCACCTCGGCTCGCCGCGTCGTATTACCTCGATGCCGGTGTCGCTCAAGCTGAAGCAATCACCGAAGGAGTCCTGCACTCAGCCGTCGCTCGCACCGCCGACGGCATTCGAAAACTGCACGAACTTTCTGTCGGTACTCGAGCTCCGGTTGTGCGCCCAAGCTGGGGATGCCGCTGGTGCCCAATTCGCACCACCTGCGTGCAGGGCATGGCGCATCTCGGCGAACTCGACGAAGAAAATGAGCGCTTCGACGAGGACTGAACCTCGAACGAAGAGACCTAGAGCGGATCAATCGCCGCTTCGGTCGCCTCTGCTTCAGCAATATGCAGTGCATCTACCGCGCCGAATTCATGATCAACGGCATCCATCGTTGAAAGTCGGTTGAGCGCAAAGCGCAACACAACAAACACCGCCAAGAACAAGGCACCTGCACCAGCGACGGTCTTTTGAACTCCGATGATGTCGACCAGCCAACCTTGGATGAGCGCACCAAACGGAACAGCAGCGGTGAGAACCATCAGATAGAGCGCCATAGTGCGCCCGCGCATCTCTTCCTTTACTTGCAACTGCACGGTGGTGTTGAGACTGGCGGTGATCCCGAGATAACCGGCACCCGCGACCAACAGCGCTGCTGCACCAACGAGGACCACGGGAGCTGCCCCCAGGGCCACGAGGGCCGCACCGTAGGCGACCATCGCGATTGTCAATACCCGACTACGACTGGCTCGGCTGCCGCGTCCGGCAACAATCGGCGCAACGATGATTGCGCCAGCGCCCATGCAACCGGCAAGAAGCCCGTAAGCGCCGTCTCCGATTTTGTACACATCGGTTGCAAACACAACGAGCAGGTTGAACAACGGACCGCCAAGCATTCCCAGCGAGCACACCACGATGAGGCAGGTGACGATGCCCGGCACAGTGCGGACATATCGCATGGCTTCACGCATTTCAGCAATTGGCCGCGGCTTGCCGACCTTCACTGCACGCACAAGAGGCGGGACGGAAACAATGAGCAAGCCGCCAACCATCGCGAGAAAAGAAAGCGCGTTGATGAAAAAACACCAACTCACGCCCAATGTCGCGAGCACGATGCCGCCAAGAGCGGGGCCGAAAGCTCGGGCTGCGTTGAACTGCGCCGAATTCAACGTCACTGCGTTCAAGAGGTGTTCACGCGGAACCAATTCGGTGACGAACGATTGCCACGCGGCAACGGTGAAACCTCCTGAGAATGCACCAAGCGTGAGGATCACCAAGAAGAAGGCAATATTTCGCACACCTTCGATCCACACGATCCAGAGCACCAACGTAATTGCTGCTTGGACCAGGCCACCGATGATCAGAACCTTCCGACGATCGAAACGATCTGCAACTGATCCGGCGTATGGCCCGGTAATCACCATCGGGGCATACCCGAGGAATCCTGCGAAGCCCAGCCAAGCCCCACTGCCGGTAATTGTGTAGACCACATAGGGAACAGCAACCATCTGCAACCAGGAACCGCTGCTTGAAAGCAGCGACGCACTCCACATCCAGCGAAAGTTGCGATAGCGAAACGCAACAAACGCTCCGTCAGGTTTGGCTTGGGGGCGACGCATCGCCGCATCGCTCACGAGAGCCAGGCCTCGCACAGTGATGGGCCTCGCTCGAGCCAATCTTCGAACGTGATGCCATAACGAACGTGGTCTTCCCAGTTTCCGTTGATCTCAAGGAATCCCTTTGCGAGACCTTCATCGCGAAGTTCCAACTTTTCGACGACGCGACGACTCGCGCCATTGCGAGGAACAATCGCGATTTCGAGTCGGTGCAGGTGCAGATCATCGAAGCAGTACTTCGCCAGCACAACAACGGCTTCAGGGGTATAGCCCTGACCTGCGCGCGCTTCGTCGATCCAGTACCCAATGCTTCCGGCTTGAAATGGACCTCGCTGCACCGCCGACAAATTGATCTCACCGGAAAATTCGCCGTCGACGAAAATGCCGAATCCGTAGCCCGAGCCCAATTGCCGCTCCCGCTGGCGTGCGTTGCAGCGGATCGTGAACGCCTCTCGATCCTCAATGACATCAGGGGCGCCAGGAGGGCGAGTTGGCTCCCACTTTGTGAGCCACTCGCTATTTCGTCGTCGGACTTCACGCCACGCGGGAAAATCGGCCGCCACAAGCGGACGAAGCAGTACTCGACGTCCGAACAAGGTGGTCATGAGAGGCGATCCTAGCGACCTACCCCGCACCGACGATTCGTCCCCATCATCGACTCAGAGGGGTTGTTCGTCAGGAATCAGCGAGGAGAGACATGGCCAGCCCGTCGAGAATGTCTGACTCAGAAACCAGACATTCGTCAAGACCAAAACGTCGCATCGTCGCCACCAAAACACAGAGGCCACCAACAATGATGTCGGCCCGTTGTTCCTCGAGTCCGGGATTCTCTTTGCGCTCTTCGATCGACTCGGTGGCCAACGTTCGGAACACATCTTCGACTGCCGCACGGGTAAGAACCAGATGATGAATCTGTTCTCGGTCGTACTCAGCCAAACCCAGTTCTACCGACGCAGTGTTGCTCACGGTTCCAGCAAGACCCACGAATGTCTGGGCCTCGCCCAATTCCGGAATCTCGCGCAGCACATCGTCGAGATGAATGTCAATGACGGAAAGTGCCTGTGAAAGTTCTTCAGCCGTGGGTGGATCATGATGAAGCCACGCTTCAGTCATCCGCACGCAACCCATGTCAGTTGAAATCGTTGATTCAGCTTCGGTGGTTCCGAAAACAAACTCGGTCGAACCGCCGCCAATGTCGCAAACAAGGAACGGGCCCAGTGCTGGGTCCAGATCAGCAGTTGCGCCGAGAAACGAAAGGCGCCCCTCTTCTTCGCCGGAGATGACTTCCGGCATGACACCCAAAATGTCCTTCGCTGCGTGAAAGAATTCATCACGGTTTGATGCATCGCGGGACGCGGAAGTCGCGGCCATACGAATGCGAGTCGCACCGTGCCGGTCGATGACTTCGCGGTACTCGCGCAGCACTGCAAGTGTTCGTTCGATTGCCTCTGGGTCGAGACGTCCGGTCGCATCGACGCCCTGACCAAGCCGCGTGATGCGCATCAATCGCTCAATCTGTGTCCGTCCATCGGCAGTGATGAGCAATCGAACTGAATTTGTTCCGCAATCAATTGCTGCGACTGGGGCAGTCATCGTTCCACTCGCTTCGGGGCATCGATTGGCAGTAATCCGCGTTCGATGAGTTGTGTATTCGTCCATTCACCCACTGGGTCATCGCCACCTGCAAGCCAATGCGCGTAATGCGCGTGCAAACACTTCAGACCTTCACGAGTGCCGCCGACGCCACCATACGGCGCCGGGCCTTCATGGTCATCAGGCATGGCCTGATCACGTTCGGCCGCATAGGCAGCATGCGCCGCCGAGATCGCTTCAAGACCCAGTTCCGCTTCTGCGGCGCGCACGCCGCCGTCGGACTCAATAGTTCCGATTGCAGACCGAACACTTGGGTCACATAACCAATAGAGCGTTGGCATTGGCGTTCCGTCAGGAAGTATCGGATCGTTACGAAGGACAGCGGGGTCTCCGTTGCTCCGACGCACGACAACTTCGAACTCTCCCATTGGCGCACGACCGAGTAGCTCGGCAACCCGGGCTCGATCGTCGGCCACTGTGGTCACTTCCGACGACGACGAATAAGTCCGTAGACAATCAACGCGCCAATTGCGACACCAAGAACCGGTACCGCACGCTTGAGGACCGGCGAACCAGCCTGCTCAAGCAGATTGATGGCTTCGGGTTCGGGCTGATCAATCTTGCGGATTGTCGGAGCTTCTTCGGCTGAAACTGCAGCCGGTGCGTTTGATGCAACAGGTGCAGCGGCAGGTGCTTCAGCGACCGGAGCGATAATGGAGTCGTCAACGAGCACGGTCTGTTCAAGATTGTCGACGAACTGGGTGAGAATTTTTGCACTGACATCGGCCAAGACGCCGCGCCCGAACTGCGCGACTTTTCCAGTGACCGTGAGGTCGGTGGTGACCGTAACGAGCGTGCTCTCGCCGGCTGCTTCGAGCTGAGCAGTAATGATGGCGCTTGCGTTTCCCTGACCGCGGGTGTCGCGACCGGCAGCGTCGAGAACGGCTTTGAAGTTGACGTCGTCGCGCTCGAGGAACGTGGCCTTGCCCTTGTACTGAGCCTGGATCGGACCGACCTTGACCTTGACAATGCCGCGGTATTCGTCGCCTTCGATTTCTTGAAGTTGTGCGCCGGGCAGACACGGAGCGATGCGCTCGACGTCAGTCAGCACCTTCCATGCCGTTTCAACCGGCACGCTCACTTCGAAGGTGTTGATGAGTTCCATCGGTCGAGATCCTCCAGGGTGTCGACGTCCGACGCGTCGCCTCGGCAGGCTACCGCCGTCACGAGGTCGGACCTTCTTCGCAAGAGCACCCGGGCCCCTTCGTCACCCTCTTTTGGCAGTTCATCCCATATCTCAGACCCAAGTCGAACGGGATTTCCCCGAACCCCTCCATAGGTAGCCACCACGATGGGCAAGTGCGTCTCGGCCTGTGAAATCAGCCGCCAGTCCTCGGCAGTCACCCCCGGCTGATCCGCCAGCCCAACGACCACCGCCCCCGCACCGGCACTCCGAGCCGCCTCGATCGCCGCCTGCAGCGAGCTGGCCTGCCCCGAGGCCCAATCCGGGTTCTCGATGACTCGCACACCCTCAGGCACCACTGACGCAAGCGAAACCGCTCCCGCCACAACAATCACCTCTGCGAAGCATCCGGCGCTGACCGCCGCTTGCACAGCGATCGCCACCAGAGGTGTTCCGTCAACGGTGGCGAGTTGCTTTGCTCCCGCAGCAAAACGCGTTGAAGCGCCTGCTGCCAACACCACTGCGACCTGCGGTTGGGGGACGCTCACCAGAACAGTCAAGCATCCGACGAGCCGGTCCGCTCCCCTGCTCGGCTAGTCTGCAACCCGTTCGCCGGTGCAGTTCCGGCGGGTTCGCGCCGAGGGGGAACATGCAGATCACGGTGACGGTTAATGGCGAGCAGCGGTCCGGCAACGTCGAACCTCGCACGCTTCTTGTGCACTTTCTTCGCGACGAACTGGGGCTTACTGGCACCAACGTCGGCTGCGACACCTCTTCGTGTGGCGCGTGCACCATCCATGTTGACGGCCAGTCAGCGAAGTCGTGCACGATGCTCGCCGCTCAGGTCGATGGTCTCTCTGTAACCACGATCGAAGGACTTGCCGACGGCGACACCCTTCACCCGATGCAACGCTGTTTCCAAGAGAACCATGGACTCCAGTGTGGATACTGCACTCCTGGCATGGTGATGGCTGCAGTGTCACTTCTTGACGAAAACCCCAACCCTTCCGAAACTGATGTTCGCATCGGACTTGAAGGCAATCTCTGCCGATGCACCGGCTATCACAACATTGTGAAGTCCGTTCTTGCGTGCGCTGCTGAATCACACGGGGCATCA